>CAZXSP010000010.1:0-22444 GCA_964643285.1 uncultured Eubacteriales bacterium
TGCAGTTCTTCCGGGCTTGTTTTGCCTTTAGCGAACAGGTTGGCTTCTTCATCTTGCCACGACTTTTCGAGTTCATCGCGGCGGGCTCGAAGATGTTCCACGTCTACGTGCCCTGCCAAAACCGCACGATGTAGTCTTTCCCGTTTCAGCCAATACAGGCGCCCCTTTTCATCGTCGGGCTGTACAGGGCCTACGGTGTGGAAAAATGCCGGTTTGAAGGCGGCAATACACGGGGTTGATGCCCCTGTCGCCCAAACTGTGACGGGGGAATTTTGGCGGAGTACGGCAACGAAGCTTCCGGTGGTGTGGTCGCCGATTAAGCCCCCGGCATGCATGCACACGCTGCCAACATCACTGCGGCTAAACTCTCGTCCTTCAAGTTTCGGGCTGTGAGATCTAAGAATTCCTATCATTTGCGGAACGCTCATGGGCCCCGTTTCCAGGCCGCTCTGCGTGTGGGCACGGCGGTCCGCGCCGCGGGCGAAGTGACTGAATACCGGTTCGGTGAAGCTTCGCGCAAAATCCACGCCTTCGTCTATTCCTCCGCGGCGGGTGTGTTCCGTACCTATGCTAAGCCTATTCGATATGGCTGCCTTTCTTGTCACTGGCGCTACCGCGAACTTCCGGCCGGAGGTTTCCAGCACGAAAGCGCTTTTTGGATCGGCCACCAAAAACCCATTGTCATAGCGAAAATCCTTGGAGTATCCGCAATTCCCGCCCTGGCCGTGGGATATCAGCAATTCTGTAATTACCTGGACAGCCATTTCCGCGGTATCGGCGCGTTCCAAAGCAAGACGCAACAGGTCCATACCTGTAAGGCCGGTTTTTTGTTTCTTTGCTTTCGTAAAAACCGCCTCGTTACCGATAGCGACGCCATATTCGTTTACGCCCATTTCAGCGCCCCAAATCCAATCGGGTTTCAGGAGCAGCACTTCGTGGGTTCTTAAGACCTGGGGAACTTCAATGTAAGTACAACGAACGCGCTCATCTCTTGCGTGTACCTTGGGGCCCAGGTGCCGTATCACATGGGGTTCGTTTGGGTCACGGTCACTGTTCTTCGCAATCAGAGTGTGCCCTGGCACAGACCAATCGGGCAACGCACACAAAGTGTCACACATTGCAGTTCCCCCTAAATCCCTTACCTATTTGGGTTCCAATTCAGTATTTGGTTCAATATCTGGTTCAATATCTGAAAATGGCAGCAGCCCCGGTTGCCGACGGCATTCTGTCTTTGGGCAAAACTACCACATTGCCCTTGCTGTTGAAAACCATCTCGGCCAAATCATCGAGCACATCATCGTACTCCGGGTGCTCCAGGCGCCCTTCTCCAATCTCGCCTGTGGCAGGATCAACCTTTCCGGGGATAATTTTGTCCGATTCGATCATGATTGTGGCGACCTTTTTGTCCTGCGCCGCCCGCGCGATGGAAGCCAGCTCGTCCGACGCCAAAAGCTTTGCTTTGGCCAGTTCAAAATCATCCACAAGGGTTTTGGTTTTGGCAAGATAGAAAGGTTCGACTTTTTCCCAAACATTCTTTTCCAATGTTTCTATGGTGAGCGCGTCGAAACCTGTCTTGACGCCGTCCTTCATAAGAAAAGGGTTACGGCTTATGCTTTGAAAAACCCCATGGTGCTCAGGCAACGCTATCAACATTAGCGGCAGTTTCGATGGTTTCGAATAGTTGTCTAAAACAAATTTGTCTACATATCTAAAGAAACTCTCGGTGTACTTTTGCCTTTCTTCCTTTTTTCCCCCGTGTCCGTGAAATGTGCCGCTACCCTCAACCCCGGCATAGCTGCCCCGGGTGAAATATTTCTCACTGTAGTCCGTTCCAAGCGCTTCCTCCGCAGTGCGGGCAACGCCGGAACCCAGTTCTATTTCGTCGAGCCCATACCTGTTCCCCTCATAAAGGGCAAACCCAGTGCGGCTGAGGCCCAGCACCTGATAACGGTCTGCCGACTGAAACACCCGTATTAGCGGCTTAATGTGAAAGCTGTCCGCAACAACCGCCAGTTCTTTTACCGGCCTTTTGAGCTTATAGATTATTCCCCCGCTTTTTGTGGCCAATATGACCAAACCGTCTAATACCGTATTCCAAAACAGTCTGTCTTGCGACAAAGCGTAGAACGGTTCCAGTATGGGGCCGATTTCCCTCTTCGTGTAACCTTCCTTGAGGGAGGACTCTATGTCGCGTGTGAGGTTTTTGAACCTGGTGATGTCCTGCAGGTTATCGGGTCTGTGCCTATGGGTGGGTTGATAAAGCGAAATGAAGGGGCCTTGGGTTTCGCTCAGAATCTCGTGGGGAAATTCGTTTGTAATCTTGAATGCCATTTGGCGATCATTCTCCTTTCGTATGTCCGGGGTTTTCACAGATGGAATAAAGCGCGCGTCAAACATGTTTTCTCGAACCAAGGTTATTTTAGACATAGTTTGGAAGAAAGGGCAATTTATCGCCTAGTGTAATCAGGGGAACGTTGGTGTTTGGGGGATTTCTTGCGGGTGGGCGGAGAACCAGCCGGGAACGCGAAGCTACCTAGGTGATTTTGGGACTAAGTGCAATCGGCATCTAGTGGTTTTTCCCCTAATTCGGGTATTACTTGGGGGTTTTCTCCGTAGATGCCAGGGCTACCTAGGGGTTTTTCCCTGAATTCGGGTTGCCACCTGGGGGATTTTTGCACTATGTGCAGCCGCCATCTAGGCAATTTTCCCCCAATTCGGGTGTTACTTGGGGGTTTTCTCCACAGATATCTGAGCCACCTAGGGGTTTTTCCCCGAACTTGGGCCACCGTCTAAGGGATTTTCCCCTAGCTTGGCTTGCCACTTCGGGGGTTTCTGTACTATGTGCAATCACCATCTAGGGGGTTTTCCCCCGAACTTGGGTCGCCGGTCGGGGGTTGTGGTTGAAAACACTCAAGACTTAGGCATCGGGGTGTGAGGGGCATGAGGAGCAGTGGCAGGAAGGTGATATTAGCAATTTGAAGCCGCTACATTATGTGTTGAGATTCATCTGCGACATCAAAATACAATATACCTTCTTGCCTGAGCGGGAGGGACGCAAGAACGGTGCCGTGCCTGTCCATTACAAAAGCCCCGCCGAAGGCTCCTCCGTCCAAACTTCTGTCGGCCAAATAATTAGTCATCATTGTCAAATCTGCCGTCGTGAGTTTGACTTGGGCAGCGTAGGCGTGTATTTCCACTGTATCCCATTCTGCTTGTTCATTTTTTATGTCGTCGGGAAAACAACGCGCAAACGGAAAAAGGAGCAATTGCGGTTTTTCCTGGCGCAGTAAGAAGATTACGTCGGCATCGAATAGGTCACCACAAATGAGGATAGCGGTCTTACCCAACGGGGTGACGGCGGTGGGTATCATTTTTCCCTCCGCATACTGCTCGGAAGGCAGATTCCTGGCCCGCCATTGAGGATTTATGCGCCTGTAGTGAATGACTTTTTCACCGGCGGGACTCACTAGTAACGCGCTGTCATAGATGCATCCTTCATAGTTTTCGAGAAAACCAAAACACACCCACATTTTTTCGTCACGAGCTGTTTCGCACAGTTTTTCGATTCGGGTATCGTCGACTGACATTGCCAATTCTATGTCATGCGCGTACACATCGTTATTGGTGAGCCCGGAAAACACAGCTTCGGGGAATAAAATAAGTTCTGCCCCATTACGCGAAGATTCTGTAATCATGCGCTGAACCAACTCATGATTGGCGCACGCATCTGCCGATATGTTGGGGACTGCCAATGCAACTTTCATGTCGTTTGGGCTCCTTTGACAGGTAGTGAATTTGTGGTGCGAGGAGCGGGTTTTCATCGAAAACCTTTTGCTTTGATGTCATGCAACTCACGGGGCGAGCCTACGGTGTCGCCAACCACCGCTACCGGCACTATTTGCGCCCCCCTCGCCGTTTCATATCCTTGCGAATTTCGTCAAAGCAATCCTTACCAAGCGTTCCTGCTTCGCGGAATCTAGCTACAATGTGCGACATTACCATATAGCTTAATCTTGTGCCTTCGCTATCAGCAAGGTAGTCAACCGCTCTGTCGGGAGCAATCCCAAAATGACCTGCGGTTTCCACTGCGTCGATATTTGCGCCAAGAAAAATAAACTCCCAGCCATATTTTGTTTTTTGCAGCTCAATCTGTGCTTTTACCTTTTCGGCCGAGAATTCCCGGCTAGAGTTCTCTTCGCCGTCTGTGATAATAACGAACATCACTTTCTCGGCACGATAGCCATCAGCAGTATGCTTTTGGGCATTCCCAATCTTATGGATTGTTCTGCCGATTGCGTCAAGAAGCGCAGTTGAGCCGCCAACTTGATACTCCTTTTCTGTGATTGCGCTAACCGCTTGAAGGTCAATGCGGTCGTGGAGCAGTTCGTAATTGTTATCGAACAAGACAGTTGTAATACGGCATTCGCCCTGGACAGCTTGTTGCTTTGCGAGCATTGAGTTGTATCCTCCAATGGTATCAGCTTCCAAACCGCCCATTGAGCCGCTTTTGTCCAGTATAAATACCAGTTCTGTTAATCCCTTTTTCATTGAGGTGTCCTCCTTAAGCTTATTGCGGCTTAAGGATAACGATTTTCGCAGGATGCATGGTCGCTTCAAAAGCGACTAATTTTGTCCCCCCAACAGCGGCTGGTCGTATTGGAAGAGCACTTTGTTTATCTCGAAAATATCGTGCTTGCCGTTGGCAATAAAATACTCAACGATAACATCAAACTTTGCAGCGTGGGAAAGAGCATAACCCGCCCGTTCCAAAAACCTATCGGTTTCGTCGAGTGACAATTCAAGTGCTACAGCGAGAGCGATGGCAGTACGCTTACTGGGCATATAGCCTTCGTTATTTCTAATCTTAGAAAACAATTTTCGGTCAAGGTTGGCACGTTTGTAGACCGCCACATCCGTCATACCCTTGGCATCAATCTGGCGCAGAAGCATCCGCGAAAAAGGCTCATCAAGGTTATCGACCAAATCATCTAATAAAGCCGGCGGAGTGACGCGTGGGGATAACATCTCCCCAAGAACAGGCCCGTTACGTCTGATGACAGCCCTACCCGCTTCGGATAAGGCGTCTCGCCCCGCTTCAGGCAGTCTCATGTGACTGATTTCGTGGGTCTCAAAATAATGCTCATCAATGTAGCTTTCAACTGCCCGTAGCAGTTCACGGCTGACAGTGAATGCCGATTTATCAAACACTGAAAGTGTCACATCGAGGTCATGATCTGTAAGAAAATCCTGAATTGCCGAAGTAGCCACCCGAAGAGCCTCATCTTTTGGGTAGCCGTATATGCCGCTTGAAATTAGCGGAAATGCGATGGTTTCACAATTGTTTTCAACGGCACTTTTCAACGAGTTTGTATAGGCGGCACGGAGATGCTGCTCGTTCTGCTCTTTGTTCCATTGTCGATAGACGGGACCTGCCGCATGGATAACAAATTTAGCAGGCAGGCCGAATCCCGGAGTTATGGCCACTTCACCCGTCTTAATGGGGGCGAGTTTATCACAGGCGGCCTGGAGTAGTGACGCCCCCGCAGCCCTGAATATGGCTCCACAAACACCACCGCCCATTTGTAATTCTGTATTTGAGGCGTTGACAATAGCGTCCACTTTTATTTTTGTGATGTCCCGGCGGACAATGACAAATGGCATGGTTGTACCCCCCATTCAATTCAGCATACCCTTGCCGCCAAATTGGCGATGCTATTATCAGCTAACAGCAATAGCCCTTTCGAAAGCCGTCTCAAATTCAATCGGGGATTTATTCAGGTTTGATTCGGCGTTCTCCTTCATCTCACCAGTATCATTACCCAGCTTATGATCCGCGTTGTTAACGTGGCGCTGAAGCCGTTTGCCGGGCATGCGGACATCAGTAATAACGATAATACTGGGGAATACAGGATCGTCGATTGCGTCATGTAGGTTCGTTAGGTGGTGAGCCACGCTATGGGATTTATGGTGCGAGGAGGGGGATTTGAACCCCCACGCCTTATAGGGGCACTGGATCCTAAGTCCAGCTCGTCTGCCGATTCCGACACCCTCGCGCATACAACCTGTGCAACAAAGCCTGCGTCATAAAGCCGATGCTATGAAACCTATGCTTTAAATGAAACTGGTGGGCCATGATGGATTCGAACCATCGACACCCCGCTTAAAAGGCGGGTGCTCTACCCCTGAGCTAATGGCCCACTTGGCTGGGGCGGCAGGATTCGAACCTACGAATGTCGGCTCCAAAGGCCGATGCCTTACCGCTTGGCTACGCCCCACTAATGGCGCGCCCGGCAGGAGTCGAACCTGCAACCTTCAGATCCGAAGTCTGCAACTCTATCCATTGAGCTACGGGCGCAAAATCAAACTTTCTATCAAAATTGGGGTGAATGACGGGACTTGAACCCGCGACCCCCAGGGCCACAACCTGGTGCTCTGACCAACTGAGCTACATCCACCACAAAACTGTTACCATTTTTGGCGCGCCTGGCAGGAATCGAACCTGCGACTCCCTGCTTAGAAGGCAGGTGCTCTATCCCCTGAGCTACAGGCGCGCTGGAGCGGGTGATGGGAATCGAACCCACGCCACCAGCTTGGAAGGCTGGAGCTCTACCATTGAGCTACACCCGCACTCCTGCCAAAGTGCGACCCGGCCTCCCGCGCCGCACGAACCATTCTAGCAAAAACGGTTGGCACAGGTCAACAGCGATTCGCCTTTACCTATCGTACCAATGTGCCTGTTCTTTGTGCAAACGGGCGTACTCTCCATCCAACCCAATAAGCGAATCGTGTGTACCATCTTCTACAATTCTGCCGTCCTTAAACACTACCACCCTATCGCACAAGGACGCTATGCTTATACGGTGAGTCACCATTATAACCGTTCGGTCCCGTGACAAGTCAATATACCCTTTGAAAATGTTGGCTTCGGAAAGTGGGTCCAGATTCGAGGTAGGCTCATCCAGAATAATGAATAAGCGGTTTCGATACCATCCTCTGGCAATAGCGAGCTTCTGCCACTGGCCGCCGGACAAATCGGTGCCGCCCAAATCTTTGCCAAGCAGGGTATCTACCGAGGGCCCGTCAAAACCCGCAGAGTCCAGCGCGGTAAGAATCGCGCTTTCGTCTAGTTCTTTGTTTGGATCCCCAAGGTGGACATTGTCGGACACAGTAAACGTATTGTACCGAGCAGGTTCTTGAAATACCGCCGAAGTGGCCGCGTACCTTGCGGAAGGCGCAATATCGCCGGAATTGATACCGTTTATCCGAAGTGCCCCTTCGCTGGGAGGCAGCATCCCGCTAAGTATTTTCACAAAAGTCGTTTTCCCGGCGCCATTTTCGCCAACAAAAGCCACCTTTTCTCCTTCATTTATAGTGATGCTCACCCCGTCCAACACAAACCGATCGGTCAAAGGGTAACGATACCGAATACCGTCGGCCTCGATAAACCGTACATCTGAGATTACCGCGCCGGCTTCGGGTTGTTCTTGAAGATCCATGAGATCGAAGAATACTCCGGCCTCGTTTTTCTTGGAGATGAATGTGGCCGCCGAGGTGAACAAGATGGACGTATCCGAAATAAGCGCGCCCACAAGCACCATGACGCTTCCAAGCTGGCCTAAGCTGATACGGCCTTGTGTCATAAGGACTATAGCCAGGACGTTGCTGCCCGCCAACGCTGTGGCCGATATGCTGTTGGACAAGACTTGCAGCCAGGCCTTTCGGATTTGTGTGTCTTTTTCCCTTTTGGCGTATTCATCGTTTAACCGCTTCCATTTTTCTAAAAAGAAGCCATGGAGCCCCAAGGACTTTATCTCTTTTGCGGCCGGCCCCAACATGAGGGTTTCGTAATAGCCAAACTCCCGTCTTAACCCGGAATTATCTTTGACGAGTTTGAACTGCAGTTTGCTTCCTGCGTAAGTCGTATATATGGTGGGAATCGGCGCGATAAACACGATAATAGCCAACACCGGATGTATGACCCACAAAGTGGCGCCTATGCCCAAAACGCTCACCACTTTGGCGACCACGTTGTAGCCCATCACCATTACTTCTCGGTTCAAGCCCGAAGAATCTTCTTTGGAGAAATCAAACACGCGGTTTATGAGGTCGTTGATTTTGGGAATCTCCATATACTCGGGCGTTAAGGAAGCGATTTTCTCGAACAGGCGGGAGTGGAACAATTCCTGCAAACGGTTCATCTGGACAATGTCGAGCCCTTCTATGGTCTCTCTGCCCGGCGTGGTGTAACGCTCTATGAGGTGACAGATGAAGCCCACGGCATAGTACGCGGCCAGAAGGCCCACCATGGGAAGCGCGGTTTTACCGGAAAGGTGCGAAGACGCCAAGTCTATATAACGCCCCCAGAAGAAGGCCAAAACGGGACGCAACAGGCTAAGCAGAACCGTGAGGGAAATGAAAATGGCGCAGATACCCTTCGCCGAGCTAAAGACGTAGACAAAAAGCCGCCACAGGTGCTTCAGCGTGCCCTTACGTTCTTTCAAAACATCTGCCTCAACCAACCCTCACACCCCCAGTCACCGGGGTTTTGATATACCACTTCTTTTGAGCGTCGAACATGTCTGCGTACAGGCCGCCTTCCGTCATGAGTTCAGAATGCGTTCCCTCTTGAGCGACCACGCCGTTTTGAATGACCAAAATCCTATCGGTTATCATAGTTGACGCCAGTCTATGGGTGATGAAGATTGACGTCTTGCCGTGTGCCATTTCAGCGAACTCCCTGTACAGCTCACTTTCGGCGATGGGGTCCAACTGGCTTGTGGGTTCATCCAGAAGAAGAACGGGCTTGTTTCCCATGAAGGCTCGGGCAAGGGCGACTCTTTGCCACTGGCCGCCGGATAAATCGATACCCCCTTGGAAATCGCGTCCCAAGAGAGTATCGTAGCCCTCACTCAACTGCCCAAGAAAAGCGTCAACCTTGCCTTTTCGGGCGGCAGCCTCAATAGCTTTTTCGTCCCCTACGTTGTCGATTGATCCCATACCGATGTTTTCTTTCAGCGAAATCGAGTACCTGACAAAATCCTGAAACACCGGCCCAAAAATGCCAGTGCGCGCTTTGTGGGAATAAGAAGAAAGGGGCGCCCCGCCCAGCAATATTTCCCCTTTGTCGGGGCTAAATAATCCCAAAAGCAGTTTTACGATAGTCGATTTACCTTCCCCATTTTCACCGACCAACGACAGTTTTTCGCCGTCTTGTACGGTAAAAGAGATCCCTTTGAGAATATCCCTGTCGGTACCCGGATACCTGAACCAAACGTCTTTAAACTCGATTTGGGTGGAAACAGGCTTTGCGGACGTGCATGATTCGTCGTCTTCCGACAAGTCCAAATATGTATTGTAGAAATCGAAGAAATTGATGTGCCAATAGCTGAACCGAAAGACCGTAGCGAACCAAAGAAAGCCCTCAAAAACCCCGGAGAGCATGACAGACGATAAGGCAATGAAAGTCCCGATGGTGATTTGTTTGGCTAAAAAAAGATGCAACACCAAAACAGCGTTTGCGAATTTGGCGATCTTGGTTATGTTGTCCCCCACAAAGTTGTTTCTCAAATGCTTGAAGTAATATTTCTCGTATTCCCTGTTCCTTGCGTTCAACCGGGATCGGTAGGTATTGATCAAATGTTTGGCTGAGTTAAACAGCTTCAGCTCACCGAAATAGGCCCTGTTTCGAAGATAGCCGCCAAGCGTCTTGTACGCCCTCTCCTTGCCCCAATATCTCTCAAGCTCGTCGTACACGTTGACGGATAGCTTGGCCCCATACATTGTCTCGGCTAAAACGGGGATTACGATGGGCAAAATCATCCACCATTTGATACTCGCTACATAAACGAGGATGGCTATGCCAAACACCAGACCTTGCAAACTCGCAACGTACATGGGAAACAGGTGACGCGCCGAATTCTCCGCCCTATGATATGCTTTGTCGATTATTTCAACGGTGTCGCGGTTTTCCAAGTGCTCGTACTTCATGCGGCTCAGTTTTTCGAGCATTCGCCCTTTAAACGTTGTCCGCAAGATCAGTAAAGTTCTGGGCTCGACAAAACCGTATATGTAAACATCGTTTAGAAGGCCGGGGATTATGGCGAGAGCCACAAACATGGCTACGTAGGGTACGTAAGCATCGAATGTGAGTTCGCCGCGGGCCAAGGCTAGCCCCATATCAAACACGCGTCTGTTCACAGAAACGCTGAGGAATTGCAGGCCCCCCAAAGTGAACGCAACAACAAAAACCGACACCACCATGACAGGGGCGCGGGGAAATAAGATACCCAGCAGATCGCGGTATGCGCGAATAATGCGTTTAAGATTATTCATATAATCCCTTCTCATGTGGTCAATATATACACGATACATTGAATATGTCAAGGTCGGGATAAACATCGTTGTTACGAAACGCATTATATAACCGGAATATTCAAAACCGGGAACGCCGCCCAAGCTATGTTATAGAATAAGGAATCAAGTCGTTTATGCGGATGGGGAGAAAATGACTATGAATGTGCTGGTAATCTACGGAAGTCCGCGGACAGCGGGAAACACATCTGTTTTATTAGATGCTTTTGTCGATTCCTTTTTGGAGCACGCCGACAAAAACACGACTACTCCAGATGCCCCTAACGTTGAAAGACTTGTCGTGCGACGTTTGGACATACGGCCTTGCCTGGGATGTGACGCCTGCCTTCGAGGGCCCTGTATACAAGATGACGATATGCAAGCCCTTTATCCCAAACTGGCCTCAGCTGACATCATTGTAGTTGGCGCCCCCGTATACTTTTACGGGTTGCCCGCTAAACTCAAAGCCCTAGTGGATAGATGCCAATTGTTTTTTAACAAGAAGTATGTAAAAAAAGAAAAATGGCGAAAGACACCTGGTCGAGGCTACTTTGTATCGTGCGGAGCCACTAACGGCGCTCAGCTCTTTCAGGGGTCGGTGCTAACGGTCAAGTATTGGTTTGACGCTTTGGACATGGAATACTCGGGCGACGCGCTGATTAGAGGAGTCGACGCCATGGGAGACGCGCGAAAACACCCCACCGCGTTTGAAGATGTGAGACTTCTGGCCAAAGCCGCGGCAGCGATCAAAAGGGGCCCGCAGTAGAAACCCGCAGGCCCAAAGCCAAATCTACAGAACAACTGCCGCTAATATAAGCAGTTAAACAGGAACTTGAACGTGCCGTGGGTTTGGCACCTGAACTGTGTCCTGAAACCTATCAGGATTGCCTCTCCCTCCCCCACTTTGACAGAAAGCATGCACGGCTTGCCGAGTATTTTGGATTCGCCTATAATCCAGCCGCTCTGCAGCAGGTCCTGTTTGGGATATTCGGCGATAATCTCGTACTTTTCTGATAAGAACGCCTCATTGATCTGAAAGGTTGGGCTCCCCATGTTCAGTACAAGGGCGTCTTCAGGCATCCCGGCGGCCAACGGATGCTCGGTGTTTACCTTGGCATGCAGAGTGGAACCGTGGCAATAGAAATCCTTCCATGTATCGTTGGCTACAACGTTTTTGACCTTCAAGTCAAGGGTTTCTATGACAAAATCGGAAGCGCCGTCAAGCGCGACCAACCGTCCGCCGGATTCAACAAAGTCCTTTAAGGCTTCAGCTCCTTCTTTGCCGATCCCGCTTTTATAACCCGGGGGCACCGGGGGCATGGGCCAAGGGAAGACAGGAGCTTTCTTGTCTGAATCGGCCCCTAAAATTGCCTGAGAACGGTCGCTGGGCAGAATCAAAACATCGAACTTGCTCCCAAGATTCCCCGACTGTATATCCGAATCGGTGATGGTATATGGAAACTCGAAGTTTTCCAGGAGTAGCCTGGTCCATCCTTCGTCCATGTTTCCCCCGCCATAACGCTGATACATGCCCACCCTGAGGTTTTTGACAGGAGATTTCCCGGCGGGGGGTTCCGAGACAGCGTTAAACGCCACTCCCAGTTCACGGGTTATTTCTTCAAGAGCGCCCTTGATCTCGGCGCCTCCTTCCACGAAGAATCCACCTTCGGTCTTCCACACTTTTATACCGTGGCCAATCAGGCGATTTACAGCCCTGAACGAATCATTGAGTCTAACATCAAACGTGTAACCAGCGCCTTCTGTTATTTCGGCCACAGGCCTGGGAACTCGGGTAACAACGTCCAACTTGGCGTCGAACTGAGACTCTATTGGCAAAACTTCAATGCCCATGAATTCTCCGACGGTGTCGGTAGCTGTGTCGTACATGATGGGAGTGCCATCGGGGTTTCGGGTCCAATATGTGTCGGGGAAGAAAGTCTGACCCAACAAGTTTCTTATTACGCCCATTTTGGGCTGATCCAAAGAAACGATGTAGGTGCCTTTCGGGTAAACACGGCCCGAAACCTGGAATTCTTCTTGGACAACCTTAACCTCGACACCCTGGGCAAGGATAAGATCTACCAGTTTCAAAGCCGTCAGGGGATCGTTCTGGCAAGGCGTAATGGCGTATGCCACGGGCTTACCCTCGGCTCCCCTCTCAGATTGACGCTTGGCCTTGAGATACGCATTCCAAAGTACCTTTTCCCGGTATTTGGCGCATATATCCAAAAGGGCCCAAGCGGATATCTTCTGTTGTTCGACTATATCCCGAAGCCTCCACCATCCCCCGGGCCACGGATGAGGGAAATTGGTTTGGGGCTCGTAGTTGGGCATAGTCTTGGGACTTGCCCCCTTCAGTTGATGGGGGTGAATGTACAATGGCGTCGCCAGTTTTGCGCTGGCAGACTCGGTGAGCATACCGGCTATGTTGTGGTGAGTAGTAAGCCAATGGAAGCCGTAATGGCCCCAACCGGGGAACTGGGCCCCATTCAAAATTCCTGTTTTACCCTGTTGCTCGAGCGTATAAGCCATGTGCGCGCCAAACCACGAGTCTTCCCGCCAAACTAACGGGTCGGCATGGGGACGGATTGCGTCGGAATAAGGCGCAAGATACAAGCGCGCCCCGTTGGACCCCATGTGGTGATGATCTTGGTAGGCTTGGGGATGCCAATCAGTAAACACGAGTTTGGCCACATACTGGGATTCCACTAAGTTAAGGGCAAACGCATCCCTATTGTTGTCGTGCCCGGCGTACTTGTGGTACAGCCATGGCAGCCCGGTTCCTTCGTATTCCGTTCCGAGCCATTTGTTGTACCAATCGGTAACCATGACCTGGCCGTCCGGGTTGAAGCTCGGCACCATAAGGAAAATCACGTTATCAAGAATACACAGGTTGTCTTCGGTTTCATCGGCTATTAAATCGTACGCAAGTTCGGGGGCCATTTGAGTGCCGCCTATTTCGTTGGCGTGCAAACTCATAGTTTGGCACACAACCGACTTTCCTTCGGCCACCAACTTCTTTACAGCATCTTCCGTCAAACCGCGGGGGTCGGCTATTTTGCCGTTTATTTGACGGTAGTGCTCCAAGTTAGACAAGTTTTTGGCGGAAGAAATATAAGCCACCAAGAACGGGTGGCCCTCGGTGCTCTTGCCCATTTCCTCTACTTTAATGCAATCAGATTCTTTTTCTAACAAATAAAAATACTCTACGATTTTGTCCCACCGGGCCATCTTGCAATCGCTGCCCATTTGAAATCCAAAGAACTTCTCTGGCGAGGTAACCTTAGGGTTCACAGACATATTTTTTCCCTGGTCTTACCCTTTGCGAAAACTCATTGAAAGGGCGGCTCCTTTGCCAGGCTCACTCCCTTCTGCTTTGTGTAAGCTAGTGTCTAATTGACCAAAAGGAGCCTCTGCCTTTCAAGTTCTCCAAGGAGCATTCAATTCCTACCGAACACTAAATATTAGTTTGAGAAAGCAGTATACAAATGTCATAGGTGTTCTACAGGTTTTGTGTGATTTGCCAGGTTGAACTATTCCATACGAACTAATATGATCGTATTGGTTTGGTGGGCGAAATGACCAAACATTTCAAACGAAAAAGGTGTTAAAGTGGCCCATCCCAGTGAGTCCGGCGAAGCACAAAAGAATAGTATGGAAACCGAATCAACCGCCCCGGCTGCCGCACCCAAAGCCCGCGCGCGAACCCTCGACCTGGTAGGTCACACCATAGAACAGAACTTATGGATTTTAGCCGGTCCTCTTATCGCTGAGCGATTGCTGCAATCCGTCGTTGACGCCGCGGACATGGCAATGGTTGGCCGCGTGGGTGCCGCTTCTGTGGCTGCTGTAGGGCTTTCGAACCAAATATCCATGATAGCGACCAGCTTCTTTGACGCCATACGCGTGGGAACGACTTCTGTTGTGGCGCGCAGAATAGGCGCCGGACAATCTTATAAAGCCCAGGAAGCGCTGAGACAATCATTACTTGTAGCTGCCGCAATAGGCATAATCGCGTTTGTCCTGCTGTCAGCCGGCGCAGGCACCAGCTTGCGGCTTATGGGCGCCGATGACGATGTGGTTTCGCAAGGCATAGGGTATTTTTGGTGGAAAGGGATGTCACTGTTTTTCGAATTCATCACCATGACTTTCGCCGCTGCTTTACGAGGCGCCGGCAACACACGCCTTCCTATGTATGTGGGTACCGTTGTGAACATCGTTAACGTATGCGGGAACTATGTTCTCATCGGGGGAAACTTTGGATTTCCCCAAATGGGCGCCGCAGGAGCCGGACTTGCCACAGCTTTCGCCCGGTTGTGCGGAATGGTTGTTACAATAATCCTGACCACAAGCATGAAAAATCCCCTAAGCGACTGGTTCAAGGGGTCTTTCAAGCCGAACAAAGAAGCCTTGGCACCCGTGCTGAGAATTGGTATGCCCGCATCCGGCGAAAGGTTGGTGCTGAGGTGCGCGCAGATCCTTTACACCAGAGCCATTTCGGGGCTTGGAACAAACGCTTACGCTGCGCATCAAATCGCAATCAGGATAGAATCCATAACCCTAACTATCGGGTTCAGTTTCGGTGCCGCTACGACCACTTTGGTAGGCCAATACCTTGGGTTTGGCGACCACCACAAAGCAGAACAATCTGCCATAAAAGCGAGAAAACTGGCGGCCATAGCCATGGGGGTTGGGGGTGTTCTTCTCTTTTTTGGAGCTCCCTTTGTCATCCACCTTTTCATCTTAGACAATCCCGAAGTCACACACATGGGCGCCACGGTGCTCCGAATTATCGCGGCTGCTTTACCCTTTATGGGGATAAACCACGTCATGTCCGGCGGGCTCAGGGGCGCGGGTGATACCGCGTGGGTCATGTACATAACCGGCGCCAGTTCCTGGTGCATCCGTGTCGTGTTTACTTACCTTTTGGCGGTTTACATGAACTTGGGACTCCCCGGCGCGTGGTATGCCATGTCAGCCGACCTCATCGTAAGGTCCCTTCTATTCCGTTGGCGGTTTCACACCGGCAAATGGAAAGAAATCACCGTTTGAACCTTCAACTGTGGAATTGCCGGCCCACTTACAGACTATATAGAACTGGGAGGTGGGTGCAGTGTTGCGTGCTGTAGTGACCCTGGCAATTTCGGTCTTGGTTCTCCTTTTTTGCGGCTGGGTTATTCCTGGATTTGTCGTGTTCGGTTTTTGGGGAGCTGTCAAAACGGCGGTTGTCATAGCCCTGTTGGGCTACGTCGCCCAAAAATTATCGGGGCGAAGAATGTCGACCGGGCGGAAAGGTTTTTTCTCATTCGTGTTTGGCGCCGTCATCATCTATGTTTCGCAATACCTTATACCTAATTCAGTAGACGCGTCGCTTGTGGGGGCGCTGGTCGCATCTTTAGTCATCGGAGTCGTCGACGGAATTGTGCCGTTAAGCCTGCGCTAGGGAACATATCTTCATCGAAATGAGCGGCCGTAGTGAGCAGCCGTAATGGTAGAATTACTGAAAACGATGATGCAGGCTGCAAACAGTAGCAGATTAAGCATTGTTAGAAGCGAGGAAAAAGACCATGCAGAAGAAGAAACTTGTCGACGAAATGAAACAAGTTTTCCGAGATACCCCTTTTTGGGCGGAACACACCATGAGGGTTTTGGCCAACGCCGAAACAATCGCAAAAGGAGAAGGCGTGTCGGCAGAGATGCAAAATATCATCTCTGCCACAGCTATTTTGCACGACATCGGGGCTGTTGAGGCTGTGCGTAAACATGGTTCGGCGTCGGCCAAGTACCAAGAACTTGAGGGACCCGCGGTGGCCCGACAGTTGCTGACAAAATGCGACTACCCAGATGAAGTCGTGGATAGAGTCGCTTTTATCGTGGGACACCATCATTCTCCCGAAGTGATCGACGGAATCGATTTTCAGATTCAGTGGGAAGCGGACCTCTTGGAAAATTTGCACAGGCAGAAAGCGAGCATTACACCGGAGGAAATGAACAGCAGGGTTAGAGCCAATTTCAAAACTAAAACGGGGCTGGCGCTTGCAGAAAGCAATTTGCTTGACCCTTAATGTTGGACTTGACGCTAAATCCCCGTATAATAGAAAGTGTGTCGGGGCGTGGCGCAGCTTGGTAGCGCGCATGGTTTGGGACCATGAGGTCGCTGGTTCAAGTCCAGTCGCCCCGACCATATATTTTTGTCGAATACTGCCGTAAAATCTGAAACCTGATTTACGGCAGTATTTTTACTATAATGGAAAACGTAGAAAATTTATATATTAGGAGGTCAACCATGAAAAGGACTATGTTGCAACTATACTTAAAAGGTTGTGACGAAGCAATCGAGTTTTACAAAAAAGCGTTTGGCGCGACAGTTGACGCGATACATCGCGATTCCGAAAGCAAATTAATAGCCCACGCAGAAATAAAAGTCTTTGGTCAATGTGTATCGTTTATGGAGCGAAATTCAAAAACTGTTATTGGAAATACAATGCAATTTTGTTTTCATTTCGGCGAAGGCAATGAAGAAATCGTAAGAAAAGCATATGATGTTCTTAAAGACGGTGCAAAAATAGATATGCCGTTAGGTTCTTGTGAATGGAGTTCTTGTATATTCGGTCTTGTTGACAAATTTGGAGTAAATTGGTTGCTTTTTGTATAAAAATAATATCTGCTAATAGGCATAATTAGAGGCTACAGATTGGCATCTTTTTTGACCCAACTTTCCAGTGTAGGGCCCCTTTCCCCATCAGCATTCCAAGATTACCCCTTTAATTTTGTATTAGCTAATTGGCGGACAGCGGTAGCTTTTAGTATGCTTACTTCCACATAATCCACACGAATCCGTAGCAAACCGGAGCTAACTCTTGTCATCCCTAGTTAATAGTGGTAATTTGTCCAGTAGAAATCAGGGAGGATTCAAGAGTGAGTGATGAACCAGTGAACTTGATGCCGGAAAAATGGGTAAACCTTAGAGATATTGCCGTTCACCTCAGCATGAGTGAAGACACCGTACGGACCTGGGTCAAAGAAGGCAAATTGCCGTATTACCGGGCGGGCAAACGCTATAAGTTCAAAATCTCAGAAGTAGACAAATGGATACGCGAGGGCAAAGTTAAAGAATAAATGTAAACAATTTAAGGAATTGAACAGTATGCAGATGCCGGAGATGCTCGACAATGTGAGCAAAACCGTCAAAGATGATTTGACGGTCGCTATCAATAAAGGGGACAAGCTGTCGGTGGCGGCTGCCTGTTTCTCCATTTATGCCTACCAGGTTCTAAAGAAACAACTTGACGGCATCAACGAGTTGCGCTTCATTTTTACCTCACCGACGTTTCTTCGGGAAAAAGCTCCCAAGGAAAAACGAGAGTTCTACATACCCCGGCTGGACCGCGAGCGTTCGCTATACGGTACAGAATTTGAAGTAAAGCTTCGCAATGAGCTCACTCAGAAAGCTATCGCCCGCGAGTGCGCCGACTGGATTCGCAAAAAAGTGCAGTTCCGCTCTAACCTCACGAGCGGCAACATCAGTAGCTTCATGAACGTTGTCGGAACGGAACGCATGACCTACATGCCACTGAACGGCTTTACCACCGCGGATCTCGGCTGCGAGCGCGGAAACAACATTATTAACCCTGTGACCAAGATGTTCTCCCCGGTTTCGGATGACTTCATCCGCATGTTTGATCAGATTTGGAACGACCCCAGCTTGATGCAAGACGTGACCGAACAGGTCATAGACGGCATAACAGCTGCTTATAAAGAAAATGCGCCCGAGTTTATTTACTTCGTGGCTATTTACAGCATATTCAACGAATTTTTGGAGGATATCTCCGAGGATGTGCTGCCCAATGAAGCCACGGGCTTCAAAGAAAGCAAGATTTGGAGTATGCTCTACGCTTTCCAGAAAGACGCGGCTTTGGCGATTATCAATAAGCTGGAATCGTACAACGGGTGCATCCTGGCTGATAGCGTCGGCTTGGGCAAAACCTTCACTGCACTTGCGGTTATCAAATATTACGAGAACCGCAACCGCTCCGTACTTGTGCTGTGCCCTAAGAAGCTATCCCACAACTGGAATACCTTCAAGGACAACTATGTAAATAACCCAATAGCTTCAGACCGCCTCCGTTACGATGTTCTTTACCACACCGACCTTTCGAGAGAGCGGGGCAAATCCAACGGGCTTGACCTCGACAGGCTGAACTGGGGAAACTACGACCTCGTCGTGATTGACGAAAGCCATCACTTCCGTAACGGAGGCGAAGTATACGGAGAAGACCGACGTGAAAACCGTTACCTTCGTCTTATGAATCGTGTCATCAGGGCAGGTGTGAAAACAAAGGTCCTTATGCTTTCGGCTACCCCGGTCAATAACCGCTTCATAGACCTTCGGAACCAGCTTGAACTCGCCTATGAGGGCAACACGAGCCTTATCAACGAGAAGCTTGGAACAAAGCGAGGGGTAGACGAAATTTTCCGCAACGCCCAAAAGGTATTCAACCAGTGGAACAAGTTGGAAGAAAACCAACGCACTACGGACACGCTTCTAAAAGCCCTTGATTTTGATTTCTTTGAGGTGCTGGACAGCGTGACTATTGCCCGATCCCGCAAGCACATAGAAAGGTATTACAATATGGGCGAAATAGGCTCGTTCCCTGAACGTTTGAAACCCATATCGCTACGCCCCCGTATGACTGACTTGAAAAAGGCGATAAACTACACCGATATTTACGAGCTGCTTATGACGCTAAACCTTTCAGTTTACATCCCGACAGACTTCATCTTTCCAAGTAAACTTGGAAAATACGTTGATACCTCTCGCAACGTTAACCGCGCCGGTCGCGAAATGGGTATCCGTCGGTTGATGAGCATCAACCTACTGAAACGGCTAGAGAGCTCCGTTGAGGCATTTAGGCTCACGGTTGCCCGTGTCAAAAGGCTAATTGACGATACCATCGCCGACATTGACTCTTTCTCGAACGGCGGCGGCTCTACGATTTACGGGCGTGAACTTATCAGCGATGATTCCGACTTTGATGATGACGATCGAAACACCGACTATTTTGTCGCCGAGCACAGTATAAAGATTGATCTTTCAGATATGGATTATGTCACTTGGCGCAAGCGGCTTGCACAGGATGCCGAGACCCTTGAACTGTTGAAACTTGTGATGGACGATATCACGCCGGAACACGACAGCAAACTTAAGAAGCTATTCGAATTGATTGAGGGGAAACTGACAAAGCCGATAAACGAGGGTAACAGCAAAATCCTCATATTCTCAGCATTTTCGGATACGGCCGAGTACCTTTACACCCATGTAAGCGAGTTCGTAAAGTCCCAGTTCGGGTTAGATTCCGCTATGATAACCGGCAGTGTGGACGGAAAAACCACGATTAAAGGGCAGCGGGCTTCTATGAACGAAGTCCTAACCCTCTTCTCCCCCATTTCCAAGGACAAGCACCTGCTCATGCCGGGCAACAAGAATGACATAGCCGTACTGATTGCCACCGATTGTATTTCTGAAGGCCAGAATCTGCAAGACTGCGACTACTGTGTCAACTACGATATCCACTGGAACCCCGTCCGCATTATTCAGCGGTTCGGGCGTATTGACCGTATTGGCAGCAAGAACGCCGTAATTCAGCTTGTAAACTTTTGGCCGGACTTGGATTTGGACGAGTACCTTGTCCTCAAAGGGCGTGTCGAGACCAGGATGCGTATCTCGGTTATGACTGCCACAGGCGATGACGACCTGATTAACGCGGAGGAAAAAGGCGACCTGGAATACCGCAAGGCACAGCTTAAGCGGCTTCAGGAAGAGGTTGTGGATATTGAAGACATGCAATCGGGTATCTCCATTATGGACTTAGGGCTTAATGAGTTCAGACTCGATCTGCTTGACTATGTCAAACACAACGGTGATATGGACGCCGTGCCTTTCGGACTTCACGCCATTGTCCCCGCTTCCCAAGACTGCCCGCCGGGTGTGGTTTTTGTCCTTAAGAACCGAAACAACAGCGTGAATATCGACCGGCAGAATCGCCTCCACCCTTTTTATATGATTTATGTGGGAGAGGATGGCCATGTGGTATGCGACCACCTTTCACCCAAGGAACTGATGGACAAGACCCGTTCGCTTTGCAGAGGCCACGATGCGCCCGTAATGGAGATGTGCCGCGAGTTTAACATCGAAACAAAAGATGGCAAAGATATGCGGGTTGTATCGGCCCTACTGACGGACGCCATCAACTCCATCGTTGAAGTAAAAGCCGAAAGCGACATCGACAGTCTTTTTAGCACAGGCGGCACGACTGCACTTGATAACCACATCGACGGACTAGAGGACTTCGAGCTAATCTGTTTCCTTGTAGTGAGGTGAGCACGTGTTAGGACTACCCCGTTCTTCGGAGGTAAACCGCCGCATATCGAAGGAGAAATTATACGCCAATACCACGCTCGCCGCCTCGGCGAAGGACATGATAAAAAACCAAATAGAGTCAGTGGTCTGGCGAAACAAACTGGCCGACAGTACCGTAGGCGTGACCGCCGGGGAAACCGTTAAGGAGATTCAGGTTTTCGAGGTCGCCCTGCGGCAAAATTCTTTGGACAGGCGTATCCTGCCTGCCATCGCCAAGGCAATACCGTACAAGATACTGTTCCTGCTGACTTTCGGCGGAGAGGCGCAGGCGTGGATGGAAGCCGCCGGCACGTTCTATTGCACGGACTGGTTTAGACTTGAAGGTTTCGCTTTGAAATTTGAAGGGCTGAATCTGGACGCTGTGTATGAGAGTTTGGCACGGCAGATAGCAGGTGGCCGTCTTGGTTCAGAAGGCGACATCACCGAGGCTGTGGAAAGGGATAAACAGCGACAACGTCTCAAACGTGATATTGCCTCATTGGAGAAGAGAGTTTTGCGGGAGAAACAATTTAACCGCCAAGTCGAACTGAACAGCCAATTGAAACGGTTGAAGGCGGAACTGGAGGGATTGGGGTGAGTGATGTTGCGGTCAGTATAAGCTCGTTCCTGATAATGCAAAGACTTCAGTTCATGACATTGTTCATCGCTGTTTACGAGAGCTTTGAGGACCACATCCTGGAGTGTCCAAAAAACTTCTTGGATGGAGGGAAACATATAAGCCGAAGCACAAGTGATTATAAGAAATTATGTGAAGAGGAAGTAAAACGTCAAAGAAGTGAAAAGCGAAGTGCGAAAAGGTGCCTTCTTTCCGCTAAAAATAAAGGCATTGCAATTTCAGAAAACGATGATGTCTATATACGCGCAAACTATGACTATCAAAAGATAACTACGGATGGCTTTACGAAATGGTTATCACCAGCCTACGACGCACGCATTGCCAAACGATTGCTTGAACTAGAGGGTAGAAAGCAAACCAAGCCCAATGTTCTGTTGAATTCGCTTATGTTCTTTAGAAATATCACTGAAAATGACCTAGGGACACTCCAGGCGATAAAAGACAAGCGTAATCAATTTGCACACAACATGGCCGAGTTACTGATTACCGATGTTTTTAACCCGGAAAACTCCACCCTTTTTGATAACCTTGTCAACTTGTATATCAGGGTTAATAACTGTTGGTGTGTCGAGTATGGGTGCGTAATTGCCGATGATGTTCCCGAAAATGCCGACTATAAAACTATTATCACTGTGAAAATGTATAACCTTTTGTCAGCAATTGATGCGTTAACAGGCAGCAACCATTTGGCAGGTAAGAATTATCGTCACTATATCGGACTTTATGAGGGGCTAATGATTCCGATAAAGAAGGGGGTCACCTGCAATGAATAAGAACAAAATGAAATTTGAAACACCTAACCTCACCGCCGAAAACGCGAACAAAATTGCCGAGCTGTTCCCCGGACTGGTTACTGAGGGCAAAGTCAATTTTGATCTACTCCGCTCCATGCTCGGCGATAAAGTATATCTGGATGAAGCATACGAGTTTACTTGGGTGGGCAAGCGTGCGGCCATTGCCGAAGCCGGCAGGCCCATCCGCAAGACACTACGCCCCTGCCCGGAGGAAAGCCGCGATTGGGACACCACCGAAAACCTTTACATAGAGGGCGACAACCT
>CAZXSP010000011.1:0-21655 GCA_964643285.1 uncultured Eubacteriales bacterium
TACGAAGATTCACCTTTGAATAAGGTTTTGCTGAACACTTTGGCCATGATAAGCCCCACCGCGATACCCAAGGCGTATATGGAGAACAAAACCAACCCGCCATGCCTGGGGAAAAAGGCCGCGATGAACACGGAATAAATAGGCAGCCTGGCCCCGCACGACATAAACGGATTTATGAGTGTCGTAATCATGCGGTCATTCCTGTTATCCAACGTTCTTGCTGACATTATTCCCGGGACGTTGCAGCCAAAACCGATTATAAGCGAAATGAACGCCTTACCTTGAAGGCCAAGGGCCCTCATGAGATCATCCCAAATGTACGCCGCCCTGGCCATGTATCCGCTGTCCTCCAAAAAACTCAGTAGCAAATACAGAACCGTTATTATGGGCACAAATTCTATAACAGCACCCACACCGTTTATGACGCCGCCAGACACAAACGAAACAAGCCAGCCCGGCGCCTTAACCCACAGGAGGAACGATTCAAACAACCCGCCCAGATAGTCCACCAAACTGACGGCGGCATTCCCCAGTAAATCCTCACCGATTTTGAAGGTAAGCTGAAAAACCAAAAGCATGATGCCGGCAAAAATGGGGATACCCAGGTATTTGTTGGTGAGGACCTTATCCATTTTATCTGTGAGGGTAACGACTTCTTTTTCCGGCCTTTTGATAACGCCTTCGGTGACGGCTTTGACAAAACTGTATCTGGAATCGATTATGGCAAGCTCAAGGTCCTGGCCATTTTGTTGGTCGTAAAACTGCCGGATGTATGCCACTGATTCCTCGTCAAGCCCGGATTCTTCGAGTGTTTCGAGAACCGCGTCATCGCCCTCGACAACTTTCAGGGCAGCCCATTCCTTGGAATAAGGTAACTCCACCTTTTCCAGGATTTCACCGACCCGAACAGCATGATTTTTGACCACCTCTGTATACTTCACAGGATTGCGGACAGCTGCCGCCCTATCCATTTCCGTAACGGCGGCTTTTACGACGTCCTCTACGCCAATCCCCCGGGCGGCCACCGTGGGTATTACCGGCACCCCCAGCCTTTTGGACAAAAGGGCGACATCAAACTTTATGTTCCGTTTTTCGGCCTCGTCTATCATGTTCAAGGCGATGACCACGTTTTTTCCCATCTCAAGAAGCTGGGCTGTCAAATACAGATTTCTTTCCAAGTTGCTGGCATCTACAACGTCGATTATCACACCGGGATGACCCAAAAGGATAAAATCCCGGGCTACTATTTCATCTTCAGAACAGGCGCCGAGACTGTACGTGCCGGGCAAATCGACCACAGTGTATTCCTGACCGCGGTGCTTGAAGATGCCTTCCTTTTTTTCAACCGTAACCCCGGGCCAGTTGCCTACGTGTTGGTTCGAACCTGTAAGGGCGTTGAAAAACGTTGTTTTACCGCTGTTCGGGTTGCCTACCAATGCCACTGCCCTGTTCATCAACAAAACCCCTCTTTAGCTAACGTGTCATATTTGTAGTTTGATTTTGTCTGCAATTCCTCGTCCAAGGGCAACCTTGTTGCCTGCCAAAGAGACGATAACGGGCCCCGCATCGTTCTTTACGATTTCTACAAGGGATCCAATATTGAATCCCATTTCACATAGCCTTCTGGTGGCCGTCCTGCCGGCCTCGATTACTTCAACTCTGCCCATGTCGCCTTGCCTTAGGGCTAGTAGACTTCTGACCATGGTCAGCTCCCCTTTCAACGACTACATCTTGGACTGCATCTTGGACTAAATCTCGGACTAAATCTCGGATTACATCTTGTTAGAATTCTGCGTTGCCGGCCAAAATATCTGGAAACAACCCGGCCGTTCCCCGGAAATACACCTAGTACGAATCAACTTGTACAGGTTTGTTAGGGAAACCTAACTTTAGCATATTCTTGAACAGCCAAAGTGTCAATGGTTTTTTGAAACATGTCAGGCCGGACTGTTGGACGCGGACTGACGTGGGCTATTGTGCCTGGTAGGCCCATTCCGAGGCGACCTCTGTGCCCTAGGGGACCCAAGCCTCAGTTCCTTGGTGCCTGCGGGGAACATAGGCCCGGTGAATCCAGACCATTGTGCCTCGTAGACCCCTTCCGAGGCGACCTCTGTGCCCCGGGGGACCCAAGCCTCAGTTCCTTGGGGCCTGGGGGGGACATAGGCCCGGTGAATCCAGACCATTGTGCCTCGTAGACCCATTCCCAGGCGACCTCTGTGTCCCGGGGGACCCAAGCCTCGGTTCCTTGGGGTCTGTGGGGAACATAGGCCCTTGGAAGTCGACCATTGTGTCTCGTAGACCCATTCCCAGGCGACCTCTGTGCCCCGGAGGACCCAAGCCTCGGTTCCTTGGTGCCTGTGGGGGACATAGGCTACTGGAAACTCACCCATTGTGCCTAGCAGACCCATTCCTGGGCGACCTCTGGGCCCCGGGGGACCCAAGCCTCAGTTCCTTGGGGTCTGCGGGGAACATAGGCCACTGGGGAATCACAGTGATCTTAGAAACCGCGTCGAATTGGATAATTTATGACCCGGAACCTGTTCTGCCGGGCCACGTCACAAAAAGTAATGGCAAAACAAACCCATCCGGGGTTTTACGAGGTGAACACGGTGAAAACGAAGCCTACTATTGCCAAGTCCATAATCTTGACGACAATTTCGACCATAGTCTTGACGACAATCTTGGTCACCGTCTTGTGTTTAAGCGGATGTGGAGACAGGCCACAAACTCCTTCTGACCAAGACACGGCCGGTTACGACCAGTTATTTGCGGAGCCATCGATAGCTACCGCCATGCTGGAGGTGTTGCAGGCTAGGGCAGATTTTTTCAGCACAGAAGTCGAGAAAAGTCTGAATCTTAGCCAACTGAAACAGTCGGTTACCAGCGACGACACTGTGACCGTCGAAGTCGGTGGATTTACAGTGGCCGATTTGGATGGGGACAGCGTACCTGAGGTTGTGCTCGGACTCAAGGTGAATGAGCAGGACAACATGGCGTTCGAGGTTTTACGTTACCAAGACGGGACAGTCTACGGCTACACTTTATGGTACCGCGCCTTCATGGATGTTAAGACCGACGGAACCTTTTGTTGTTCGGGCGGCTCTGCTGACACGGGAATTGGTAGAATCGGTTTCAACGGACTCGATTACATAATGGAAAAAATCAGTTACTCTATGTCCGCCTGGGATACAAACAACAATCAAACCGTGTCCTTCTTTGTCCGGGGAGAAAACTCAGATGAAACGGGTTTCTTGACGGCCATGGAGGAACAAAGCCAGAAACCGGGCGTGTCGTGGCTTGAATTCAGCGCCGAAAACGTAGAAAGGGCGTTATCCCGATCCTAAGCCGCCAGCCAGCCGTTTGATGAGCTCTGCCATTTTGAAGCGGTACAACGGCAGCCAAATGACGATGACGCCCCGACAGAACACAGGGCGTCATCACTGTACCTAGACTTAGCGGAACCGTCCCGCCGCGCTTGAAGGGCCCCCGTGACCGGGCTTCAATACATAAGCCGCAGTTTGGCCGCTTTTTTGCACTTCAAACCACAGATGTTCACCATTCCAAAAAGACACAGTAGCCGAATCCGCGCCCAAGCCCCCGGCAAAGGGACCCAGGGAATCCACATTCGTCTTTTGGAGTAAGTCAAACATATAGATATCGCTTTTTATGCCGCTGTCGTCTTGGTAGAAACAATCTGCCGCCACATACCTGCCGCCGGAATCCACCGTCAATTTGGAAACGCCGGGATTAGCCCTTTCCTCCCCGATTTCCGCCACCTTGTAAAAATCGCTGGTGTCCGCATTATAGACGGCAATCCATACCTGTTCTTTCCCGGCTCCATTCGTCATTTGTACCGCCATTACCAAGTCGTGACTACCTTGGTGGTAAACCAGGCTGGACAACCTGTAATCTGTCGCCTGGGGAAAGTGACTCGGGATAAAAGCTTCATCCAGAAGAACTGTGGTTTCATCCCCGGTCTCCAGATACACAGTACCCTTCTTCTCGTACACTTCAAGCTTGGAAACCTCTGTTATGCGGTCTATCATAAACTCGCCCTCAGCACCGCAAAGGTAAAACCTGGATTTCACTACCTCGTAGTAAGGCAGCGCGGTATACTGCCAATACACTTCGGCGTCTACATAAGCCTCGCCCTGTTCAGTCCCTGAAGACAACACAGTGTAGCCCACCTGCCTGGGGTTCGACATAGTAAGGGAGCAGTCCCCCGGTTCCTTCATAAGGCTTCTGGCGTAATCTTCGTCCCTTTTTATAAGCGCCTGAATATACCTATCCACAACATCTTTAGGTGAAAAGCTGTCTGGAGATAGCTCCACCCTGGTAATCTGCATATTAGATTGCCTGTCGCCTTTCAAAACAGAGTTTTTCAGCACAAAGATACTGCTGGAATCACTGCTCCACACCGGGTTGTAGTAGTAGAAAGCCCCACTAAACCCGAGCACCTGGGGTGTTTGGGAGGGCTCCAGGCCGCTCAGCCAAGTTTCCTCGTCGGTATGTCTGTGAAGAAAGTTTGAAGTCACCTGTTTGGAAGTGGCCGGGTTCACGACATCAGCTATCCACACATTTGCCAAAACCTCTTGAGCCGAGGCGAAATCCGTAAGCTGCCTATGAAAAGTATCCACCTTCACATAGGCTATGAGGCGGCCCTTAGGGTCTACCGACGGAAACCTGCCATCGCCCGCGTCAATTTCCCTGCCGTCATGCAGGTTCTTTATGACGATTTTGCCGCCATCCTCGTAAACGATGGCATCCGAGCCTTTGACGTAAGACGCATAGGAACCGGTTGCCAAACACTTTGTTTCACGGGTATCGAGGCCTATCTCCCATATTTCCGATGTTTTCACGGAATGACCGCGATCTCCAAACTCCACAACTTTAGCAGTGTATATAATCCTTTTTCCGTCAGAAGACCACGATGGCTCCTCGTAAAAGGTGTTGCCGTCGCTTTGAAGCAGCGGCGTAACTTGACCCGAATCGATATCCAAAATGCTGACTGTCCCTGATGAGGACACGGCCAGCCTGGTGCCGTCCGGGGAAACCCGCGCCCAATCGGCCTGGTAGTCCGATACGAGCGTAAAGCCCTTATCGTCGTAGGCGAAAATTCCTTGACCGAAAATGGGCACATACAATGTATCGTCGTGTACTGTGACACCCAGGCCCTGGCCGCCGCCTAAATTGAGAAAAGATATGTGGTTGTACACGTTCAAAGAAGCGGCGTCAATTACTTGGCCTCCGCCCAATCTAGGCACAACAAGAAGAAGCGCCAACGCCGCGACGGCGCACAAACAGGCGGCCTTTCTGAACAGGCCGCGGCTGCCCAACACACCCGACCTGCTTGTCATAGCCAACTCGCCTTTCAAACTGCTTTTTAGGGCGTGGTTCACCGGTATGGCATCTCGAAACTCACCGAGCGTAGATTCCAAATCGTTGTGTTCCACAGTTACCCCTCCATTTCGTCTTTCATGAGGACACCCAAGCGGTTCTTAGCCCTCATGACTCTCATTTTTACCGAACCTTCTGATCTGTGTAACAATCGACCTATGTCCTTGTAGGTCATACCCGCAAAATAGTGCAGGCTTATCAAATCCAAATCTTTCTGGGAAAGCTTTGAAAGACATTTCCTGAGGCCCAAAACTCGCTCCCTGGTTTCAACATCAAGCTCAAAATTGATTTCACCGGGCCGCGATTCCCCCACACCGCCGCCTAAGGGCAGCTCCCGTTTTTTGCGGTAAAAATCCGTCACTGTGTTTCTGGCGATACGAAACAACCACGCTGAGGGGTTTTGAATTTTCGGGGAATACGCTTCCAAAGCCTTTCTAAAAATCTCACTTACCAGATCGTCGGCATCCCACCGGGCGCCGATTCTGACAAACACATACCGGTATATGTCGTCAAAAAGGCTATCGTAAATGGCCATGAACTGCTGGTGCACCGAAATGCTTCCCCCTCTCACATAGACTGACGGTTATCACCAAGAAAAGTAACAGCGCGTAGAAAAACAGCAAAGCGTTCCGCGAGATTGTTCAAGCAGAACGCCTTGCCGAAAACGGATCATCGCACCAGCGAATAACTGTTACATCTTACTGTCAAATAACCCCATGTTCTTTTTTGCCGATAGTTCCTTAAAGAACGCCTCTAAAAAAGGAATAAGTATTAAAGCCACCAATCCCGAAGTGAACCCACCGTTATAGATGTTGAAACCGCCGTGGATAGACGCGGTGTAAGACACTAGGCACGAGTGCAAAGCCCCGGCCGCGATGCCCCAATACCAGCCCCAACGGCCGCTAACAGGCGAAAGCCCTGTGGCAAAACAAAGGCCCACCGCTATGGCCTGGGTGCTCATGCTCCATGCCGCCGGGATGGACACCAACGCGTAACCGATAACAATAGGAATCACGTTTCGGGGGTGAGAGCCGTTTGCTGTCCAACACAAAGCGCAAAGCAAGGCCCCAATAGTGGGGCCGGTAAAAGGCGCCCCTACCGCCGCGAAAAGCCCTAGAAGTATGAGTCCAAGACATCCAAAGTTCACCAGCACATTTGCCCCGCCGTCCAAGCTCAGAAAATCGTTGCCGTGCCCTGTCCTTCCCAAGAGTTCCGCATAACCCTTAAAAGATTTATCGCCAAGCAAAACCCCCGCCAGTAACGTAGCCAAGAAGATAGCCCCGAAAAATACCGGGAAGAACACGGGGAAACCTTGCGAAAGAATACCGTTAAGAGCGTATTCGCCTTCCAGACCCGCCGGCTTGAGTATCAAAGTCTTGTAAATGGCGAAAAGCAAAAATCCCAAGAAACCGGCGGAAAGGCCCGCATTGAACAGATTGTGCCCTTTATGCATGGTGGCTGTGTGGCCGCAAAGCACAGGGAACACCGTTCCGATAACAACACCCAGGGCTACCGCCAGGAAAATCCCTAAAGGCATGGAATAAGAAAGGTTTCTGTTAAACAGAGCTTCACTTATGACAGGAGCCAAAGAGCACGCGAAAAGTGCCATATTAACGTGCTTCCCAAATGGTTCTCCCTTTACTTTGGAATACAGCCAAACACCGAATATAATAGGCCAGATATTGAGACAGTTTTTCCCGAAGAACGAAAAGCCCACGGCCA
Organism: uncultured Eubacteriales bacterium; assembly: GCA_964643285.1. Lineage (GTDB taxonomy): Bacteria > Bacillota > Sulfobacillia > Fermentithermobacillales > Fermentithermobacillaceae > JAXGZG01. Next base: position 7,120 of record CAZXSP010000011.1, read on the forward strand.
GAAAGAAAGCTCCTACCGAAGCGCCTGTAAGCTTGGCCCCTGAAAACTTCATCAATAACCACGCCAAAAGCCCCAAAAGCCCAGAATTGAAAAGCGCCCCGTTAAGCCCGCCAAGGGCGCAGGCGTCTGTGGTTAGAACCTGTGGTGAGGTAAGGATTTTTAAGAATCCGGGAAACAATTCCTGGGTGGGCCCGGTAAAGAAGGATGCCGCTATAAGTAGGATTGAAAACATGAAAAAGAACGAATGGATTATTCTTTGATCGTTATGTTCAGCGTTTTCCATTTCGAAAACCTCCAAAGGACCCATACCGGTCCTAAGTTGAATTCAGCCCGTTTGAAATCCTTTCAGGCGCGCTGTACACGTTCACTCTCCGGCCTCTGGCAAACCCGCACAAGGTCAGATTGCAGCTCCTTGCCAGTTCCACAGCGCCGCTTGTTGGAGCGGAACGGGATACCAATATGGGAAGCCCGGCCACCAGCGCTTTTGCAGCCATAGATTTTGAAACACGTCCGGTTGTGAGAACAAACGCCCGGGAAATATCCCGGCCCTCCAACAGCGCCTTTCCTATAACTTTGTCCAAAGCGTTGTGTCGCCCGATATCCTCCATGAACACCTGTTCTGCCGTATCGCAGTACAAAGCGCAGCTATGAACCCCGCCCGTGGCGGCAAAAAGCGGCGACTCGCTGTCGAAAGCTTTCATTGCGTTAAAAAGTGTTTCAACGTTAATAGTAAACTTGGCCGCCGGTGAAGTAAAAGGGAACCTGCCGCGAACATAAGCCGCCTTTTCAAGTACTACCTTTGCCTTGGTTTTATCAATTGAGAAAGCCTTCATATCTTGTTTTCCTTTTATAAGACCCTTGGAAAAAAGGTTCCCGTAAACCAAGGCATCCAGGTTATCCGGGGTGCAGGTAAAATCGAAAAACCGGCGTCCATTTATATAGACCGAAAAAGTATGTTCCACGACTATCCTGTCCATCTCTTTTACCGCTTTGGAGCCCTGTATTCTCGTGATTTCCAACTGCCTTGTGGTATCCACCGTTCATCACCTGCCTAGAGCGACCTTTCTTAGTACCGGGTATGCGTATTACAAAACCGTTCGTACTCTTCTTTTGTGTTGAGGTTTGTAAATGCCTTCCAACCCGGTAAATAAATCGACGCCACTTGCTCGGGTATTACAAGAGCATTGATTTTGCCCACGAATCGGTTCACCGAATTTTTGTTTAGGTTGAGATCGTCCTCTAAAACAGGAACGCACGACTTGCAGTAAAAGCTGTGAAAAATCTCGTAATAGCCCCGGCGCCCTGTGACGCAAGCATCGTACTTTTTGCCTTTCATTACGGAAACCATGTAGTCGATATAATGGACATCCAAAAAGGGCATGTCGCAAGCGATAGTGAACACAGCTTGGCTTTGGGCGTTTAGTAAAGCTGAATGTATGCCGCCCAGAGGCCCAGCATCCTTATATACATCTTCAATCACACGCACTTTTTGACCGCTGTACAGTTCAGGCGCTGAACTTGCCACCATAACGTCATGGAAACGGGTATGAAGGAGTTTTATCAGGCGGTAAGTGATTTGCACGTCGCCGATTTTGAGGGTTTGTTTGTCAAACCCCATGCGGGTTGAACGCCCGCCCGCTAAAATAACGGCGCTTCCAAACTCCTTCATACCCAACGCTATATGCCCTCCCGGGATTCCATATTTAGAGACCTTGCACTTTGGCCGAGCACACCTTAAATTCGGGAATCTTGGCGATGGGGTCAACAACATTGTTGGTCAGCCTGTTAGCCGCGCCATCCACAAAGTGAAACGGCATGAAAATGACGCCCTCTGAAACACGGTCGGTCACAAGAGCGTCCACTTCAACTTCGCCCCTGCGTGACGAAACTTTCGCCCTCCCGCCGTCCACAACACCAAGCTTCGCCGCGTCTGTAGGGTGAATCTCCACGAACGAACGCCCAATCACCCTGTTGATATCCTCACTTTTGCCGGTCATTGTACGCGTGTGATAGTGATACAACACACGCCCGGTAGTGAGAATCAAAGGATACTCTTCATCGGGGAGCTCATCAGAGGGTATATAAGGCGATGGTTTGAACAGCGCTCGGTCGCCCCTGGAAAACTTGCCTATGTGCAATACGGGGGTACCGGGATGCCCCTCATTGGCACAAGGCCACTGAGGCTGTTCCTTTTCAAGCCGTTCAAAACTAAACCCTCCGTAAGACGGCGTGACCTGGGCTATTTCATCCAGAATTTCGCCGGCTGAGGTGAATTTGTTGTCGTAGCCAAGCCTGCGCATGACTTCAGATATAATCGCCCAATCGTCGCGGCTTTCACCCGGTCCGGGCACGGCCGGCCGAATCCTTTGAACCCGACGCTCGGTGCTGGTGAAGGTGCCTTCCTTTTCGGCGTAGCAGGTGGCAGGAAGCACAACGTGGGCCAGTTCCGCGGTTTCGGTCACGAATATATCTTGGACTATCAGAAGCTCACATTTTCTGAGTGCGGCCTCGGTGTGATTTAGGTCCGGGTCGCTTAGCATGGGGTTTTCGCCCATAATATACAGGCATCTTATATCGCCCTTGTCGATTGCGCTCAGTACTTCCGTAATAGTAAGGCCGGGTTTAGGAGGAAGCTTTACGCCCCAAGCCTTTTCGAACTTGGCCCTCGCCTCGGGATTTACAACCTTTTGATAACCGGTGTAATCCCCGGGGAGGCAACCCATGTCACAAGCCCCTTGAACGTTGTTCTGGCCTCTGAGAGGGTTAACGCCGCAGCCGTATTTGCCGATTTTTCCGCAAAGAAGAGCCAAGTTGGATGTGCACATTACCCCGGCTGTACCCGTAGAATGCTGGGTAACTCCCATAGAGTAGAATATGGGCGCTTTGTCGGCCTCGGCGTAAAGATGGGCAGCTTTTCTCAACCCTTCCGCGTCGATTTCGCAAATCTCAGCTACTTTCTCGGGTGTGTACTCTTTTATGATCTCCCACAGCTCTTCAAAACCTTCGGTTCGGTTTTTAACATATTCCTCATCGAGAAGGCCTTCGTTTATTATTACGTTCATTAAACCGTTGAATAAGGCAACGTTGGTGCCGGGCTTTATGGGCAAGAATATCTCTGCCTCTTTGGCAAGAGGTATTTCTCTGGGTTCGGCCACTATGAGCTTGGCGCCTTTGTTTATTGCTTGGCGGATTAGAGAGCCTATAACAGGGTGAGATTCTGTAGTGTTAGACCCGGATACCAGAATAACGTCGGCGTCCACCACTTCTGTGATGGAATTTGTCATAGCCCCGCTACCCAAGGTGGTTGCCAGCCCCGCCACGGTGGATGCGTGACAAAGCCGCGCGCAGTGGTCCACGTTATTGGTCCCAATGGCAGCCCGCATCATCTTCATGAACACATAGTTATCTTCGTTAGTAGCTTTGGCTGAAGCAAAACCCGCAATAGCGTCGGGGCCGCTTTCTTCCTTGATTCTCTCAATCCCATTTACGATAACATCCAAAGCTTCATCCCAGCTTGACGGGGTAAGAACACCATTTTTGCGGATAAGCGGCGTTTTAAGCCTGTCAGGGTGGCTTATGAATCGATACGCGAACTTGCCCTTTACGCATAGGATGCCCGGGTTAGCAGGCCCATCCGCGGGTTCCACCCCCACAACCTTACCGTTTTTCACCAAAAGGTCCATCTGGCATCCTACGCCGCAGTAGGGACATGTGGTGCGCGTTCTTGTAACCTCCCAAGCCCTGTACTTTTTGCTGGCTTTGGTGGTGAGAGCCCCTGTGGGACACGCGGACACGCAATTCCCGCAGGAGACGCAGTCGCTATCGATGAAAAGCTGGTCAAAAGGCAAGCCCACTTTGGTGTGAACACCGCGATTCTTAAGGCTCAAAGTCCTGTTGCTTTGAATCTCGTTGCATGTGCGAACACACCTACGGCAAAGGATACACTTGGTGGGATCGTAATTGAAAAACTCGCTGGATTCGTCCTTTGGAAGGGTTCTGCAAATATTGTCGAAGGGGGATTCTTCCACCCCATAGTCCAAAGCATATTGGTACAGCTTGCATTCTCCGTTGGCAGGGCATGAAAAACAATCTGTGTTGTGGTTAGCTAGAAGAAGGCGGATTACCATACGCCTGAAATCAAAAATCTCATCGTTCATGGTAGTTATCTCCATGCCCTCACCACAAGGGGTGGCGCAGGAGATTTGCAGACCCTTAGCGCCCTTTATCTGGACTACGCACATCCTGCAAGAACCTTCGGGTTTAAGGTGTTCCAAGTAACAAAGGGTGGGGATATCTATGCCAAGCTGTTCGCAGGCCTCAAGTATAGTGGTGCCTTCTTCCACTTCAATGGGCCGGCCGTCGATTGTAAGCCTGTACATTAGGAGATCATCCTTTCAGAACCGCTTTTTACGGCAAAAACCTCGGGGAAGAACCGCGCCACGGAAAGGATAGGGTTGGGAGACGCCTGGCCTAAGCCGCAAAGACAAGCCCCGGTCATGAACTTTGCCAGGTCAAGCATGAGCTTTAAGTCTTCCTGTTTTGCAGTACCCTTCTTAAACTTGCGGATGAAACCTAACAGGTGGGTATTCCCCTCTCTGCAAGGGGTGCATTTCCCGCAGGATTCTTCCTCAAAAAACTCCATAAGGTTTTCTAGCACGTCCAAAAGGCACGAGTCCTCATCTATGAACATGAGATCCCCTGCCCCAAAAGTGGCCCCAACCTCGTTACAGGTTTCAATATCCATGGGAGTATCCAGGAGCGAAGGAGGGATAATGTTGCCGGACGCGCCGCCGGTTTGGATGGCATACAATTTCTTGCCTCTGGGGCAGCCGCCCCCTACTTCTTCAAATAGGGTCCGTATAGTAACGCCAATGGGAAACTCATAAACACCGGGGTTTTGAATATTGCCGCTGAGGGTGAACAATTTGGTGCCCGGGCACTTTGGCGTTCCTAATGTCTTGTACCACTGGGGCCCTTTAACCATAATGGCCGGGATACTGGCCAGCGTTTCGACGTTATTTATAATGGTGGGCTTGCCCCACAAACCTGAAACCCCCGGGAAAGGCGGTTTGAACCTTGGCTCGCCCCTTTTCCCTTCCATTGAATCAAGCAACGCCGTTTCCTCTCCGCACACATAAGAACCGGCGCCTATGAAGAGCTCCAGATCAAAATCTATGCCGCTGCCCAAGATGTTTTTTCCCAAATACCCGTTGGCCCGGGCATCTTCCATAGCTTTTCTTATGACCTTGGCGATGTACGGATATTCAGCCCTCAGATAGATGTAACCTTTATCCGCGCCCACCCCTACTCCGGCTATGGCCATGCCTTCAAAAAGCCTGTGGGGAACCTCGGCCATGATGACCCTGTCCTTGTTGGTGCCGGGCTCACCCTCGTCCGCGTTGCACACGATAAACTTTTGGTCCGCCGGGGTGTTAGCCGTAAACGACAGTTTCAATCCTGTGGGAAAACCAGCACCGCCACGCCCCCGTAAACCCGATGCTTTTATGACTTCCACCACTTCTTTGGGGGCGTTAAGTGCTCTGCGGAGCCCTTGGTAACCGCCGGCAGCTACATACTCCATAGTTCTGGTGGGGGAAATTTCCCCTGCCTTTTCCAGCACAACTCTGAATTCTTCCATGGTCTCACACTCTCTCCCTAAGTGAAGATACCAGCTGTTTTACTTTTAAGGCATCCAAATTGCCGTACACCGTGTCATCCACTAGGGCAGCCGGGGAAACGTCGCAGGCGCCTATACATTCGGAGGTTTCAATGGTAAACTCCCCGTCCGGAGTGGTTTCGCCTGCTTTTATGTTCAACTCCTCTTCAAAAACCCTTAGTATGTCTTTGGATCCTTTGAGATGGCATGGCGCGCTCTTGCACAATCTGATCAAAACCTTGCCGCGTTTTTTGCCGGAGAAAAATGAGTAGAAGGTTTTAACCGAATATATCTGGGAAAGCGGAACCCTCATTTCTTCGGCGATAACCCGCGCCACGTCTCGCGGAATACTATTGCTTGCTATGGCCTGCACCTCGTGAAGAACCGATATGAGCATATCGGGACGGTCTTTCCACTTGGACGCGATTGCAGCCACTTGTTTTAGAACGTCCTCGCCTGTAGCGTTTGAAGCCGACCTTTCATTTTTTTCGGCCATTGGGTGGCACCTCCAAGTTCTGTTTGTCAAAGTATGATAACTTATTTTTATTTGATATCTTTACATAATCATAACTATGCAAATGTACTTTTCGGCACATACTGGATTATGGAGCTTCACCTGCATAACGGGGTTAACATCCACAACCGCAATCGTTAGACTATGCATTACAGACAATGGTACAGTAAAATTTTTGGGAAACAAGATACTTCACACATAATTGGGATGTGCTAATAGCCTGCTTTGTTGAATGAATACATACTTAAATAACTACCGGTTATTTCTTTAATGCAAAAACTCGCTGGACCCGAATTTAGATGTGCTGAACTGCGGAGTTATAGCTGGTTAAGTGTTCCCAGAAGGCAAAGGCATCCTTCATCCCTATATAGGAGCCCTTCCTTCTGCAATTCATGGCAATAATTTCACTTTCGTAAGCCTTTTTGAGGCTGTCGCTTGAGCCGCCCAAATCCAAAAACGCATCCAACAATAACGAGCAGCTTCGAACCTTCCCCTCGGTAAAAGCGGGCCTGTAAGTTGCGGCGTAGGCTATTATCTTACCCATATCTGTTTCCGGTTTCCCTTTTTGGAGTGGCTCCTCAAAATCAAGTCCCGCACAGGCTTTACCTGTCCACAAGAAATTCCTAAGGTTGACATCTCCTTTTAGAGAGCCTGTGATCCTATGGAATTCCACAATCCACCGGGCTAACGCGCGGGCTTTATCAACCGTCATTCCATCTACCAAATCCACATACAAATCGCCGGGAATGTACTCCATCTTCAACGTAAGGGCGCTCTCGTCTTTTGCCAACAAAATGGGGACCCTCAACCCGGCGTTAGATAGGAGTGCAAGCGTCCGGGCTTCGCGCTCCAGCGATTCCTTACAGGTGTAAACCTTGATAATCTCGCCTTCGCGCAAATACACCTTATTTCTTTTAGATACGAACCTCAAACTTTGAACCGTATTTCTATGGTGCTATGCTTTTTGAACCCGTCGAGTTCTTTTGCGACCCCCAATACGGTGTTTTTGAGGATGGATTGCACAAAAGGCACCATGGTAATGGGCGTGCCGTCAATAAGAAGGGTTGTATCTTGCGACCAAAGCACACAATCTTCTCTTTTTGCCTTTTGCCACGCTATCATGCCCGCAAGCTCCCTACAGGTATGTCCGCATTTTGAACAACAATCGGGATCAAAAGAAGGCAGAGGTTCAAAAGCCCGCTGTTCCACGAAATCTACTAAAGCTTCGGGTTCCTCCAAGGCGTTAAGCACAGGCATGCCCAAAACCACATCTTTGTGGGTGTTCGCCAACACCCCAGATACGGCTATGGCCCTGCAATCCATTTGTTCCTGCACTTCCTCCACATTGTGCGCGGTTATAATGCGGGGAACGTTCAGGTCGGTCACGCCCTCCAGGACAACGAAATCATGGTCGTAATGCTTTAGGATGTCCTCAATGGGCAGCTTGGACTGGTAAAGGATGTCGGTCTCGTAGATTCCCCTGGCAGTCACCAACTGCGAACCGGCGGTACGGTGGCGCCTAGTGTTAGTCGCGGGATTGGGATCTATGGCGAAGCCCTCAAAATGGATTTCTTTTACCGAACCTACGGTGTACCCCCGGCTTCTGAGTCCTTTGATTACCGTCTCGCAAACTGTGGTTTTGCCTGATTTGGTTAGACCGTTAACAGCGATTGCTTTCATTTACTGGCCCTCCCTTTAGTAATATTTGATGACTGCCGCGCCAAGCCCCAAAAGAACTGCAACCGACAGCCAATCCCTTGGATCCATGGCCATTTTTATATAGGCTGTTCGCCTATTCATGGCGCCGAACCCCCGAGCCTCCATGGCTATAGCCAAATCCTGGGCTTTAACCACGGCATCCGCCACAACGGGAAGCACGAGGCTTTTGTATATCCCAAGCTTTTTACCCATGGGTATTTGCTTTGTGTCTATCCCCCGAAGGCCCAATGCCGTAACAGAATCGGAAAAAGAAGTGCTGAAGAGCGGCAAAAACCTCAAAGAAGTCATAAGCATAAAACAAAATACGTAAGGTATGCCCATTTTTTCTAAAGAAGCAATCACCCTGCGACTATTCTCGTTGGCCATCACTGATGCCGCGCACAGGATGACAAAAAACCTCATTACGGCAGTGGCGCCCCTCATGAGCCCGTCATGCGTAACCAAAATGTACCCGCCCGCTTGCAGTACCGGGGCCCCGGTGCGCACGAACACGATTTGAAGCGCCGAAACCATGACCAGAAGCGCCAGAAAGCGCCGGAACCTTCCGGCAAAGGAACCTAGATCGCCCCCCAAAACAAAAGCGCCCGTAAGCGAAAACACACAAAGACCTGCCATCCACAAAGGCTTGGAGAACACCAAAGCGAATGAAGTACAAATGACCATCCAAAGAAGCTTCACCCTAGGGTCGGCGCTTTTCATGTGAGCACCTTCCCTTCCGCCAGCATCACTACAGATCCATTGTGCCTTTGGATAAGCTCGGTTTCGTGAGTTATAACAGCCAAACCCGTTCCCCCGGACACCAATTCATCCATAAGACTGTACAGCTTTTCCCGGTTGTGCCGGTCAAGGGCGGTGGTGGGCTCGTCCAATATGAGGTACTTCGGACCGCCCATTAGAAGTGCGCAAAGCGCCAGCCTTTGCTTTTCACCGCGGCTTAAGCGGTAAACGCTTCGGCGGCACAAATGGCGCATATCAAAGCGTTCAAGTAAGGCCATCGCTTTTCCTCGGCTGGCCTCAGTATCCTTTCCCAGGACTTGATCGACAAAAACCATCTCGTCCCAAACCGTGGATGTGAACAGTTGCCTGGACGGATCTTGGAACAGGTACCCAATTTGGCCGCCAATCTTTCCCAAGGACCAGTCGTTTGCCCGCTCGCCAAAAATGAACAAGCTACCTTTTTGAGGCTTCAAAATGCCGCATATCAATTTCGACAACGTAGTCTTTCCGCTGCCATTAGGCCCAATAACCAGGGTAAGTTCCCCCGGGGAAAGCGAAAGCTCGGGACACGACAGGGCAAACGTGCCTTTAGGATACCGGTACGTGAGATCAGAAGCATTTATGGCGTCCGTCATGGGCGCACCTCTTCAATTGCTTTGTGTTCCACTTTGTAAACGCGATCAGCCACATCCAGGTTTGCGGAGTTATGCTCTACCATCAGGATAGCCCGCCCCATCCGCTTTTGCTCTGCAATAATCCCTTTTACTAAACCGCTGTGATACGTATCGAGTTGGGAAAAGGCCTCGTCAAAGATAAGGCAGCCGGGTTCCAAAGATAGCACAGCCGCAATGGCAATCAACTGTTTTTGGCCGATAGAAAGAGCTTTCGTATCCGAGGCCCTGTAGGAACTCATCCCAACTGCGTCAATGGATTCGCGTATGCGCCTGTCTATTTCTTCCCAGGGCAAGCAAAGGTTCTCGGGCCCAAAAGCTATCTCGTCTTCTACAGTGGGTGAAAAAAGTTGGGAATCGGGGTTTTGGAATACAATACCCACCCGTTGAACCCTTTGGGCAAGGGATAGACTGCGAATGTCGTCTCCTGACAGTAGGACTTCGCCTCGGACCTCTCCTTGGATGGAGTTGGGAATTATCCCCGAAAGAATATAGCACAAGGTGGATTTGCCCGAACCCGAAACCCCCGTCAACGCGACACATTCCCCGTGTTTCACATGAATGTCGGCGTTACGAAACAGAAGCGGTCCCCCGGAGTAGCCAAAACTAAGATTACTTCCCCTAAGAGCCACGGGTGATCGTTATCTCCTCTACAAACTTACACCATCTCTGGGCAAACCGTTCGTTTTTGATAACCATGAGGTATGGACCAAAGCCTCCTTGTTTCTTGGGCTTTAGCACTTCCCCGTTCATGTATATACATATATAAACGTTACCTTCAGCAAGAGCCTCGCTACCAGTCACGGCTGAAGCGTAGCCGTCCAGACCTTTTGCAAGAATGGACGAGTCTTCACTTATATGAAAACCGCGGCTTTCGCACAGACGGCTTAGTTCAACCCCTGTAAAAACTACCGGAGTGGGGTCGGTTGTGCTTGTATCCATAACGGCATCAAAATCGACCGGTTCAAGGTCTAATAGATCCTGCATAGCCACTTTGTATTGGTGGCCATCCAAAGTGAGGTAAAACTGGGCGTTCATCTCAAGCTCTTTTTTAACCTTGAGATTACCGGCGTTGAGCCAAGCAAAAATAGCGATCAGTATTATCAAACCGGCGATTGTGATTGCAATCCATTTGTTCTTCATGGGATTGTAACCGGGCTAAATTCTATCCACGGAACGGTCATGTCCGTTAGCCTGAACTCGCCGTGCTCTCCCAGCTTGTCCCCTTCAATCCTGTGCTGGCCGTGGTCAGCAACGATAAACACTGTGCCCGAAAAATCCCTGCATAAGCCTTCGACGTAACTATCCAATTGTTCAAGTTTTTGAGATGCCTCGGGCGACAACGGGCCGTAGGTGTGGGCTTTTTCGTCATAACCTTTAAAGTGGACAAATACGAGGTCTTTTTGGTCATCTATTTGCTCTTTTCCACAAGCGAAGACTTCATCATCTGTGTCATTTTCGCCGTTTAGATCGGGGTTAAGAATCGGATCTATGCTTATGTCTATGGTTTTCGCAAAACCGCACACCATAGCGCAAGTCTTACCCATCTCATCAGCCTTAGAGAAAATGTCATCTGTTTTAACCTGGCGCGTGTCCCGTGAGTGGATTCCAGTCACGCTTGGATACTCCCCTGTTACAATGGATGAAAGGCACACCGGGGTTATTGAAGGCATCACAGTGCGCGCGGGCATGGGGCCTTTTCCCCACAGGTAGGCAGGTTTTAGCTCCATAACATCGTAATAACTCAACCCATCCAACAAAATCATAAGCACACGGTTCTCTTCGAGTGCTTTTAGGGCTTTGGGCGCCATGTGGGTGACACAAAGCTCGGGGCCATCCGCCCAAATACCCAATATGTCTTTTTTTCTATCTTTACCGTTTGGCCCAATGTAATCCGCGGTATTGCCCCTCCACTCAAGAAAGCCGGATAGCATGACCTCGCCTTGGCTGCCGTCGGCGAAGTACGCGACACCGGTGGAAAAGCGGCGATTGGTATCATCGGTCAGGTAATTTGAGATAGGTATAAGCGTCCGACGATTGTACACACCCGTGGAAAGCTGGTTCATTTTGGCCTCGCCTTCAAAAACCGTTTTCGACACGGCTTCCGCGGCGAAAAGCTGTCCGTAGGTAAGCGTCGTTTCGTTTAGGCCATCAATGATGCGTACACAAGATTCCTTCAATCCCGGTTCTGTGGTAGCCACTACGACATAATCCATGAATTTTATGCCTGATTGTTTGGGATGTTCAGGCGCGATTAACTGCCAACCGTATTCGTTGCTCAGCCGCAGATAACAAGTTTCGCCTATTTGTTCTAAAGGTATTTCCGCCATTGCCCCGTCAGGGGAAGAAAAGAACACCGAAGCGCCCGTCCCTGTAATGCCGGCCTCAGATAAAATGGGAAGCAGAGGAATGACTTGTTCGGTTTTATCCCTGTACGAAACGCTTTGTGTTTGCCATTCCCCGTAATCTACAAGAGATATTTGATTTCTGACATCCCCTGTGATGGTCAGAGTGCTGATAGCGCCTACTGGACGTACATCTTGGCCGTTACAACCCGACAACTGGACCAAAACCAGAATGGCCAGAATAAATATGGCATAAAGCCCTTTTCTGTTACTGTTCATCAGAATCTCTCCCGGATGGATTTGCCTGCCGCGTAAGAATTCCCAATTGCTCGATGTTGCGGGCGACTGCGTTAGCAACAAGCCCCCCCAGTCCGCCGGAAAGAGCCGCCACACAAAGGGAAAGCATCATGGGGACAAAAGGCAAGTTAAAGACGGCCAAGTTGACGCCGAAACTGCCCGCCATATTGGCTGCCACCCCCGCTACAAAGCAACAGCCGGCACAACAACCCCTGTGCCGGCTTAGTAGGAACCACAGATCGACGGCAATTCCGGAAACTGTGTAGGTGAACAAACTGGCGGCTCCGTGGGAACCAAGGCTGCCCGTAATGGTCACTAGCATGGCCTGGACTAAAGAAACGGTAAACGCGGCGCCAAGTTTCCCGGTGAGGGCTGTGGCCAACACCAAAAACATCATATAAAAACCCCCGGCAAGCACGCCGCCGGGGATGAAAAGAGGCCCTGTTATTATGTGAGCCAGGGGCACGATGATACCCTTTATGGCTATGCCTATGGAAGCGAGCATGGCCATGATGACGTAATCTGAAAGCTTGAAATAAGCCTTTTTGGGTGCTATCTCAAACCCCTTCATTTTACCGTGATTTTCACAACAAACTTCGCCCAGTAATTGGCCGTGTAATCCTCGCTTGCACAAAACCAAACCTGGCCGTTGTGCTCCTCTTCTGTAATCGGTTCCCCGTCTTTGTACAGGGCAAAAACGGATGTGGGTGCCTTAAGCGAGTCCATACTGTAGGCTTGGACGTAGCCGTCCGAGGCCTCGAGCTCCACACTTTTGGCGTCTTGCGCTCCAATGGCCTCGGCCAAGGTTTCCCAGTGGACACCCGTGTACGTTCCGGTGGTAGTTTTGCCTTTAGAATTAGTTCGGGTCAGTTCCACCGTCAGAGGCTCCAAAGCCAGAAACTCCCCCCGGGTCATTTGTTCCACCGACGCCCCTTCAAAGGTAAGCAGTATTTCATCTTCCAACGGTTCTATTTCCGACGAATTAGGAAGAATTGGTTCTTTGTTACAAGCGCATAAAGTTACAATAAACACTGTAGCAAGAACGATTGGAATTAACCTTTTCATGAGTTACCTCCAGTAAAACGCTAGTCCCACCGTCTCGACACAGCTGGGTACTTTAGTTGGCTTCCTCGCTGGGTCGCCTCAGTAGGTTACCTTAGTTGGCTGCCTCAATTGCCACCAAATACTTGACTTTTCCGCCGCCCGCCGCGCCGCCAAAGTCGTAACCATCAAACTTGGCCCTCATGTAACCTTTTTCAGGATCAGTATATATAGTACCAAACTCTATTGCATCCGACGGAATTTCTGTAACATAACCATCGCCGGCAACGAACCGATACGACTCGGCTTCTGCCATGCCAACGAGTTCAAAAAGGTCCGCAACAGATATTTCGGAACCAAAATAAACGGCGTCTTCGCCGGATATCACCAAATCCAGGTGTTTCACGCGCATTCCCATACTAGTTTCTTGAGAAAAGTACAAAGGCGAGTCATCTTTGTCTTCAGATTCCGGATCTAGAGTAACATAGCTTTCCAAGAATATTTCCGCTGTTTCAGTTTTTTCGAAACCATCCTGCGCGACCATGGTCACTGGCTTATCAGGTAAGGCCCTGCAAAACTGCTCGAAATACTCCATCAGTGAGTATGATGCCGACTGGGTACCCCTGTTATCGAGCATGGTGGGCTCCAAATCCTTGATTCCTTCGCGGAAGATCGCTATGTTTGTAACCTGCGATTTATCCCCGGCCGTAGCAAGCCCGTCAGGACTTAACTCTATTTTTGCCAGGTTTTTTACCCAATACATGGTGCGTTGTTCGGGAATGCAGCTTCGGGGGTACTCAAGATCCTCCCCATCCCTGCTTAACATAACGTAGACATGGGTATCGGCGTAGGTTTCTGCAGGCGCCGACATTACATACCCATCTGCTGCCACAAAGTTCAAAGAGGCAATCTCAAGCAAGTCGACACCGTGTTCCGCCAGCAAATCATTCACGGAAAAACCGGTCACGGTGACCTCACTGACTTCACCCGATGAACTCACGGTCGTGGTTGTAAACGTCTCCTGAGGCAGTCCGGCCATTTCTTCCGCGTTCAGCGTTATGTTAACATCGTCGCCCACAATTTCGAGCTTCGCGTCGGTTGCCAAAGCGGTGGTTTTTTGGGGCTCAACCGGGGGTTTGGTACAGGCGGATAAGAGCAAAGGAATTGCCAGCAAAAGAACTGCAAAGATGGTCAAATACCTTTTTTTCATTTCAATCCTCTCCTCCAACAGTGGTCTCCTATCTCCGCAAAAGCAAAGACAACCCAATAAAGCTTTTTTTCAAAGATGGAAGGCATACCTGTTTCCGGATATACCCCGGCTCAGCACCATGGCATCTGGGCGTGCTTTAGGTAACTGAGCTCAAAGCGCTTGTGTTGTCATTCTGTTTGATTTTATAAGATAACTAAGCGGGGGGCAACGAGAAAACTTAATTATGTTGATTTGACGGCGGGTGGGCGAGGGGGTTTTTCCGTAAATCGGCGGGCCACTTGGGGGTTTTTAGCCTAGGTCGACGGGTCACCTGGGGGTATTTCGCCTAGGTCGACTGGTCGGCGGGCGACTGGGGGGTCCCCTAGG
>CAZXSP010000012.1:0-21533 GCA_964643285.1 uncultured Eubacteriales bacterium
CCAGGATAAGTAAGAATAGGGCTGTTAGTGCTACTTTGGTTTTCTGGTTCAAAAATCACGCCCCCTTTTTAGGAGTATGTCCGTCAGTCTACCCTTGGTACCGCCGAGGCGAGTGTGCCCCAGGCGGGCCCTCAATATGCGGGTTCCGCCCGGCACGGGACTCAAGAATGTTGCCCATCTAATTGCCCATCCGAAACGCCGATATTCTATAGAACCAGGTGGAAACAATCAGAATTGTAGATGCCTAAAACCCTCGTTTTGCTGGTCTTATCCAGACAGGACGGGGTTACGCAGGACAACTAAACCTATATGGGGTTCAGGAGGCCGTAGGTTCAAATCCTATCAGCCCGACCATTTTAATTTCTTCGTAACAGGTAAAACTCCCAAAGCAGCAATCCCCTGAATCTATCACTCCAAGTCAGCTTTTTCGGCGTTGATGGATGAAATCTACCGGATTTTCTGGCGCACTTAGGCGCAACGCCGGTTCTCACAGCATGCCTGGCTGCGCAGTGCTGGTTTTTTCAGCATATTGCTAGGTTTTTCAGCAAGCTGTCGAGTTTTTCAGCAGTGACGGCCAGGATCTGCTGAATTTTCCAGCAGGCCTGGATACGCACTGCCAGATCCCTCAGCATGCTGCCGGGTTTTTCACTAGGTTGCTGAGTTTTTAAGCAAGCTGTCGAGTTTTTCAGCAGTGACGGCCAGGATCTGCTGAATTTTCCAGCAGGCCTGGATACGCACTGCCAGATTCTTCAGCATGCTGCCGGGTTTTTTAGCAAGCAGTCGAGTTTTTCAGCAGTGATGACCTGTGCCTCCAGTCAGAACAAATATTTTGTTTTGTATTATTTGTCTTGACGAAGCACTGTGTTGCGATTACTATATGTATGTCGACTATAGATATAGCGCATATAGCATCAAATCCGTGCGAATATGCGCTTTTCGAAGAAGGTGGTAGGTTAAATGGCTAACAGGCAAAGCCTCTTAAGCTCGCGCGACAGGGCGGGCAGATGTACCGAAGCCGGGCTTTTGTGTCTTTTGAAGGAACATGAATCTTATGGTTATGAGCTAATCGAAAAGTTGCGGAAATTTGAATTCGAAGGCGACAGGGTTGATATTTCCGTGGTATATCGCAATTTGCGCAGTATGGAGAAAAACGGGTTGATCGTTTCCAAATGGGCCGAAAGCGCTCAGGGACCCCAAAAAAGAATGTACTCCCTCACTGCCTTGGGCGAAAAAGCTCTGGATGGATGGATTCGTTTTCTCAAGGGTAGAAGGATGCAGATAACAGCTGTAATCGACAAATACGAAAGCATGCACTAGCTCATAATGGGGGATGGAGAAATGCAGAATGTGATCTTCTATTCTTTGGCGCTCGGGCTAACATTAGTCTCGTTCATTAAAGACAGGGACAAAACTAAGCGTTCGTTCAAGAAAGCGTGGAAATCTTTTGAAAACATCCTACCGCAGATGTTGGGAATGATAGCGTCTATCGGTGTCATTCTTGCGCTTTTGAGTCCTGAAATCATCAGTAACATCATTGGTAATTCTTCAGGTTGGTTGGGAGTAGTTTTGGGCGCGGTGATGGGGTCAGTAACTCTGATACCCGCTTTCGTTGCATTTCCCATGGCTGCGATTTTGTTGCGAAATGGCGCAGGTTACATGCAACTGGCCGCCTTCGTCTCAACTCTAACCATGGTTGGTGTGCTGACCATTCCGCTTGAAATCAAGTATTTCGGCAAAAGGTTCACTCTGTTGAGAAACGGTTTGGCGTTTGCATTTTCGTTCTTGATGGCATTTGTGATAGGAAGGGTGGTCGTATAGATGAAGGTTGTGAGGAAGTATTCTATGTTTATCATAGCCATGCTTGCCATACTGTTTATATATCTTTGGGATCACAGTATCGGTTTGAAAGCGATAGCTACCCTCAAATCCAGTTCTAAAGAAATGATTCTCATACTGCCGCCCGTTTTCGTGCTTTTGGGTCTATTGGACATCTGGGTTCCAAGGGATACTATGGTGAAATTTATGGGGGAGAACACAGGGTTTTTAGGAGCCGTGTTGGCTTTCTTGCTGGGCTCCGCCGCAGCGGGCCCGCTTTATGTGGTGTTTCCCATCGCCGCGGCCTTCATGAAAAAGGATGTCAAGTTCAGTAACGTGCTAATCCTCATTGGGGCATGGTCGGCAACAAAGATTCCCATGTTTATGTTTGAGTTATCGTCCCTTGGGCCCAAATTTGCTCTCACGAGAATCGCATTAAATATACCTATAGTAGTTTTTATAGCTTTCGCCATGAACAAGGTTTTACCCCGAAACGAGGTGGAAAAAATATACGAGGCTGCGAAAAGCCTTTGACCCCAACTAATCTCCTGCCAGGGCGCCGGTAGGCTCGGGTATTTCTTCCTTGTCTATTCGGTTCATCTGGCAGAAATATTGCAGGAACTGCTGCGCGGTTTCTTCACCCTCGCTTCCCTTCCGAAGGGCGACGATGTCTCTAAGGATTTGCGCCATCCAGATGTTATCGAAGTAGCGGTGACGTCCCGTATTCCAAGTTATTTTGTGGGGGTATCGTTTGTTAACATAATAATTCCAAAAAAGCACCGTTTCCGATTCTTTTGCGGACAACCGGAACCTATATCGGGGGTGAGCCGGGATGTATCCGTCGTCACATCGTTTCGGCGAAAAATCTTCGCTTACCATGAATGCCCCCAAAACCCGTCGCTTTGTTTCAGGAATATCAGACTCTCTCGCTGTCAACAGGCATGCGCTGTTCTGGTTTATTTGGGCCAGGCGCTTCGGGCGTCCCTTCTTTTGGCCGCTTTCTATTACACCTGTGAAAACTGACCAGTCTGCAAAAATGCTGTCCTGTTCGTGAGTTTCGCACCAGAATACCGATTGTGAGCGAGGATGCAGCCTATAGGTTTTGCGCTTTCTGGCAAGCCTTTCCTGTTCCAGAAGACGTCTGCGATCCTCATCCTGAAGAATCTTCAGCTTTTGCAGCTTTAAAATCTCTCTTTCAGATTCTTGTCTGCTTTTTAGCACCAGTTTCCCAATCGCGGCAGCAGCCTTTTCATCCACGAGTTTGAGATAGGTGCCAAACGCGTCGGGGAAGAGGAACATTTTGTTTTCCGATGGGGTCGAAGAAAAACCGATCTCTACATACGAATCATCGCAGTTTACGACGATTCCCTCACCAAACACTTTGTGTATTACTGCTTTGTTGATTAAGTTGATTTGTCAATACTCCCTTCATTTTGATCCTGCATACCCTAATTTTGCTTAACTACCATCATTATACCGATGGTTGGTGGTTTATTCAAATATTGCGGATAATATCTTAATATTCCGTAAATACGACAGAGAATATAACCGCAAATATGGCCGATAATACACAAGCCCGGCTAATCTCCAAGAAAAGCCGGGCCCACTCCATGTCCCCACAAAAAACGGTTCGTCAGCGGATAATGACCAAATCTCTGCTGTAATTGGTGAAGAGCTCGCAACCTGTATCAGTCACGATCACACAATCCTCGATACGAACCCCATAACGATCCGGAATATAGATTCCGGGCTCCACACTGAAGGTGAGACCTGCCTCGACCAACAATGTGTTTCCTTCCACCATGCTTGGTTCCTCATGGCCGTCAAGCCCTATCCCGTGTCCCAGCCTGTGGATAAAATATTTGCCGTATCCGGCATCGGTAATGATCTTTCTTGCCACCCTGTCCACGTCCTGGCATGTCATCCCGGGCCTTATGGCTTCTATGGTAGCTTCTTGAGCTTTTCTAACCGTGTCGTAAATCTTTCGATATT
Organism: uncultured Eubacteriales bacterium; assembly: GCA_964643285.1. Taxonomy (GTDB): domain Bacteria; phylum Bacillota; class Sulfobacillia; order Fermentithermobacillales; family Fermentithermobacillaceae; genus JAXGZG01. The sequence continues at coordinate 3,808 of CAZXSP010000012.1, forward strand.
CAGCATCAGGTTCGCCCACAAAAACCGTTCGGGTCATGTCCGAATGGTAAAGCTCCCAAGCGCCCCCAAAGTCCAAAACCACACTGTCGCCTTCCTGTATGATTTTGGTGTTGGCTTTGTAATGCGGCTGAGCGCTGTAGATTCCCGAACCGACAATGCCCCCGCCCGATTTCATTCCAAACTCTTTGAAACCCTGTTGGATGACATTGGAAACCGAGGATTCTACCACTCCCGCCTTGACGGCGGCTATAGCTTTTGCCATCACCTTGTCAGTGGCTGAGCCAACATGCATAAGTAGCTGCTTTTCTTCAGGCGACTTCAGACGCCGAAGGGCAGAGACGTATTCCAAGCTCGAAACGAATTTGGCTTCGGGAAGTACTCTTTGCAGTGTCAGAAGAAAACTGCTCCACAAAGCATCGTCCACAGCAAAAGCCTTATCCTGCAGGCCCGCCTCTTCTATAACCTTACCCAGTTTTTTGATAGGTTCTTCTCCGTCGCTCCAAGTTATTATCGTAGGTATCCAACTGGTTTCTCGAACCTGGGTCTCGTAAAGGTCGTTGACGATAAGAACGGGTTCCCCGGTTATAGGGATAAAAACCCCTAAATACCTGGGGTCCGGGTCCTCGTGAAACCCCGAGAAATAGTAAAGGTTCTTGGAAGCGGTGGATATAAAACCTGCGATTCCGTCCGTCTGCATCAGCTGACGCAGTTTGGCTATTCTGTCTTGATATACAGCGGTGTCCAACTGTTTGGCCTCCTTTTTGTCGTCAAAATACCGGTCACGCACTGTCATTTGTTCCACATACTTTTGGTTAAAACCTGCCGTTTTGCGGGCTTTTGCCGGCTAATCCTGAGCTCGATAATGTGAGAAGGACGCGCACGATTGTCTTTCGGATAGACTTTTTGTGTGCCGAGGGACAGAATTAGGGGAAGTGAAGGCGCAAGCAGTCAGATGATACATGCATTACGTTTCATCTTGGGGGGATATAAATGACAGTCGAATTAACAGTACTAGTGGAAGATACTTGCAACAAACGAGAGCTTCTGGGTGAACACGGCCTGTCAATTTGGCTGGAAACGGTCGACGGGCCAATTCTGTTCGATACGGGTTCAGGAATTGCCCTCAAGCACAATGCTACAAAGCTGGGGATCGATCTCGCTTCCGCGAAAAAACTGGTAATTAGCCACGGACACGATGACCATATTGGCGGTTTGGAATCCCTGCTGGAAACGGTGGGCGAAATGGATGTCATAACTTGCCCGGGAGTTTTTGACCAAAAGTACAGGATAGCACCGGGGAAATCGCCTTCATACATAGGTCCGCCTGTCAATCGGGAATCTTATGTAAACCTCGGTGCCCGCTTTACCGAAATTCACAAACCAACTGAGGTCGCCAAAAGCATTTGGGCTACAGGGCCGGTCCCGAGAGTCAACGATTTCGAACATGTGGAACCAACGCTTTTCAAAAAGGAAAACGGCGCTTATACCCCTGACCACATATTCGACGATCAGTCTTTGGCCGTCATAACCAACCAAGGGCTATCGGTGATACTGGGGTGCGCCCACGCCGGAATAATCAACACCCTTACTTACATAGCCAGATTCACCGGTATCGACCGTGTGCACACCGTGCTGGGCGGGCCGCACCTCTTGAGGAGCGATGACGCATCCGTAAAACGAATCGCTCAAGAGCTAAGGGGCTTTGGCGTCCGCCGTTTGGCGCTGTGCCACTGTGTGGGCGCCCGGCAAAGTCACTTGATGTTCGAAGCGTTCCGTTCAGAAACTTTCCCATGCAGTGTAGGTACAATCTTGACCCTGTAAAGCGTTTAGGCAATATACTTGACCATCAGCAAACAGGGGCTTTGCTTACCCCACAATTCGGGCAGGCATTCTAACGGCCTAAACCCCAGGCCGATGTAGAACTTCCTGGTGTTGGCGTAATTGACATCGGGGTGTGATTCGTCAAGGGTTTTTACCATCAGGAATTCATACCCCAACGCTTTTGCCCAAGTGGTAGCACGGTTAACCAAGGCTTTACCAACGCCTTGCCTGTGATAACCGGGGAGGACCCCAATGACGTAAACTTCAGCTGTGTAGCGGCTGTTCTGCTTCAAGGCAACAAACCCCACAATTTCCGAACCTTGAGCAGCCGCAAAAACAGGCAGATTCCCGCTGTTCTCGATATATTTTTGCGTTTGTTCAGGTATTCCAAACCATTGGGGTAACGATTCCAACACGTCTTTTGCGATCTTTGTCTTCTGTTGCTTGTCACAAACCTCTACGATGTCCACTAGCGCCATCATCCTTTTTGCCTGCTTGTTGGCTTATCAACACAAAAACCAAACTCAGTTTGATTTGAGGTGCGCTTCTATCGGCTAGAACGTTTTCAACGTACAGTCAGAATATCCTTTTTAGTTTGGTCTCTAAAGAACCACGCGCATTATCCGATAGCCACATAATGGAGGGCCAAAAAAAAACATAGACCCCCAGATCGGTGAAAACATCACAGGTCTATCAGGTGACCACAAATACCAAGGAGGTAAGTAGTGTGCTTAAGAAGCGGAGTCTCAGTTTGTTGGGGTTCATAGTCGCCATCTCCATGCTGTTGCCGTTCTTACCCAAAACCCCTATGGCATTAGCTGAAGCTTCCGAACTCGACGGTCATTGGGCAAAACAGGCTGTAGAGCTTTGGAATTCCCGCGGGATTATCACAGGTTATGAAGACGGCTCGCTTCGACCCGACGGTTCCATTACCAGGGCCGAGTTTGCCGCACTTGTCAACAGAACATTCGGTTTTGTTTCCGTTAAGCCAATTGTTTTCACGGATGTACATCCCGGTGATTGGTTTAGTGAGGACATACAAAAAGCTTTTGCGGCCGGTTACATGCAGGGATACACCGACGGAACTGTCGGGCCCAACAGGGATATTAGCAGGCAAGAAGCGGCAGTTGTGCTGGCGCGTCTGAAAAAGCTCGACAAAGACGCTGCCGATTTCGCTTTTACTGACGCCGACGCCATAGCTGCCTGGAGCAAAGCCGAAGTCATGGCTTGCGCCCATGAAGGTTTGGTTAAAGGATACACTGACGGTTCTTTCGGCCCCGAGGCAAGCATTACAAGGGCAGAGACTGTAACCATTTTGGATCGTATGTTTGCTGAAATTTATAAAGAACCCGGCGTTTACGGTTCGACGGAAGCAACTGAAATAGACGGTGGCGTCGTGGTGGCGTCAGACGGCGTAACCCTTAGAAACCTTGTTATAAAAGGGGATTTGCTTATCGCCCAGTCTGTAGAAGACGGGGAAGTAACACTTGAAAATGTGGTAGTGGAGGGTAACACCCAAGTCAGCGGTGGCGGCTCTCACAGCGTAATCTTAATCGACTCTATTTTGGGTGTTGTCATCGTTGACAAAGAAAATGTTACCTTGGCAGCTGAAGGCAAAACCAAAATTGACGTTGTGAGCTTGCTCGCTTCTGCCAGGGTTGAAGAACGAGATATTGAAGGCGACGGTATCGGCGACGTTATTTTGGATGACGGTCTCGCGGAGGATTCCAAGATTGTTCTCGTTGGTAACTTCAAAAAAGTGGAGGTCAACGCGGGTTCCATCATCCTGGAGCTCGAAAGCGGGCATATCATAGAACTTGAAACAAGCCCCGAGGTTATGGAGGCAATCAGCATAGTTCAGCAAGCTGAGTCGTCTATTGGCACTTTGATTCTCAACTCACCGGCTGAAGTGTCAGGAGACGGTGTGATAGAAGAAGCTCAGATTAACTCCGAAGGTTCCACCATCGAACAGAAACCTAAAACCGTGAAAGTCGCCGAAGGCGTTACAGCCGAAGTAGGCGGCGAAGATGTGGGACACCAGCCTCCTCCAACCGGCGGGGATTATGTGCCTACTACCATTGAGGTTAGTGCTGTTAGTGTTGAGGGTGATGTTGTTGCCGGTTCGACGCTTACAGCTGCGACTGCACCAAACGGTGCTACTGTAACGTATCAGTGGCAAATAGCGGAAGCAGATCAAGGGGAAGAACCGGGCGGGGAAGCCTTTATTGATATTGATAACGCAACATCCAAGACTTATAGACTAGTCGAGGAAGATAAAGGCAAGTATGTAAGAGTAATGGTGGATGGATACGGCACCTACACTGGTACTAAGACCAGCGATGTTGTGGGTCCTGTGGCAACGCCGGCAAATTCTATCTACAAAATAAGCTATGAAGATTTGGCGGATAGCTACGTTGTAGGCGAACTAGTGACAAACGGGGATGTAGATACCGCTATAGCAGGCTTGAGCCCGGTACAAGTTACACTATCCGTAGATATTGAGGGAACTGCAGGATATGGTGCCGTAAGAATTGCGCCGGTGGACGCAGGTGAACACATCCAGTTTTGGGCTAAAGACACGAGCGACAACTGGTACGACATCAACGTAGATGGTTGGGGCCCTTCGGCGGGCTTTCCGGTTCCCAAGGATAGCTACGATGTTACCACGGGAGTCTACATCCTGTCTGACGCAGTTGGGACATACGAACTAGATGTAAAACTGGTGAATGTTGACGATCACGACGAAGTACTTGCCGAAGCTAGCGGAACAGTGGTAGTGAGGGAACCGGCCCACTCAGAATACGGATTTAGTTTCCAAATACCTGAAGCAATAGTGGCAGGTGTGGAAACAGAGCCAACACCTATCGTATTTGAAGCCGTAGAAGAGAAAGAGTTAGGGTATGCTAGGGTACGTTTCAGCTTCGAGGCGAGTAACCTTCCCAGCGAATCAGCCACGGTAACCTTCAAAGCCACCGACACCGAAAGTGTCGAACACACTTTTGTTAACATAGGTGTCTGGGGGCCGGAAACCGGATTCCCCATTACGAAGGATTTCCGCTCAGATGGGCCATGGAAGTTTACGTTCTCCGAAGCCGGCGATTATACCATCGATTTCCGCCTAACTGACCTGGATACAGACGTCGTCATTGCAGAAGGCAGTCAGGTTGTAACAGTAATTTCAGAACAAGACGCAGCCAAAGCGGCCATCAAACCGAGTTGGGCGATAGAAGAGATTGAAGGTATCCACAATTATGGATCGACGCTGGAGACGCCCGCAGGCGTTGATGGTGCTGAATATAGGATCAGAATCAGCACGGTTTATGAGGACAGAAGTAACACCCAAGCAAGCGGGCGTACGGTAACCACTTACTTCACAGTTCCCCATGGCGTTACAGCTTGGTATCCATTTGTTGACGCAGCTGAGCCATCGGTATTGGAGTGGAAGTCAACTGCAGATGGTGAAGGTCCGTACGTGATAGGTATGGCAGGCCATCCATTGTGTGACGAGAATATTGATGTAGATGGATATGTCTATGTTGCCTTGGGCAGTGCCGCAGAGACAGAATTTGAATTCACCATCAAGTTAGTTGATGCAGATGAAAACTGGGAATCTGTAGTCTACGGCGAACAAACGCTCACCGTGACGAGATCCGAATATGAATTTGAGGTGGCTTCTCAGCCTGGCGAGATTTATGCAGTTGGCATCTTTGGCGAAAACGCCACTAACAAAATCACTATCGGCAGCGACGACGGCAGCCTCAACACACCCGGTGTCAACTCTCTCGAAGCCCTGAAAACGGCTGTTTTGGGCGCGGAAACCGAAGTTGACCTAGATGACTTCAAAATTCAAGTCTCTCTCACAGTCAAGTCCGAGGGTGATTTCGGCCACACAAATCGCAATGTGATGATCGAGAAGCTCAGTGTTACAGACCGAAACGGTGAAGATGTCAGTAGCAAAGTGAAAGTCTATCTATATGCACACCAAGATGCGGCCTGGTACGATCTTGTACAGTGCGTATGGGGCGATATGGGGGATGGCAGGGGATTTAATCAAGGCGCGAATGAAACAAACGAACTGTTAGCCTACGTATTTGCTTCAGAAGCGGGTGCTTACACCATCACGTTTAAGGCTATTGATATTGATAATAACGGTAACGTTATATGTGAAGGCAGCGCTGAAATTGTTGTAAGTGAATACGGGGATGAATAAGGGAATAAGGCTCTCAAGACAATCGGAGGGCTCGGGGACGTAACTATCGTCCCATAGCGCAGTAAGTTAAAACAGGCCGGGCGGTTCAAAGCGAATCGCCCGGTTCATTCTGTTAGGCTACGCCTGTGTCGGCGGCTACGGTGATATACTCAGGTTGAAGAAGGGTTCGCCATGAAAACTCGTACACTCAGTGTTGCCGTAGCCGTGGTAATGCTTTGCAGCTTGCTTAGCGCCTGCACTATAACCAATTTTGCTTTGTTTTCCAAGCCCCCCGGCCCAATCGATCCGGTCTCGCCTCCACCCGAAGAAGGTGATGAGTTTCCCCCTTGGGAAGAGCCGGACGAGGGGCGACTGTCATCAGATACCTGGTATTTTTATGGTCTGTTGGACCCCTTGCAGCAAGCGGTCTACTTGGAGCTCTACCAAAACCTTCAAGCATATATTGTGGACGATATCAATACAGAGCCTTTTGCCTACACTTTTGAAAACTCCGGTCCCACGCTAGACGGTCAAGACATTGTGCAGTTTGTGGGTTTTGACCATCCAATCCTGGCCCAGTACTTTTCCAGCTGTATCGTTGCCACAGAAAACGGCGGGAACATGTTGTTTCGTGACATTAGCACCAAAGATTTTCAAGTGTTCGGGGATATTACAGATGTAAGAAGCCAAATTGGTGAAATCGAAGCGGCCGCGACCGCGTTTTTGTCGGCCATCGACCTTTCTCTTTCAGACCGCGACAAATATCTGCAAATTGCCGTAAAGCTGTGTGGGGAAGCGGAATACGATTCAAAACGATCGATGTGAACGTCGCCATCGTTCGCCTTTCGAACAGGTAGGGACGCTAAGGTAGCTTTGTTTGCCGCACATTTGTGTATCTGATTTCAAAGAATCGTTATTCAGCACTTTGATACCAGGGTTTTGAGCAGTCGAAAGATTTTTCGGAGACTTTCCGCCCTAATGTGCCGGGATTGAATTAGCCCCTTGACGAAGGCTAAAGCGCAACAAGTGCGGGTTAATACAGTGGCCGAAGGATAACATGGTTTTGAAATTGAGCTTGGCGGAACGGGCCTTTTTTCTACATTCACCTCTTTTGGACCGTTTTGCTTCAATGTTTACAACACAGGATAGGCTATTCTCGGCGCACACATTGTCCACATTGACTTCTAGTTTGTACCTCGCCGTATCTGGACGAATTAAAGAATCAGAAGGTTCTCGACACCAATGCCCGCATCCTATCACTAGTTACTTGACCACACGAATTGGGGGAGACTCTAACCTTCTTTGTTGCACATTCTTTCCCAGTCACCGGCAACAACCGGGAAACGTACAATTTTTTCGCCTATTAATTAAAAATAGCAATTATTCGTACGTTTCTAGAAGGAAATATTGGTACCTCGTCGAATTAGTGTATGCAGTATGCAGTATATGGATATGCGGGTATTTCCAATAGGAGGTAATAGTTATTGAATTTGATAAAGATGAAGGATAGCGTTGCAAAGGAGATTCCTGAACACCCTAGCATAGCGTTTATCGAAGGCGACGGTATAGGACCTGACATTTGGGAAGCAACGAAACGTGTTGTGGAGGCTGCCGTGCACACATGCTACGGCGACTCTCGTAGGATCGATTGGTTTGAAGTGTTAGTTGGGGAAAAGGCCTACAGAGAAACGGGAGAATGGTTTCCCTCGGCAAGTCTTGATGCTTTAAAAAAGTACGCGGTTTCCATTAAGGGCCCACTGACTACTCCGGTCGGTGGAGGGTTTCGAAGTCTAAATGTTGCTATCCGTCAGCATCTTGAATTGTATGCTTGCGTTAGACCTGTTCGTTGGTTTAGGGGTGTCCCTAGTCCGGTGTGTCGTCCAGAAGATCTGGATGTAGTGATTTTTCGAGAGAACATGGAAGACACGTATGCAGGCATCGAATGGCCATCTACTACACCTGAAGCTCAGGGCGTTTCCACCTTTTTAAAAGAGAGTTTTGGTATTAACGTACCTTCGGAAAGCGGCATCGGAATAAAGTTTATTAGCAAGTTGGGGACTGAGAGAATAGTTCGAAGCGCCATACGGTACGCGATTGATCATCATCGACGTAGTGTGACAATTGTACACAAGGGTAACATAATGAAGTACACAGAAGGGGCCTTCAGACAGTGGGCTTATGAGCTCGTCAAGAGAGAATTTGCAGAAAGATGTGTTTTCGAAAACGAACTCAGCCGTGGACAAGAATCCGCCGCTACACAGGGGCGGATAGTTGTTAAGGATAGAATAGCCGATAACATGTTCCAGCAGATATTGCTTCGCAGTGCGGAGTACGATGTTTTGGTTATGCCAAATTTGAATGGTGACTATATGTCAGATGCTGCCGCCGCCCAAGTGGGCGGGATTGGTATGGCGCCAGGAGCAAATATTGGTGACAAAGCTGCTGTCTTCGAAGCTACACACGGAACTGCCCCAAAGTATGCTGGGTTGGATAAAGCAAATCCGTGTTCTCTAATTCTGTCGGCTGTAATGATGCTTGACTTTATAGGCTGGAAAGAGGCTGGTCGTGTTATCGAAAACGGAATACGAGAGACAATACGTCAAAAGAGCGTAACTTACGATCTGGCACGCGGTATGATCGGCGCTTCTGAAGTATCTACTTCGTGTTTCGCTACTCGTGTTATAGACAATCTGTGTGTTTAAGGAAGAAGGAAACAGCACAATGCATATGAACCTCGCTCAAAAAATCATCTCTGGACATTTGTCGTCGGGCACACTGGAACCTGGCAGCGATGTTGGAATAGAAATAGATCAGACGCTTATCCATGATGCTACAGGCGTCATGGCCTTTCTTCAACTCGAAGCTATAGGCGTGGGTAAAGTCCAAACCAAAGCTTCTGTGGCATATGTTGACCATAATTGTCTACAGGTAGGATTCGAAAACGCTGATGACCATAGATTCTTACAGGACATGGCTGCCAGATACGGCGCCTGGTTTTCTGGGCCGGGTAATGGTGTTTGTCATCAGGTTCATTTGGAGCGTTTCAGCATACCAGGGCAAACGCTTGTAGGGGCGGACAGTCATACTTCCACCATGGGTGGGCTTGGGATGCTCGCGATAGGGGTTGGAGGTCTCGATGCGGCGGTAGCGATGGCAGGCGGCGGTTACCATTTTACGATGCCAAAAGTCATAAACGTACGGCTCAAGGGCTCTTTAAAACCGTGGGTAGGGGCAAAAGACGTTATTTTGGACCTTCTGCGCGTTTTGACTGTTAAGGGTGGACTGGGTCGTATTTTAGAATACAGTGGACCAGGTGTTTCAAGTCTATCTGTTCCGGAGCGCGCGACTATAGCTAATATGGGGGCTGAAACAGGGGCAACGACTTCGATCTTTCCAAGCGACAATAAAACGTTTGAATTTATGTCGGCTCAGGGTCGCGCAGGCCAGTGGTTGCCAATTTGTGCCGACGAAAATGCCGTATATGAGAAAGTAATTGAGGTTGATTTGTCCCAGTTAGTGCCACTAGTCGCGTGCCCTCACAGTCCGGATAATGTCAAAACTGTGGCCGAAATGGCGGGATTCTCCGTTGATCAAGTGGTAATAGGTAGTTGTACAAACTCTTCGTACCAGGATCTGCGGAAAATAGCGAACGTTCTTAAAGGAAAGAATGCACACAGTGGGGTTAGTTTTGTAGTTTCTCCCGGTTCTCGACAAGTGGTAAACATGCTGGCGAAAGATGGTTCGTTAGCAGATTTAATTACTGCAGGCGCTAGAGTCTTGGAGCCAGCGTGCGGGCCATGCATTGGGGTTGGTCAATCACCTCCTTCCAAGGGAATATCACTTCGAACTGTCAACAGAAACTTTCTGGGCCGTAGCGGCACTTTGGACGCCCAGGTTTTTCTGGCAAGCCCTGAAACTGCGGCTGCAAGTGTTCTCACCGGGGTTTTGACAGATCCGCAACGATTATTCCAAAAGACCCTATCTATTCCTATGCCTGAGCGTTTCGAATTGTGCGATACGCTTCTTGTAGGACCTGGCGAGCCAGTTCGTGAGGTTAAGGTAAGGCGCGGTCCGAATATACAAGAACTCCCGAGACGCGGGCCGTTATCTGACGTTTTGCGTGGTCCCGCATTGCTCAAATTGGGGGACAATATAACAACAGATCACATAATGCCCGCAGGTGCAAATATTCTAAAGTTTAGGTCCAATATTCCGGCGATTTCGAAGTTTGCTTTTGCTGATGTCGACCCTGAGTTTCCGGCCCGGGCTCTCGCTTCGCATGGAGGCTGGATTGTTGCTGGTGAGAATTACGGACAGGGGTCCAGTCGCGAACACGCAGCCTTGGTTCCCATGTACTTGGGCGTTTTCGCTGTGTTGGCCAAATCTATTGCCAGGATCCACAAAGATAACTTGATCAACTTCGGGATCCTTCCTGTATTGTTCAAGGATCCGACGGATTACGACACAATTGAAAAAAACGATTTACTTATGCTGGAAGGTATTGGCAAGATCCTGGCACAGAAGAAAGAGACGGTTACGTTAGTCAATAGTACTAAGAATTTGGTTTATACGACGCAATTGATTTTGACTTCTAGGCAGCGAGAATGCATTCTCGCAGGTGGAAAACTTAACGTGGTTCATTAAACTCTACCGAAAACTGGGTAAGAACTGGAGAGTTGATATATGACACAATTACCTGAAATGGTACGCTGTGTAGTTATGCGGGGTGGGACGAGCAAAGCCTTGTTCTTCAAAGAAAATGACTTGCCGAAAGAGAAATCATCAAGAGAAAAGCTACTTTTGTCCATATTTGGAAGTCCTGATGCGCGACAAATTGATGGTCTTGGTGGTGCTGATCCTCTAACTAGCAAGTGCGCTATAATAGGGCCCGGCAGCATCCCCGGGGCGGATGTTGATTACACCTTTGTACAGATTACCCCTAGTTCAAACATCCTTGGATACTCAGTAAACTGTGGCAATATTTCTTCAGCAGTTGGGCCTTATGCTATCGAAGAAGGTTTTGTTCGGGCTACGGATCCTGTTACCACTGTGAAGGTACATAATACGAACACTCATGCGGTTATTGAAGAATTGGTGCCTACACAGAATGGTAGACCGAGGGTATCTGGGGATTATGCAATAGACGGTGTTCCAGGTACTTCGGCCAAAATTGATATGCTGTTCAGAAATGTCACTGGGGGCGTTACTGGAAAACTGCTCCCGACCGGCTTGGTTTCACAACCCATTACAATGTCTGATGGACGTTGCGCTGAGGTATCCATAGTCGATGCGGGCAACCTTTATGTCTTTGCCGAAGCTTCTGCGCTCGGAATCTGTGGAACTGTTTCGGCTCTTGAACTAGAACAAAAATGCAAAATATTGGCCGATCTAGAAGATATCAGATGTGCGGTCGCTGTGGAGCTCGGCTTTGCCACCGAAAGGTTAGAGGCGAGCCGCATTAGTCCTGTAGTCCCCAAGATCGCAATAATCTCAAACCCCGAAGATTTTGTTACTGATGACGGTCGCCGAATAGTGTCCAGTTCCTTTAACATAGCTGCTCGAATGATTTCCTCTGGTCGAGTTCACAAAGCTTACGCTGTTACTGGCGCAATTTGTTTGGCTGTAGCGGCGGAACTAGAAGGTACAGTTGTCCACAAAGTATTACGAAAAGCCGAACCTGGCCAAGAATTTCGGATCGGTCATCCCTCCGGGATCTTGGGACTTAGGGTCCGGCGGTCAGAGGGTGAACAAATTGAGTGGGTGTCCTTATCGAGGACAGCCCGTAGACTCATGGAAGGTTACGCTTATGCCCGAATATAGGCGAATTTCAGAAGGGGGATTATCATTGACAATTACATCTGCCATTTCTTCTTTTATTCGTTCGTTTAACCTTGGCGACGCGGGGCCTGAAGCGATTAACACAGCTAAACACGCTTTCGTCGATACGCTTGGTGTGGCTTTAGGTGCCATAAACGGGGATATTTCACGAATCCTGTATCGATACGCACACGATATAGGTGGTAGTCCCGAGGTCAGTGTAATCGGTGGCTCAAGTAAAGCTTCTGCTGAAACGGCCGCAATGGTCAACGGAACACTATGTCACGCTCTTGATTTTGACGATACCTGTCGCACTATGTTGGCTCATGCTAGCGTTGTGTTAGTACCAACAGCCTTATCAATTGGCCAGAAGTTGGAGCTTTCCGGTAAAGACCTTCTTGAAGGGTATATTGCTGGGTTCGAGGTAGCTGGCAAAATTGGTAGAGCGCTTAATCCCGGTTTGTATGACCGGGGGTGGCATCCCACTTCGGCAATCGGGGTCATGGGTTCATGTGCATGTGCGTTAAAGATGATGGGTGCATCCGATGCCGAAATTCGTAGTGCGTTCGGGATTGTGTGTTCCGAGGCTTCGGGAATTAAGAAGAACTTTGGAAGTATGACTAAACCATATCATGCGGGTAGTGCTGCTGCGAAAGGAGTTCGGGCAGCACAGTTAGCGGCCTATGGCTTTACCGGTGATCACGATCCGTTTGACGGACAATTTGGGTACTTCGATTTGTATCATGGTGTTACATCTGTTGAGCCGTGGTGGGTAACAAAGCATTTGGGCGATCCATTTGAAATACTGTCGCCAGGAATCACATTTAAGCCATACCCTTGTGTTGCGGCAGTTCATAGTTTGATCGATATCGCCCTGGACCTGCGCAATAAACACATATTCGAGTACAAAGACATTGAAAGCGTCGAATGTGTAATGCATCCAAGACGGTTGCCCTACACTTCGCGGGAAAACGTCACAACAGGTCTTCAAGGTAAATTTAGCTCTAAATACTGCGTTTCCGCAGCACTAGTGGATGGAGCGGTCGGGCTTGAGCAATTCAAAGACGATCACGTGAAAGGGCATGAAATTCAAAAACTTATGCTCCGAATCAATGTGAAACCGATGCTTCAATCCGATCCATTGTTCAAAGATGAATATGGTGGCAGAGTCATTGTGTATTTGAAGGGAGGCAAAGTACTAAAGGGGGAACAAGCAGAAGCAAAAGGCACCCCTGGTAACCCGATGTCGGAAAAGCAGTTTAAGGACAAGTTTCTCAATTGTGCCACTTTGAACATTCCGTCTCCTGATGCTCTGTCTTTGTTTGACACTCTAAGTAATTTGGAGGCTGTCGATTCTGTTTCGCGATTAATGGGGTTGTTACAGTAGGTTCCGAGCACGGGGCGGCAATCTCCGAAAGCCAAAATGGTTTATACCGAAGGGGGCAATCAAATGTTTAATGCTAGACGGGTAACGATATTGACACTTATCACTATTGTGCTATTTGGTGTTTTTGTATCGGCGTGTGATGTATCGTCGCCAAAACCGCAAGCCTCTGATGATCCCAAAGAACAATGGCCTGTGGCTCTAACAATGACGACAGGCTCAGTAGGTGGCACTAGTTTTATCGTAGGTGGGGCAATTAGTCGGATTGTTAACGATAAACTTGGTCTGCAATGCTCAGTGGAGACTACTGGTGGACCATCGCAAATGGTTAAATTAGTTGACTCGAAACAGGCTGACTTGGGTTGGGTTACTAACATCACGGTCATGGAAGGTTGGCTGGGCTCTGGTTGGGCGAAAGATGACGCATCCACTTACCGACAAATTAGGGCATTGGTTCCGTTTTATTGGTCCGCAGGTCACTTTTACTCTCTTGACAGCACTGGCATACGCTCCCTTCAAGACCTCGAGGGCAAAGTTGTAGGGGTAGGTCCTGTCGGCGGCACGCCAGGTACCTATCTTCCAATTGCTCTTCAGGCCCTGGGAATAAAACCAGCGCGTTTTGTCAATGCGAGTTTCGAAGATCTAACCCAGCAGATGCAAGACGGTAGACTGGACGCAATCGGCAGAATGGGTGGGTTACCACTTCCGGCAATTGGCGAATTACAGGCGACTAGCAAAGTCAACGTTTTCGGGTTCACTCAGGAACAGGTCAAAGAAGTGCAAAAAGAGATTCCTGCCTTTTCTCCGCTATCTGTGGAAGATGGAACTTATCAAGATGTCGAAGGGCTTATAGCCCTTGGGGATATGACGTACCTCATTGCGAATAAGGATATGCCCAACGACTTGGCTTACGAGTTAACAAAACTTATGTTTGAATCCCAACAAGAACTAGTCAAAAGCCACGCGTCTTGCGCTGAAATGGATACCGCTTCCATAACTGAAATTGCAATTCCGATTCATGAAGGGGCTTTACAGTACTATACTGAGCTTGGTTTAACTGCACCAACTCCGAAGCTTTCGGACGAATAAACAGGGGAACAACAGGTTAGACGGCCATTTTAACCGTCTAACCTGTTGTTGTTTCTAGGATGAAAGGTAGAGATATCAATGGCCGAAGAGACTGGGAATGGGGTTCAGCGGGATTTAGTATCAACGGTCCTTGGATTGGTTATGGCGGTATTTCATGTTGGTGTCCTGTGGTTGTATCCAATTGACCCGTGGTACTTCAGGGCAGGCCACCTTATGCTGTGTCTTCTGTATGGGTTTTGGACGACCAAGATGAAGGCCGGTAAGCTAAGAATACCGCTTTTAGCTGGCTTTGGTCTTTTGACAGTTACGCCATTTCTCTATATTGTGAGGAACTTGGAAACCTATCCAATACGTGCAGGCGTGACGCCGACAATCTCGGACGCACTGATAGGGTTTATGGTAGTATTTACAGTTTTGGAATTGACTAGGCAGAAATACGGATTGGCCTTGCCCTCGATAGCCATTGCCTTTCTATTGTATGCTCGTTATGGCAACATTCTTCCCAAGATGCTGTGGCACAGGGGATATTCGTGGAATAGGATTCTTTCCAATTCATTTACATTGGAAGCAATATTGGGTTCGCCTGTTACCGTTGCAGCAACATATGTTTACTTGTTTGTTCTGTTTGGCTCGCTATTGGAGGCGAGTGGTGCTTCTGATTTTTTCCTAGATCTTGCTCTTGGCATCGCAGGGAAGACTCGCGGTGGTCCAGCAAAAGCGGCAGTAGTCGGAAGTGCCATGTTCGGTACCATTTCTGGCAGCCCAACCGCCAATGTTGTCGGGACGGGCAGTTTCACTATTCCCATGATGAAAAGTCTTGGTTATCCCGCTGATTTTGCAGGGGGGGTTGAGGCGGCGGCTTCGTGTGGAGGCCAGATCATGCCGCCCATAATGGGTGCGGCGGCTTTTCTTATCGCTGATACCATAGGTATTCCTTATGTCAAAGTCGCTACGGCCGCAATTATTCCTGCCGCCCTGTATTTCGCATCGGTGTTCTTCATGGTTGATGCACGCGCTGCCCGAACAGGGCTTAAGGGAACAGTAGATCGTCCCACTCTATCGTCGTTGCTTAAAAGAGCATATTTAGGACTACCACTTGCTGTTCTTTTATACATTGTCATCGTTCAGAAGGGCTCGATAATAAAAGCTGGACTATGGGGTATTTGGACTTGCTTATTAGTAATGGTTTTTGACAGAAAAAAGAACGGTCTTTCGGTGCGAAAATTACTGGATATTACCTCGAAGGCCGCAAAAAGCATGGTTGGTATTACCGTGGTTTGTGGTACCGCGGGGATCATCATGGGTGTGTTGGGGCAGACAGGCCTTGGGATCAGAATAGGATCAATAGTCATGTTTTTGGCTGGTTCAAAACTGGTATTAGGACTTATTCTAACGATGGTTGTTTGCATTCTCTTGGGTATGGGGTTGCCTGCAACGGCTGCATACGCTGTGGCTGCCGCAGTTATCATTCCTGGGCTTTCCGGCATGGGTCTTCTACCTCTGCAAGCGCACTTGTTCGTTTTCTACTTCACCATGATGTCAGGAATAACCCCACCAGTTGCCGTTGCCTCCTATACGGCAGCCGGAATATCTGGCGCCTCACCTGTCAAAACTGGCTGGGCTGGGCTCAAATTGGGATTGGCAGGCTTTCTTGTCCCCTTCATGTTTTGCTTTAATCCTGTTCTGTTGCTTGAAGGGTCCGTTTTTGCGGTTAGCTGGGCATTTGCAACCGCATTGATTGGTTGTTATGCCATGGCTTCATCTCTTGAAGGGTGGATATGGAGAATGGAAGTTAAGGGTTTTTTGAGAGTGATTCTTATGGGGGGGGCTCTCCTACTTCTGGTTCCCGAACCAATGACCGATTTTCTTGGGTTAGGGGTGATTTTGGCTGTGTTCATATTTAGGCTTCTTGGATCTAGGCAGAGTGCGCAATTTACGGATGCAAAAAGTGTTCTTGAGGTTGATCCTCAAACGCAAATACCAGAAGCTAGTTAAAGGTGGAAAGCACTTGTTCTTGAAACAGCATAAATAGCTTTTTCTAGGGAGTTAACGGTCGTCGGCTAATATCGTATATGTCTTGATACGGGGCCTACCTACGGTTTTTCAAAAGGAGGGCCCTTTTTGCGGAAACGATAATAATAGCCCTTGAATGTACTTCGGTTCAATAGTATGGTTTTGGTGTATACGCGTTGATATCCAACGATATCGAGTTTGGAGGGTCCGAGTTAGTGCTATCCGATCTACCAAAAAGCAAATTGACGACACATCGTAGTAATTGCTACAAAGCGTTACGGCAATGCATAGTGTCGGGGGAAATACCCCCTGGAACAGTACTGGCGGCAAGCGGGCTGGCTGACACAATGGGTGTAAGTCGCACACCTTTGCGAGAGGCATTGCTACTTTTGGAACGTGATGGATTTGTGCAACGGCTCAAAACTGGTATGGTAAAAGTAGTTGGTCTTACCGTCAAGGAGATTGATGAGCTATACGCTATACGCGCCATTCTGGAAGGTCTAGCAGCTAGATACGCGGCGCTTCGTGCAACTTCGAAAGATGCATCCGTTCTCAAATCAGCCATTAGTGATATTAGTGAAGCTGTTGCTAGAAACGACATGGAAGAAGCGGAGGTATTGGGGACGGTTTTCCACGATGCTATCGAGCGGATTAGTGGAGTAGCTTTGTTGCCTAGGCTATTAAGTGGAATTCGAGGGTTAGTGAACCGTTACCGTGCCGAGACGATTTCTCAGCCAGGACGTATAGATGCGGTGTTGCGCGAGCACAAAAGCATAATGGATTTGATTATATTGGGGAACTCAGGCGAAGCGGAAAAGGCAATGAGACAACATATTTTGAACGCCGGACTTTTGGTAACAACCTGTATTGCTGATGAAATTGAGGCGAACGGTGAAAGCATTTCCAAAGGTGAGCTGCGGCTGTCTGGACGCTTTGACGAATCATAGTGGAAACGATAGCGGAGTAGCAGTTTTCTGAACGTTGGTTTTCGAAATGGGCCTCAATACCCACATTGCATTGGAAAACGATTTTACTTACAAGGTTTTCTTGTTACTTCTCACCTTTTGTTTTATAAGGGGGTCTTTTTCTTAACGGTTTTGGGTTGGCTAGGGACCTTATGCACTGAGTGAAAAAACAGGATTGTTCCAGCCTGGAATGAGGTGTCCTAAGTCTTGAAAGCTACACCGAACACGAAACCTGGGTCGGAATGAGTAAACTGGTTGGCAGAGTTCATTGTTGTGACAAAGTGTACAACAGGGCACACGAAACAGGCGATATATCTTAACGCAAAAAATAATAATGGCTATGAACCCCGAATGGCTTCTTTGTCAGGCTTTTGTTGGACGGTGTCGACAGCAGCTACGGTGATATACTCAGGTTGAAGAAGGGTTCGCCATGAAAACTCGTACACTC
>CAZXSP010000013.1:0-7997 GCA_964643285.1 uncultured Eubacteriales bacterium
GATTTGACAGGACCGTCAAAGTAGATTTCCCTGACAAAGAAGGCAGGCTTGAAATCCTAAAGCTTCATCTTAGAAATAAGCCTTTAGGCTCGCAAGTAGATTTGGACGTCTTGGCAGGGGAAACTTTCGGGTTGTCAGGAGCGCACCTGGAAAGCATGTGCAACGAGGCGGCCATCTTGGCCTTGAGAAAAAAAGCGAAAACCATAGGACTATCAGATCTTAGAGAAGCGCTAGACAAAGTAATCATGGGCGAAAGATTGGACAGAAGGCCCACACAAAAGGAGTTAGCTCGAATATCTGTGCACGAGGCGGGTCACGCCATGGTGACAGAAAACCTGCGTCCCGGGTCAGTGGCGCAAGTGACAGTATCGCCTAGGGGTAACGCATTGGGATACGTGAGACATTCACCTAAAGAGGATGTTCTTCTTCATAGCCGCGAGGTTTTGCAGGAAGAAATCGATATTCTTTTGGCGGGAGCTTTAGCCGAAGATCTGGTACACGGCTCAAAAAGTACCGGGGCGTCAAATGACTTTCAAAGAGCCCTTGATATAGCAAAAGGAATGGTAAGATACGGCATGTCGTCTTTGGGGGTTTGCGATGAAGACACCGTAAGCCCAAGAGCTTTAGCCAAAGCTACCGACCGGATTTTGAAGCATTCGGAAAACAAAGTGCGCAAGTATCTTAAGCAGAATCAGAAGACATTGCGCCAACTGGCTTCCTTGTTGTCCAAAGACGAAACGATAACCGGAGAAAAGTTGAGAAAGCTTCTGAAAAGACCCCAAGGCGGCTCATGGCGGCTTGGAAAGCTGCGTTTTAACAAAGGGAAAGTCAACGCAAGTATAGAAATTTAGACGCCTGGGGGTGGAAAATTGCAGGCAGAAGTCCTGTCAGTTGGCACCGAACTATTGTTGGGCGAAATAGTCGACACCAACGCGCAATATATATCTAACCGGCTAAAGGAACTGGGTGTTGACGTTTATAGAAGAGTTACCGTAGGAGATAATCCCGCGCGTCTTAAGGCTACCTTCCAAGAAGCCTTGGGACGCGCTGATATCGTTATAGCTACCGGGGGCTTGGGTCCCACAGCCGACGATCTGACAGCGTTTTGCTTGGCCCAAGCGCTAAACCGGGAATTGGTTTTCAACCAAAACGCTTGGGATGAAACTGTGGCCTGGTTTAGTAAACGCGACAGAACGCCGCAAAACGCGGATCACAAACAAGCCATGATCGTTTCCGGAGGAGACTATCTCCGAAAGTTCAACGGCACCGCCCCCGGCCAGGTAGTGTTGGCAGAAGGCAGGCTTATTGCGCTTCTTCCCGGCCCTCCAAGAGAGATGATTCCTATGTTCGAAAACCAAGTATTGCCCATAATAACCGATTCGTTTCCTCATTTGGTACCGCTAAAATCCAAAGATCTCCATTTGGCGGGGATTGGCGAATCACAAGTACAGGAAATAGTGGCTGACCTTATGGAGAGTTCCAATCCGAGTCTTGCGCCTTATGCCGCGTTGGGACAATTGCGCCTTAGAATAGCTGCCAGGGGCAAAGATTCTGAGGAATCCAGTGTTTTGGTGTCCCAGATGGAGGCCAAGGTCAGGGCACGCTTGAAAGATTATATTTTCGGCGAAGGCGAAGACCAGTTGGAAAGCGTTTGCGGCAACTTGCTCATAAAACGCGGTCTCACTTTGGCTGTTGCGGAATCTTTAACAGGCGGACTCTTGTGCCAAAGGCTAACCAAAGTTCCGGGCGCCTCCAAATATTTCAAAATGGGTGTCGTAGCCTATAGCGAGGCCATAAAAACATCTTGCCTCGGAGTGCCCGGTGACATAGTACGACACCAGGAAGCGGTCAATCCGGAGGTAGCGGAAGCCATGGCAGAAAATGTGAGGAATTTGGCGGGGGCTAAGATCGGGCTTTCTACTACAGGTTTTGCGGGTCCCTCCGGAGGAACCCCCCAAGAGCCGGTGGGCACAGTCTATTTTGGCCTTTCATACCGGGGGGGCAACATACAAGACCGTCAAAAATTCGCCGGAAGCAGGGAAGTTGTGCGTGAAAGAGCAGCTCAACATGCCTTGGTGCTACTATGGAGGCACCTCCGGGAGTCTAGAAAATAAGGCTGGTTGTGCGTGTTCTTGACGTAATGGTATACTCTTTTAGGAAGGTGCTGCCAGGGCAGACGGGGCGATTTTGGAGGTAGAGAGAATGTTAGAAAAAGAAAAGGCTCTCGAGCTCGCTGTCGCGCAGATAGAGAAACAATTTGGAAAAGGTGCAATTATGCGCTGGGGAGAGTCTCCTCAAAAAATGGTTCGAGAGGTCATCCCTACAGGCGCCTTAGCACTTGATATCGCTTCGGGGATAGGAGGCATTCCCCGGGGCAGAGTTGTCGAATTGTACGGTCCCGAGGGCTCGGGCAAAACTACTGTTGCGTTGCATATTATTGCCGAAGCTCAAAAACTGGGCGGCATCTCAGCTTATATCGATGCTGAGCACGCCCTTGATCCTGTTTATGCTCGTAGAATTGGCGTTGATGTAGATAACCTGCTTATTTCCCAACCTGATACAGGAGAACAGGCTTTAGAAATTGTCGACGCCTTGGTAAGAAGCGGGGCGGTTGACTGTATTGTAGTCGATTCAGTCGCAGCTTTGGTTCCAAGAGCTGAAATCGAAGGAGAAATGGGCGACTCCCACATGGGGTTGCAGGCAAGATTGATGTCCCAGGCACTCAGAAAACTGACAGCGGTCATATCTAAATCAAAATCCACTGCTGTGTTCATTAACCAGATTCGCGAGAAAATAGGTGTTATGTTCGGAAACCCTGAGGTTACTCCGGGGGGAAGAGCGCTTAAATTCTATTCGTCGCTGCGGTTGGACGTTCGCAGGGTTGAAAATTTGAAACGGGGCCAGGACACTATCGGCGCCAGAACCAGGGTGCGGATAGTTAAGAACAAATTGGCGCCCCCTTTCAAACAGGCCGAGTTTGACATCATCTACGGCGAAGGCATATCCCGCGAAGGTTCGCTTCTGGACGTTGGGGTTTCTCAGAGTGTTATTACCAGAACAGGAACTTGGTATTCCTATGAAGATACCAGGCTGGGACAAGGAAAAGAAGCCGCAAGAACTTATCTTAAAGAGCATCCGGAAGTGAGCGAAGAAATCGACGGGAAAGTGAGAGCGCTTCTGCAAGTTGGGGAAATCGGCGCCGATGGCGCGGTGCAGGAACAGGAAGCAAAAGATAGTTAATGGCCGGCCCCACAAAACGGAAGCCAATGGTTGATGCTTTAAGGGTTCTGTCCAGAAAACGGGTAAGCACCGGACGGTTGAGAGAGATGCTGGAGGCCAAAGGTGCGTCCCGTGATGATATCGAGACATGCATAGAGCGGTTGCGTGAGTGGGGTTATTTGAACGATTTAGATTTTGCTGTAGATATTTTGAAATATCGCCTTGAAGAATGTCCTATAGGGAGGCTTAGGGCCTCTCACGAGCTTTACAAAAGAAGTTTTGACAAAAATGTTTCAGAACAGGCCATTGTTCATGTTTTCGGCGATTTGAAAGAAGAAGATTTAGCCGAAAAAGCATTGGCCAAACGCCTAAACGGCAAAGCATGGAGTTCATTGAAAGATAAAGAACGCGAGCGTCTTGCGAGGTGGCTTTGGGGACGAGGTTTTAACGGCGAAGCTGTACGTGTGGCTTTGTACCGCATTTCGCAAGACACTTTGGAGTGAGCCTGGGTCTATTTCTGGCGTTATTATGACAATAATTAGGGATGTCTGATATACGTGAGGTTCGTAACCGAAGGCGTGATACTTGCTCTAGGAGTGGTTTTAGGGCTTAATTATTGTTTTTTCGCCGCCTTCATATTTGTGCAGCCTTAAAGCGTATTCTCGCCAGATTGTAGCCGGGCTTTGCTCCGGCTTTTCTTTGTTTTGATTGGGAGGTGACTTTGGTGGATTGGCTCATACCTGCAGTTGCCCTTCTTTTGGGAATAGGCGGAGGATATTTTGTCCGCCGCGCTTTGGGTGAAGCAAAAATTGGTTCGGCTGAAACGGAAGCTAAACGCCTACTGCAAGAAGCTTCCAAGGCTGTGGATACTAAAAAGCGAGAAATTTTGCTGGAAGCCAGAGACGAGGTTCAAAAGCTAAGGGACAACGTGGAAAAAGAAGTAAAAGAAAGACGGCAAGATTTGCAGCGCACTGAAAGACGCTTGATAAATAAAGAGGAATCTTTAGATCGCCGCCAGGATTCCTTAAGCCAAAGAGAGGACGGAATCTCCAAACAAGAAAAAGGATTGGTGGAGAAAAACCGACATCTTGAGACCCTTAAGGAGCAGGCCATACAGGAACTGGAACGCATTTCGGGTCTTACAAGAGACGACGCGAGTCAAAGGATATTATCCGAAGTCAAAGACGATTTAAAAGACGAAACCGCTCGCATAGTGAGAGACGCTGAAGCAACCGCCAAAGAAGAAGCGGAGCGTAGGGCGAAAAACATTATTAGCCTGGCCATTCAGAAATGCGCGGCCGATCACGTTGCTGAAACCACCGTGTCGGTGGTGGAGTTACCGAGCGACGAAATGAAAGGACGAATTATAGGCCGGGAAGGTAGGAATATAAGGGCTCTTGAGACCCTTACCGGAATTGATTTGATAATCGATGACACTCCCGAAGCCGTAATTTTGTCCGGATTTGACCCGGTGCGGAGAGAAGTCGCCCGTTTGGCTTTGGAGAGGTTAGTGTCAGACGGCAGAATACATCCGGCTCGAATAGAAGAAATGGTGGAAAAGGCCCAAAAAGATGTGGATAACATCATAAAACAAGAAGGCGAGCAAGCGGCCCTAAACTTGGGGGTTCATGGATTACATCCGGAACTCATAAAACTTTTGGGCAGACTAAAATACAGGACCAGCTATGGTCAAAGTGTGCTGAAACACTCGGTGGAAGTGGCATCCCTTGCGGCCAGCATGGCAAGCGAGCTGGGGGCCGATGTGGCCACAGCCCGCAGGGCGGGGCTTTTGCACGACATCGGAAAAGCCGTAGACCACGAGGTTGAAGGGTCTCACGTTGCCATAGGCGTGAATCTTCTCAAACGTTACCGAGAATCGCAAGATGTCATAAAGGGCATGGAGGCTCACCACCAGGACGTGGAGCCCGAAACGGTAGAAGCCTTTTTGGTAGCTGCCGCGGACGCCATTTCAGCCGCTAGGCCCGGCGCCAGACGCGAGACTTTGGAAATGTATTTGAAAAGGTTAGAGAAACTTGAAGGCATCGCCAATTCTTTTGAAGGCGTTGAGAAATCCTACGCCATTCAGGCCGGCCGGGAAATACGAATCATGGTCAAACCGGAGAAAATCGATGACCTTGGCGCCGTAAGGCTGTCAAGAGACATCGTAAAAAAGATAGAAAAAGACATTGAATACCCGGGACAAGTCAAGGTTACAGTCATTAGGGAGACCCGGTCAGTAGGTTACGCCAAGTAGCATGGAGGAGAACAGGCCTATGCCAAGGTCCGACCGATCCAAAGACGAAGCCGCGAGAAGGGACGTAGAAGTTTTGGCGACCCTTCTTGTGGCATACCCGGAAGTATCGAGGGCCACTTTTGACCCTACTAAGAAAACGTTGGCAATTGTGTTTCTTTGCAGGGGGCCTTTGAAAAAGGCAGTTCGCAGCCAACTAGTTCAAACGTACAAAGATTCCGTAGAAGTTTATCAGATGCTGGTGGACCGCAAAGCCGAGTTCGTGAAAGCACACTGGGAAACCATGGAAAGGTTTTATTGTTTCCAGGTTGAACGCGATGTTTTGAGCCTTACCCCCGGTGAATTAAACCTTACTGTCGATCTGGTCAGAAACAACACAAAGATAGTGCTTTCCGGCGACAGCTCCGATGAGTATTTGGAAGGCGAAGAATACACTGTATCCGCAAGGTTATTCCTTCAGGAAATGCTTGACCGGGTAAGGGCTATAGAAAGCCCCAGAAAGCTTGTAGCTCTTAGGGAAGGCGAAAGGGTTTTGGTTTTTGACAAATGACAATGGCGGGGATGCCGTGAAACTCATATTTGTGGGCGATATAGTCGCATCCCCCGGAAGGAAATTTCTGTCCTTTCATTTGCCCGCCTTGATTGGCAAATATGATGCCGACTTCGTCGTGGCAAACGGTGAAAATGCCGCGGGGGGCAACGGTTTAACCCTTTCCGTGGCCCAAGAGCTTTTCTCCGCAGGTGTTGACGTTATAACCTCGGGAAATCACATCTGGGACAAAAAAGAAGTTCTAACTTTCATAGATTCCTACAAAAACATCCTCAGGCCGGCAAACTATCCCCCCGGCGTACCCGGAAAAGGCTCAGGAGTGTTTCAATCCCGCGCAGGACAACTGATAGGCGTTGTGAACGTATGCGGAAGAGTGTTTTCCCCGCAAAACTTCGACTGCCCGTTTCGCGCGCTTGACATTGAAATCGCAAAGCTGCGCCAAACCACTCCCATCATTATGGTGGATTTTCATGGAGAAGCGACTTCTGAGAAAATTGCCGCCGGCTGGTACGTCGATGGGCGTGTAAGCGCCCTTTTCGGAACCCACACCCACGTTCAAACTGCCGACGATACCATCCTCCCCAACGGAACCGCTTACATTTCAGATGCAGGAATGACAGGACCGTTAGAAGGTGTAATAGGGGTCAAGCGAGAAACAATTGTTAAGCATTTTTTGACCCAGCTACCTGTCAGACACGAACCGGCAAAAGGTAAATGCCAGTTAAACGCCGTTTTTTGCGAGATTACGGCATCGGGAGTGTCCCGGGCGGTTGAGCGAATTCTTATAAAAGAGTAACAGCGCCGTTCGCATGCAGACCCAAATTGGTAATTGCCAAATCTGGTGTATCAAAGTAGAATAGGGAGGAATTGGCAAGGCGGCAAGAGAAGTTGTTGCGATTCTGTCATGCTACATAGCGGGGGGATAATAGTGGGAGTAATGAATGTAGACCGCCGGGAAGTGAATTCCGTAGAGGTACTGAAAGTATCCTCAAGGTCGAACCCCAACGCAGTGGCCGGAGCACTCGCTGGTGTTATCCGCGAACGAGGATACGCTGAGATTCAAGGTATTGGCGCAGGCGCTGTCAATCAAGCCATAAAGGCAGTGGCCATCGCAAGAGGTTTTGTGGCCCCAAGCGGTATAGATCTCGTATGCGTGCCTGCCTTCACCGACATCATTATTGAAGGTCAAGAACGTACAGCTATAAAACTGATAGTGGGCCCGCGCACTTAACACCGTTTCCCAAATGTTTAGCCCGGTGGAAATCGCCTCGGGGGCGATATCTATCGGGCTTTCAGTTACTTTTCTATGTAAAAAGCGGCGCCGGAACCCCCGGCGCCGCTCATAAGAAAACCTAGTTGCTAGTTCCCAATCTTTATCTTCACGTCAAGAGCCGACAAGCCCTTTTCGTAAGCAAATACCGGGTTAATATCGAGTTCAACGATTTCTGGGAAATCAATGCACAGCTGCGCGACTCTTCCCACAGCTTCTTCCAAAGCCGGAATGTCGTCCGGAGCCGCCCCTCGGAAACCTTTTAGGATGGTGTATGCCTTGGTTTCCTTTATCATGGCCTCGACTTCGTTTTTGGAAAGCCCCTTGGCCAAACGGAAAGCTGCGTCTTGCAGCAAGTTGACCAAAATTCCGCCCGATCCGAAAGCGATCATTGGCCCAAATGTGGGGTCTTTTGTCATGCCAATTATGACTTCGTCGCCGGGAGGCATCATCTTTTGGACTTCAACCCCGTAGATTTTGGCGTTAGGCTCTGCTTTTTTGGAGTTTTCCATAATGGATGTGAAAGCCTGCTCGACATCTTCGTTGGTGCGAAGGTTCACTTTGACTCCGCCTACATCGGTTTTGTGCATGATATCGGGCGAAGCAATCTTCATGACAACAGGATAACCCAAGGCTTGGGCCATCTCCGCCGCTTCCTTGGGCGAACCGGCAAGCTTTGAAGGCGCCGCGGGTATCTTGTACAGTTC
>CAZXSP010000013.1:8097-21417 GCA_964643285.1 uncultured Eubacteriales bacterium
ACGCCTACCTCAACCTTAAGCCCACCCATGAACGATGCCACAATTGGCTTGTCGGGGTAAGCTTTGGCAGCTTCGTGCGTTATTTTCGCTGCCTCTTTGATATCTAACACGGCAGTGGGACTCAACAGCACTATGGCAGCATCCACGTTGGGGTCGGCCAAAGTGACGTCCAGCCCTATCTTATATCTGTCAGCGTGAGCGTCCCCCACCACGTCTACCGGGTTGTGGATATTGGCGGTGGAAGGCAACCTTTCGCCAAGCTGTTTGGTAGTCTCTTCGGTGAAATTAGCCATTTGAAGGCCGTTTGTTTCCACCGCGTCTGAAGCTACGATGCCGGGCCCGCCGGAGTTTGTAACCACCACTATGTTCTTACCCTCAGGAATTGGCTGAGTGGTGAAAGCGATAGCCAGGTCAAAAAGCTCCGTCATGGTTTTTGCTCTGAGAACACCTGCATGCCTAAGCGCCGCATCATAAGCGGTATTGGAGCCGGCCAAAGCGCCTGTGTGGGAAGAAGCGGCCTTGGCGCCGGCGGCGGTAATTCCGGACTTCAAAACGATAACGGGAACTTTCTTGGTCGCCATGCGGGCGGCTTCTATAAATCGCTCTCCGTCTACCACGTCTTCTAAGTAAAGGCAGATAACTTTGGTGTAGGGATCTTCGGAAGCGGCTTCGATAAAGTCAGCCTCGTTGAGGTCAGATTTGTTACCAACACTTACAAATTGGCTGAAACCGATACCTCGCTGCAGACTCCAGTCCAAAATTGCTACGCAAAGAGCGCCGCTTTGGGATATAAAAGCTATGTTCCCCTGGTTAGGAAAATCCACCGCGAAAGTAGCATTAAACGGGGTGTGGGTATCCATTACGCCCAAGTTGTTGGGACCCGTCACTCTCATCCCGTACTTTTTGGCGATCTCCAGTAGCTTCTCTTCCAGGATTTTGCCTTCTCCTCCGATTTCTTTGAAACCGGCCGTAATCACGATAAGATGCTTAACCCCGGCTTGGCCGCATTCTTCGGCCACAGCCAAAGAAGCTTTGGCAGGCACGCAAAAAACCGCAACGTCTATGGGTTTTCCTATTGCCGTGACCGACGGATAAGCTTTGTAGCCTATAATCTCGTCTTCTTTGGGGTTAACAGGATACACTTCGCCTTTATAACCGCTGGATTTGATGTTTTGGATGACCGCATTCCCGATTTTGCCGGGTGTGTTTGATGCACCGATTACTGCCATGGAACGAGGGTGAAACAGTAACGACAAATCGCTCATATAGTTTACGCACCTTCCTATAGTAGATTCAAAAAGCCACAGTTACCAAAGGTTAGTCTAACATAATTCACCTTTAGGTTGTATCATGTAGGATTTATAAAGGGTTTTAGGTCTACAGAAAGAATATGGTATATATTGGAATACGAAAGGGTGAACTGCTGTGAACAGTGCTTCGTCCGGTGAGCTGCCAATCGAAGCCAACTATTCCATAAACCCTGAGCATAAGGACTATAACATCGAAGAACAAGATGATTTACTGTGGGCTGATGTTGGAGAGAAGCTTAACCTTACGGTAAAACAAATGCGAAGTCTGCGAGGAGATTTCGGCGAACTGCTTGGCTTGGAGGACAGGCGCGGTGTACCGGAATACTTGGTTCCTGCCATAGCTTTTATTTCCAGGGAACGGCAAAGCGGAACACCCGACTCAAAAATAAGGACTTATCTCCAACACGCCAAAACAAAAAAAGCGTGGCCTGAGGAAGTGCTGTCGCGTATGGAGACGGCTTCTGCCGCCGCCATTCCCAAACCGGCCGAGGCAGGCGAGAAGCTGGCGACTGTTACATCCTTGCTACTAAAGAGTGCGGCGAAAACCTCCGGGATCGACGATGACGCTTCTTCGGATTCTTCTTACAGGGAAATGCTTTTGGACCTTCGCCGGGAAATGCGGGCTCACATAACCGCCCAAAGGGCAGACCTTCTCCGGCTAGATGAAACTGTGCGCAAGTTGTCTTTAGAGGTGCGGGACATGCGATATGCGCTTCTAATCGCTTTTACCAGAAAAGATCGCAAAAGGGGCAAAAAAGGAATATCAAATCTACTCTTGGGGTAGCCATAAGCGCCGCAGTGCGCCTCGAAGTTGGTTTCTGAACCCCGGGATGTCTTCGGCAAGCTGTTCCGAAAGCCTTTTCATGTCCTGCCTGCGGGTTTTGCCCGCAAAAGGGCATACAGGGGATACCGTCGGCAGATTAAGCTCGTGAGATACAGTCTCAATTTCTTTTTCGGGAACTAACACTAAAGGCCTTATGCACCACATTTCCGCCCTGGACAAAAAGGTTTTAGGGTGAAAACACCTAAGGTTTCCTTGATAAAACATGTTGAGAAAGAAAGTTTCTATAGCATCGTCAAGATGATGTCCCAAGGCCACTTTGTTAGCGCCTTGTTCCTTGGCGGCCTTGTACAAAGAACCTCTCCTGAGGTTTGCGCACAAAGAACAGGCCGTGTCAGTAGTGGGGTGTATATCCAAAATATGCGCTATACCTGTTTGAACCACTTTGTACGGCACGTCAATGTCCCGGAAATACGAGGCTAGCTTGCATATATCTTGTTCACTGAACCCGTTTGGAGCGCCGGGATCTATAGTCATGGCAGACAAAGTAAAGTTTACGGGAGCGCGTTTTTTAAGTTGCGCCAAAGCCCAAGACATAACCAAGCTGTCCTTGCCCCCGGATACACCCAAAACGACGTTATCGCCTTCCTGAATCATCTCGAATTCAAAAATAGCTCTACCTGTTAAGGACAAACAACGTTTAGTAGCATCTTTATCGGTGCCATGCTTCACTGACAATAACCCTCACTTCTAGGTTATGATAAATTTATTGTAGATTTAACGGCGCTTTTCGCGCAACATGGGGGGTGGGTAGTTGTCAGGAAACAGTCACAGCATTGTTTACATGGATAATTCATCTACCACCAAGCCGGCCCCTGAAGTTGTGGAAGCCGTTTGTCACGCCATGAAAAATCAATGGGGTAACCCTTCATCTTTGCATCGTTTGGGCTCTTCAGCACAACAAATGGTAGAAAAGGCCAGGGCATCTGTGGCCGCTGTCATGGATGTGTCGCCCGTAGATATCTACTTTACATCCGGAGGCACCGAAGCCAACAACTTGGCAATTTTCGGAACCCTGAGATCATTGGGCAAAAGAAGAAATCACATTATAACTAGCGCGGTTGAACACCCTTCTGTCATGGAAACGTTCAGATTTCTTGAACAGGAGGGATGCCAAGTTACCTTCTTGGGCGTTGACCCACGAGGTCTTGTAGACCCCCAAGAAGTTATGGCGGCCGTCAAACCCGAAACCGCTTTGGTGTCCATAATGCTTGTTCAAAATGAAATAGGCACAATTGAGCCTTGCCAAGACATAGGGGGAGGGCTTGTGAAATTGGGTCGAAACAGGCCCCGCTTCCACGTGGACGGTGTCCAAGGTTTCGCTAAACTCCAGATTAACCCGAAAAAGTGGGGCATTGACATGCTGTCCATGAGCGCCCACAAAATTCACGGACCCAAAGGTGTAGGGGCCTTGTACGTAAGAAAAGGGGTTAATCTCACTCCTTTGTCGTTTGGCGGGGGACAGGAATTGGGTTTGCGTTCGGGCACGGAAAACCTTCCCGGAATTGTGGGATTCGGTGTGGCCTGCGATCTCTGGAAGCGAGACGCCCGGAAAATTCAGGAACGTGTTTCGCGCCTTCGGGCAGGGCTTATAAGCGGCGTCACTCAAGTGTACCCTGAAGCCGTGCTACACGGGCCCGAAGTCCACAATGTATCGCCCTATATAGCAAATTTTTCTTTCCCGGGCTACCGAGGAGAGACTGTGCTTCACGCTTTGGCGCAACAAGGAGTTTATGTGTCCACAGGTTCGGCTTGCTCATCACGAAGTGCAAAGCCGAGCGCAACAATAATGGCTTTAGGTAGGAACCAAGCCGAAGCCCTTTCTTCCGTTAGATTCTCTATGAGCCGCTACACAACTGAGGAAGAAGTGAAAGCGACTGTTACCGCCTTAAAAAGCGCGCTTGACTCTTTAAAGGCCTGGAAATCCCGGCCCGGGAGGTAAAAGACTATGCAAACATCGAGAGTCATTCTGATTAAATACGGGGAGCTTGGGCTCAAAGGCGCCAACCGGTCCTTGTTCGAAAAAGCCCTGAAACGTCATGTGGCCTGGGCCCTGAGTGACATGCCCGATGCCAGAGTAAAGAGGGTATACGGCCGCCTTTTCGTTGAAGGGGATTTCCCTGTGGACATCGCTTTGGAAAGGCTTTCAAAGGTTCCGGGAATCGTGGAGGTAAACAAAGCAAGCAAAACGCCTTCGAATATGGATGTAATAACCCAAGAAGCTTTGGCGTCTGTTGGGGAAGCCTTGGAAAAGATTGCACCCGCTTCCTTCAAAGTTGAAACCCGGCGCCAAGACAAAAATTTCCCCTTTACCTCTCCGGAAATTAACGGCGCTTTGGGCGGCGCAATATTGGACAAATATCCACAACTGACAGTGGACGTACATTCACCCGACCTTACTCTCAGACTGGAAGTGCGGGATGAAGGTACATATATCTATTGGCAAGGTATAAGGGGACCCGGCGGGCTTCCTATTGGAACCTCGGGTAAGGGTGTGTTGCTTCTTTCAGGCGGAATAGATAGCCCCGTTGCAGGGTATCTGGCCATGAAAAGAGGAGTATCCTTAGCGGCGCTCCATTTTTGGAGTTACCCCATTACAGGCGAAAGGGCCAAAGACAAAGTGGTGGACTTGGCTAGAAAGCTCAAAGCGTATGACCCGCATTTTCGCCTTCACATAGCCCATTTCACTGATATACAAACGGCCATCATGGAAAAATGCCCTGAAAGGTTTAGAGTCACCATAATGCGCAGAATGATGATGAGGGTAGCGTCGGGCTTGGCCGAAAAAGCAGGGGCCAAAGCCATTTTTACCGGAGAAAATATAGGCCAGGTGGCAAGCCAGACTTTAGAAAGCCTAACCGCAATAGAGGATGCCGCGTCTTTACCTGTGTTGAGACCCCTCATTTGTTTTGACAAAGCCGAAACAACCGAGCTTGCCAACGCCATAGAAACATATGAGCTTTCGATTTTGCCATACGAAGACTGCTGCACTGTGTTTGTGCCAAGGCACCCGGTCATAAAGCCCACGTTGCAGCAAGCACAAAACGCGGAATCCGGACTCGATATTGAAACTCTGGTAAATAGCTGCTTAAGCGGCATTACCCAAGAAGACTTGGGAGATGGTTTGGGTCGATAGCCCTACTGTACAGCCATACGCTATATACACAACATCCCTGTGGGTCGATAAAAACACTGAAGGTTCGCTGGAGCCAAAAAGACCGCCGCAGGCGCCGCGGCTTAGGACACAAAATGCGAACCTAGTTCCGCAAAGGACGCGGAACGAAAACTACAGGGAGGTAGTACAGTTGAGAATCAATACCAACATCAGCGCGTTAAACGCCTGGAAAAACCTTTCAGTAACCGGCGACATGATGTCAAAATCACTCGAAAAACTATCCTCAGGTTTTAGAATCAACCGCGCGGCCGATGATGCAGCAGGCCTCGCAATCTCCGAGAAAATGAGGGCCCAGACTGCCGGCCTTAGACAAGCCAGCCGAAACGCCCAAGACGGAATTTCTCTTATCCAAACAGCGGAGGGCGCCCTTAACGAGACCCACGCCATTTTGCAGCGTATGAGAGAGTTGGCTAACCAGGCAGTAAACGAAACAAACACGCAAGAAGACAGACTCGAAATTCAAAAAGAGCTGGAGCAGCTCAAAGAAGAGCTGAACGGTATCTCCGAAAGAACAGAATTCAACGGCTTGAAACTGCTTAACGGAAGCCTTGGGGCAAGAGGGGCTTCCAGTGACCCCAGCAATGTCAAAGTTGTCAGCGCCACTGGTTTGACTACGGGCGATTACGACGTAACAATAACTAAAGCCGCTACCAAAGCTGCCACGTCCCTCACATTTGATGGCACTGATGATAAGTTTGATGAGATCGTGACGGACAACAATACACTTTATATAAACGGTGTGGAAGTTGACCTAACCGGGGTGACTACTCTAGGCGGCCTCAAAGACAGCATTGTTAAAATAGCCGACAAGGCCGGTGTCGAGGTTGATGTCACAGGTCAAAAACTGACGCTGACCGCTATAGAATACGGGACGGGCCACAAGGTAGAACTTGGGGGCGACGTTGGACAGGCGATTAAGGCAGCAGACTCATTCGATGAAGAAGATGGAGTTCATGCCGAAGCCGATGTAGTCGTAGGCGATGTTACCACCCACATAGTAGGTGTCGGACAAGAAGCCGTTTATTCAGGCGCACAATTCAGCCTCACCGGCCTCCAAAATAGCACAGCTACCGTCACAGTTACCAAAAGCGGCGCCAGAATGCAGATCGGCGCCAACGCAGGGCAAGAAATGGTGGCAGACATCAGTGAAGTCAGCGCTAAGACCTTAGGTACTGAGGAAAAGAAGGTTTCCGACATAGGCGTGAGCAGCACTGACTATGCCAAAGAAGCGCTTTCCGTAATCGACGCGGCTCTTAACCAAGTATCCAGCGAACGTTCCAAACTGGGTGCTTTCCAGAACAGGCTTGACCACACCATAAACAACCTGCAAACAGCGGCAGAGAACCTCACAGCGGCAGAATCCCGTATCAGAGACGTTGACATGGCTCTTGAGATGGCGACCTTCACCAGGCACCAAATCTTGATGCAAGCCGGTACGGCAATGCTCGCTCAAGCTAACATGGCTCCTCAGTCGGTGTTGCGGCTTTTAGGGTAGCCCTTAAGGGCATAAGAAAGCGTTAGTAAGCTTGGGGGCCCGGCTTCGCCGGGTCCTTTCATTTGTGCGCTTTACCTGTGACCCCTATAATACAAGTATCGAGGTGAAGCGCTTTTGGCGGGCGGAAACAAGGCTTTTTATATAGAAACATTTGGCTGTCAGATGAACGAAAGAGACTCTGAAACCATAGGTGGGCTTCTGTCAAAGCACGGGATGGAGGAAACCAAAGACCTGGCTTCAGCTGACGTCATAATCCTGAACACTTGCGCCGTCAGAGAATCCGCCGAAAACAAAGTTTGGAGCAGGCTTGGACGTATCCACTCTTTGCGTAAGAACACCACTCCGCCTGTTATGGTTTTATCAGGTTGCATGGCACAACTGCCTGAAACGGTTGACCGCATAAGAAGGCGCTTGCCTTATGTACAAATAATAACGGGACCCGGCCATATTCATAAAATACCGGAACTGGTCCAAAAAGCCCTGGAAAACATCGCTTTATTGAAACCACCCAGAACATCAATCCCGCCACAGGTGGCTGTATCCCCCAGTAGGGTAAAAGGCAAAAGTTCCGAGGCATCCCAAATACTTCCCGAGGGGCTTCCCAGAGCCTCGGTGCCCGGCGTATCAGCTTTTGTCAACATCATGTACGGGTGCGACAACTTTTGCTCTTATTGCATTGTGCCTTACGTAAGAGGGCCCCAAACATCACGAAGTAAAGAAGCCATTTTTCAAGAAATCGCCGATTTAGCTGATAGAGGTTACAAAGAGGTAACCCTTTTGGGCCAAAATGTGAACGCTTACGAGTTGGATTTTGAAAACGCGAATTACACTTTCCCCGACCTGCTAAAAGATTTGGATTCACAAAGGAACCTCACGAGGCTCAGGTATTTTACGTCACACCCAAGAGACTTCACAAAAGCGATGGTAGATGCCGTCAAAGACAGTCCTTCAATATGCGAGCATTTTCACCTTCCTTTACAGTCAGGATCCGACAGGATTCTCAAGACTATGAACAGGGGTTACACTCGCAGCCAATACCTTGAGCTAGTGGAATACATCAAACGTGAAGTACCCCATGCGTCTCTAACCACGGATATCATTGTAGGGTTTCCCGGGGAAACCGAGGAAGATTTTGAAGATACCCTAGATATGGTGAGACAGTGCCGATACGACGGCGCTTTTACCTTTATCTTTTCACCGCGCAGGGGAACCGCTGCGGCGCGCATGGAGGAACAAGTTGACCCAAAAACAAAGTCCCAAAGGCTGCAAAAACTGGTGGAGGTGCAGGGTGAAATAACCCGGCAACTAAACCAAAAACTTATGGGTTCAACTTTGGAGATTTTGGTTGAAGGCTACTCCGACCCGAACCCCCAAGAAGCAACAGGGGTGAAAGGGCGAACCAGAACAAACAAAATGGTGATCGCAGAAGGCGACGCCGCACCCGGCCAGCTCATAAACGTGGCAATCCACGAGGCAGGAACTTGGTACTTGAGAGGAAAGATTGTCCCATGACCGACAAAACCCCCATGATGGCGCAGTGGACAGCCCTTAAGTCAAAACACAAGGACGCTTTGTTGTTATTTAGGTTGGGGGATTTTTACGAGCTTTTCTATGAAGACGCAGAGATTGGCTCAAAAGAATTGGGAATAACGCTTACGGGGCGGGGAGCGGGCAAGAGCGGCAGGGCACCCATGTGCGGGGTTCCTCACAAAGCCGTAGACGATTACATAAAAGTCCTCATCGAGCGCGGGTACAAAGTGGCCATATGCGATCAAGTGGAAGACCCTGCCGAAGCCAAGGGTTTGGTGAAACGCGACGTGACCCGGGTCATAACTCCGGGGACCTATTGGGAAGGAACAGAGTCGTCGTCTTCCGGTTACATTACCTCCGTAATATTTGACAAACAAAAGGGAGCCGGGTTTGCCGCGTGCGACCTATCCACCGGGGAAGTGCTTCTGTGGGACTCTCGTCTGTCAACACAAGATACTTCCGTGTTCGATGAGGTCACGCGCCTTTTGCCAAAAGAATGCGTGATACCCGAAAACGCCAACGCCAAGGCGGTTCAAGAGTCTTTACAAAAGCTTATGCCCGGCGTAACCATGACATTGAGCGACCCAGAAGATTTCTCCGTGGAAGACGAAAACGAAGGTTCCCGCCACAACGCCGAAAAAGCCTTCCACGGACTCATGAGTTATCTCAAAAGAACCCAGATGACCGACCTAAGCTATTTGAAAAAGCCCCGAATGTACCAAAGTGACGAGTTCGTACAAATTGACCGTTCAACCGTCAGGAACTTGGAACTGTTGCAGCGTCTGCAAGGCGGCGTCCATGGCTCGCTCTTTGGGGTTCTGAACAAATGCAATACTGCTATGGGGCAAAGGCTACTAAAGCAGTGGATCGAAAGGCCGCTATTGGACAAACAGGCAATTTCGGACAGGCTGTCCGTGGTAACAGAAGCATACAACGATTCGGCTTTCAGGCAGCAAGTGAGGGCCTTACTTCCCAAAATAAGAGACCTTGAAAGACTTGTAACAAAAATGTCTTATAAGTCGTGCGACGCGAGAGATTTGGTATCCCTGGCATCATCGCTTGAAAATGTTCATGAACTCAACCAAACCTGCAAAAAGGCTGAATCCGAGCTTTTGTCAAAGCTTATCTCGAACCTTGACCACATCCCGGAAGCCGCATCTGCCATAAGAAACGCCATAGTAAATGAACCGCCTTTGGGTATAACCGGGGGCGGAATAATAAAAAAAGGGTTCTCGGCGGAATTGGACGAGTTAAAACAACTGGCCACAGGGGGTAAGAAGTGGGTGCTTTCTTTTGAAACCAAGGAAAAGGAACGCACCGGAATAAAAAATCTCAAAGTAGGCTACAACAGGGTTTTCGGGTACTACATAGAGATTACAAAATCAAATTTGGACTCAGTTCCCGAGGAATACACAAGAAAACAGACCTTGGTGTCGGCAGAAAGGTTTGTAACGCCCGAACTGAGTGACAAAGAAGCGTCAATTTTGGGCGCCGAGGAGCGCCTGCGCAGGGAAGAGTACCGCATTTTTTGCGAAGTACGAGATTTTCTTACGACCCTTCTTGGCAGAATACAAAGAACCGCCCGGGCCGTGGCCCAAATCGACGTTCTTTTCTGCCTTGCAGAAGTGGCCCACACAAACGATTATACCTGCCCAAAGATAGCGGATGACGGCACGTTTGTAATAGAAGACGGAAGACACCCGGTTCTGGAGACCATCCTTCCGCCCGGCACTTACGTCCCCAACGATTTGAACTTGGGAAATGACAGGGTAATGATAATAACCGGCCCCAATATGGGCGGCAAATCCACATACTGCAGGCAAGTGGCGCTTACGGCCATAATGGCCCAGATAGGTTCTTATGTGCCCTGCAAATCGTGTTCCATTACCCCTGTGGACAAAGTGTTCGCCCGGGTGGGCGCTTACGACGATTTGGTCATGGGACAATCCACGTTTATGGTGGAAATGGAGGAAGTGTCACGAATCTTGGGCTCAGCCACCTCAAAAAGCCTGGTAGTGCTGGATGAAATCGGCAGAGGCACAAGCACTTTCGACGGCCTTTCTGTGGCATGGGCGGTTGTAGAACACTTGGCAGACCCAAAGGATGTAGGCGCTATGGTGCTTGTAGCTACCCATTACCGTGAGCTCACGCTCTTGTCCGATCTGAAGCCCGGCGTGGTCAACTATAGAGTCTCTGTGAAAAGAACGGGCGACGAGATTACCTTGTTACGACATGTTGAGCCCGGGGTTTCCCAAGGCAGCTTTGGCATAGAGGTGTCGTCCATGGCAGGGTTACCGCCTAAAGTGGTGGCCAGGGCCAGGGAGATATTAGGGGGACTCGAAACGGAAGCCCGGCGGGGAAGCAGGTATCGGCATGGAATATTGGGCCAGCTCGCGGGGCGTTCCTTAGACGCATTTGAAGCAGTTCCGGGACAAGAAGCGCTATTTTACGACCAAGCCGCGGCCTCATCCAACTTGTCCGCTGAAATGGTACTCACAGAACTTATAGAAAAAGACCTGGACGGGCTTACCCCTTTCCAAGCCTTGAAATTTTTGTATGAGCTGAAAAGCAAAATTACATCGAGGAAAGATACATAATGATTGATAAGAAATCCATACAAAGACTTGACCCTATTGTTTCCAGCCAAATCGCCGCCGGGGAAGTAGTTGAAAGGCCTGCTTCGGTCGTCAAAGAATTGGCAGAAAACGCTTTGGACGCGGGCGCCAAAAGAATCGTCATAGAAGTAGCCGACAGCGGATTGTCACTGATGAGAGTATCCGACGACGGCCAAGGCATGACCCAAGAGGAAGCTGTCCTTTCGGTGGAACGCTTTGCCACCTCAAAAATCCGCTCCTTGGATGACCTAAGAATGGCCACGAGCTTGGGGTTCCGCGGTGAAGCCTTGCCTTCCATCGCATCTTGTTCCAAAATGACGCTGCTGTCGAGGACGGAAGGCACCGAAGTTGGCGCAAAAATCAGTGTGGAAGCCGGGGCAGTGATGGAAGTGTCACCTTTGGGGTTGCCTCAAGGAACCACTGTGGAAATAAGACAACTGTTTTACAATACTCCCGCCAGATTAGAGTTCATTAAATCTAGAAGCAGAGAAAAACAGGCCATAATCGATGTTGTGGAACACCTGGCCCTTTCTTGGCCGGACATCAGGTTCGAGCTTACAGTAGACGGCAAAAAAGCGATTATGACTTCCGGCACAGGCTTGCGAAACGTTATTGCCGATTTGTACGGGCCTGACACAGCAAATGCCTTGGCGCCTATAGAATCTTCCGCGCCGAAAATTCTGGAGATAGCGGGTTTTGTGTGTTTACCCAAGGTTTCCAGACGCCAAAGAGACAGACAATTCGTATCTGTTAACGGCAGACCCGTAAGAATTGGATGGATGGGGTGGGCACTGGACCAATCTTACCGAGGTTTGCTGGCGCCCCGGTCATATCCTGTGGTATTTTTGAACCTCAGCATGCCCCCGGAACAAATTGACGTCAACGTACACCCCACCAAGGCAGAAGTAAGGTTTAAAAACGAGAGCGAAATTAGACGCGTTTTGATGCAGGCCATAAGCCATGCTTTGGTGTCAGAAGGGTTTGGGGATGTCACCCCAGTCCCCGTTGGACACAAACAATCAGGCGCAGGAATTCCGCAGTCAAAAGAGTTTTTTCAAAGACAAAGACACGTCATAAGGGATACATTCGGTGGATTGGCCCCTACCGTACCTGCTCACGAGCTTTTTCACATAAGCGCAGGTGAATCGAACCTTCCGGAAGGATGGGGGTACTTGGGCCACATACAAGACACTTATCTTGTGGCCAAAACACCTGAATCGCTGCTTCTGATAGACAAACACGCGCTCATGGAAAGCATCACTTACGCCAAGTTGTTGTCGTTGGATATGGGCAGCCAGGAACTTCTGATGGCAGACATTATGAGGCTTTCGCCCAAAGAATCCGCATGTTATGAAGAACATCAGGCTGTTTTGGAAGAATTGGGGTTTCAATCAAGGCTGGTGGGAGAAAACACGGTTATGGTTACCGCGGTACCGCTTGTCCTGGGTAAACCTGTCTTGGCTCAAAATTTGAAAGATATATTGACCTCTTTTGAAAAAGACACTCAGCCGAGTAAATCGCCCAAAGAAGACCTTGTCCATGCCAAGATAGCTTTGGCCGCTTGCCACGCGTCGGTAAGAGCCCAAGAACCTATGTCCCCGGAAGAAGCTGCGGTGCTTTTGACAGATCTTGCCCAAATGCCGCAAGCCAGAACCTGTCCCCACGGCAGACCCACCGTTAGGGAAATACCCCTTGACGACATACATAAGTTTTTTGGGAGAGCGGCACCAAGACAGTGGCCGAGGGTATAATAAAAAGTAATGGCAAACCCATCATCAAACAAACTTTTGGTTATAACAGGCCCAACCGCTTCCGGGAAATCGCGGTTAGCTATGGATTTAGCCGACAAAATTCCGCTTGAGATTATTTCAGCCGATTCCATGCAAGTGTATAGGTACATGGATATCGGCACAGACAAACCACCCATTGAAGACCAAGACAAAGTCAATCATCACTTAATTGACATAAAAAATCCGAATGAAGCCTGGAGCGTTGAAGAGTTTCAAAAGAGGGCAACAGGCGCCATAAACGAAATCCGCGGCAGAGGGCGATTGCCTTGCGTTGTAGGGGGGACCGGTTTCTATATAAGGGCCCTTCTGCAAGGGTTCCCTTTAGAAGACGCCCCGCCCAACCACCCGTTTCGCAGCGAAATGAAGCTCATAGCCAAAACCCGGGGCAATGCGGTTCTCCACACGATGCTTCAGGCAAAAGACCCGGAAACATGGCGCAATTTGCACCCTAACGATGTTAAACGAGTGATTCGGGCACTTGAATACTATGAAGCCACGGGGAAGCCTATTTCCCAACGGATACAATCCAATAGCCCGCCCGCTTACGACGCCCTCATCTTTGGG
>CAZXSP010000014.1:0-12919 GCA_964643285.1 uncultured Eubacteriales bacterium
AGCTTCCTCTCGCCGGTATTCCCAGAATTGAAATTGAGAGAAAGCCCCAGGAAGCCACCATCACGATTCACGCTGCGAAGCCGGGAATCGTTATCGGGCGCGGCGGAACGGGAATTGAGGCGCTGCGAAAGGAACTCATGGCCAAAACCGGCAAAAGGATAATCCTTCACGCCGTAGAGGTTAAGAACCCTGAAATAGACGCCCAATTAGTCGCAGAAAATATCGCTCAAGCCATTGAAAGAAGAGTCTCTTACAGAAGAGCTATGAGGCAGGCCATCTTAAGGGCTATGCGCAATGGCGCCAAGGGAATTAGGCTTAGGGCTTCGGGCCGCCTTGGCGGCGCCGAAATAGCCAGACGCGAGAGGGCAGGCGAAGGAACTGTGCCGCTTCATACCTTACGGGCGGACGTGGACTACGGTTTTGCCGAAGCGCGCACAACTTATGGACGTATAGGAATCAAAGTTTGGATCTACAAAGGCGATATTCTTCCCGTAAAGGCCCAAAAGGCAACTACTGGGACCGAGGGAGGTAAATAGGCCATGTTGATGCCCAAAAGATTCAAATGGCGAAAGCATCACCGGGGTCAAATGGAAGGCAAAGCATCCCGAGGCAACGAGGTATTTTACGGAGAATTCGGTCTTCAAAGCCTTGACGCTGCTTGGATCACGGATAGGCAGATCGAGGCCGCCCGTGTAGCGCTTACTCGGTATATCAAAAGGGGCGGCAAAGTTTGGATCAGGGTATTCCCTGACAAACCTGTAACGAAGAAACCTGCAGAAACCCGAATGGGTGGGGGCAAAGGCAACCCGGAATATTGGGTAGCCGTGGTAAAGCCCGGCAGGATTCTGTTTGAGATTGCGGGCGTAAGCGAAGAAGACGCCAGGGAGGCACTTAGATTGGCCGGGTCAAAGCTTCCCGTTCACACCAAGTTTCAATTGCGGCGAGAACTTATGGGAGAGCTACGCGAGAAGGCGGTGAGTGATAATGAAGGCGCAGGAGATTAGGAATTTGGCCGACGTAGATTTGGAGAAAAAGCTTTCTGATCTCAAAGACGAACTCTTCAACCTGCGTTTTCAAATGACCACTGGGCAGCTTGACAACGTAACGCGGATTCGCGACGTTAAGCGGTCTATCGCCAGGGTGAAGACGGTTCAACGTCAACGGGAACTCGGAAAGCTTGCCCAGGAGGGTTGAACATGGAACGGGGATTACGCAAACAAATTAAGGGCGTTGTGGTAAGCGACAAGATGGATAAGACTCGCGTTGTAGCCATCGAATCCTTCAAAATAGCGCCAATTTATCGGAAAAGAATTCGGTCTACCAGTAAAGTGAAAGCCCATGACGAGAATAATGCGTCGAAAACCGGCGATACGGTTGTGCTGGTGGAATCAAGGCCCTTGTCCAGGGATAAAAGATGGCGGATTATCCAAGTGATTTCTCCGGAAGACCGCTCTTCGGCCGGGGGTGACGCATCATGATTCAGGTCGAAACCAGGCTAAAGGTGGCCGACAATTCGGGCGCCAGGAAGATTCAGTGTATCAGGGTTTTGGGCGGCTCTAGGCGCCGTTACGCTAGCTTGGGGGATGTTATAGTCGCTTCAGTAAAAGAGGCCACTCCCGGTAGCGTTGTTAAAAAAGGCCAGCTAGTGAAGGCTGTTGTGGTACGCATAACCAAAAATGTGCGAAGGTCCGACGGCACTTACATCAAGTTCGATGACAACGCTGCCGTTATCCTCAGGGACGAGCACGATCCTCAAGGAACGCGTATTTTTGGGCCGGTAGCTAGGGAACTCAGGGAGAAAAAGTACACCAAGATTATTTCCTTGGCTCCCGAAGTTTTGTAGGGCCATAAAGGTGGTGTAGTGCTCTTGAATATACGAAAAGACGATACTGTTTTGGTGCTTTCGGGCAAGTATAACGGCAAGAAAGGTAAAGTTCTAAGGGCTTTGCCCGCACAAGGCCGTGTAATTGTACAGAGCGTTAACATGCGAAAAAAGCATCAAAAACCTACCAAGGATATGCAACAGGGCGGGATCATTGAGACCGAAGGGCCCATAGACGTTTCCAATGTGATGCTGATATGCCCCAGGTGCTCGAAGCCTACCCGAGTGGGTTTTAAGGTTAACGGCCCCGATAAAGTCAGGGTCTGCAAAAAATGCGGCGAAGTTATTGATAAGTGAGGTCGAGTGACGTGGCGTTAAAAGAAATGTATCGTGGGGATATCATCCCTGCCATGATGAAGGCCTTTTCCTATCAGAATGTTTTTCAGGTACCGAAGGTAAAAAAGGTCGTCATCAATATGGGAGTTGGGGAAGCCACACAAAATGCCGACGTGCTCGAGGCGGCCGTCTCGGATCTTGCCAGGATATCGGGCCAGAAACCCATTATCACTAAGGCTAAGCGTTCTATTTCAGCCTTTAAGGTAAGGGCCGGCATGAATGTGGGCTGCAAAGTTACCCTCAGGGGAGACCGAATGTACGATTTCTTGGAAAAGCTTTTTAACGTCGTTCTGCCGCGGGTGAGAGACTTCAGGGGTATTTCACCTGATGGATTCGACGGCAGGGGAAATATTTCTTTGGGGCTTAAGGAGCAGATTATTTTCCCAGAAATCGACTACGACAAAGTTTCCAAGATCAGGGGAATGAACATTACCATTACAACTGATGCCAAGACTGATGAGGAAGGTCTTTACCTTATGAAGGCCCTTGGCATGCCATTTAAGCATTAGGGGGGAGATTGCTTGGCATCTCTAGCCAAAATCAACAAGGCGAAGCAGGAGCCAAAATATCCGACACAGCGCGTGAATCGGTGTAAGATATGCGGCCGGTCACGTTCGGTAATAAGAAAATTCGGGCTGTGCAGGCATTGTTTTAGGCGTTTGGCTCACCGAGGCGAGATACCTGGCGTAACAAAAGCCAGTTGGTAGGAGGGAATCATCCATGACACACGACCCTGTTGGGGATATGCTGACCAGGATCCGCAATGCGGGCATGGCCAAGCATGAGAGGTTGGAATTTCCTACCTCAAAGATGTTAGAGAGAATATTGGATGTCCTCAAATCCGAGGGCTACATTAGAGATTTTGAGGTGATTCCCGGCAAACCGGCAGCAAAATGCAAGGTTTATCTAAGATATGGTGCGGGGAAAACCAGAGCCATCACAGGAATCAAACAGATTTCTAAACCCGGTTTGAGAGTTTACGCTAATAAAAATGAGGTTCCGAGAGTGCTTGGGGGATTGGGAATTGCCGTCGTTTCCACCTCAAAAGGTATTATGAGTGATAGGGCAGCCAGAGCCTCAGGTTTGGGCGGCGAAGTCATTTGTTACGTTTGGTAAGAATCCGCGGGAGGTCTTTTACGTGTCTCGAATTGGACTTAAACCTATAGAGATCCCACAAGGGGTCGAAGTGACCCTTGCGGATGGAAAGGTCACAGTCAAGGGGCCCAAAGGCACCTTGGCCCGTAAGTTTCATCAAGATATGAAAGTCGTAGTCGGGGATGGCCAAATTGTTGTGGAAAGGCCCTCCGACCAGAAATCTCATAAATCCATGCATGGTCTTACCCGAACCCTTATAAACAACATGGTTGTCGGGGTAACAGAAGGGTATACCAAAAAGTTGGAGATATCCGGCATGGGTTACAGAGCCACAAAGGCAGGAGATAAGCTGGTATTGAATTTGGGGTTCATAAGGCCTGTAGAGATTGAGCCGCCTAAAGATGTCACTATAGATGTTCCTTCGACTACAACCGTTACCATACACGGAATCGACAAAGAAGTAGTCGGTCAAATAGCGGCCAACATCAGACGGCTGAGACCGCCTGAACCCTATCAGGGTACAGGCGTCAAGTATGCCGGTGAGATCCTAAGACGTAAGGCAGCCAAGACCACTAAGTAGTGGCAAAGCAGCAGGGAGGATGCACTTTCAATGTCTTTAACTACTAAACAGAAGAAAAGGGCCAGGCGGCACTTGAGAGTGCGGCAAAAGATCTCGGGCACTGTGAATCGGCCAAGACTCTGCGTCTTTCGGAGCCTGAATCATATTTATGCCCAAGTTATTGACGATGTGGCCGGTAACACTTTGGTGTCGGCGTCAACACTTGAGCCGTCTCTTAAGGGTAACGCCGAGACCGGAGGAAACATTGCTGCCGCAAAAAAGGTAGGGCAACTTGTCGCTAAAAGAGCCTTGGAAAACGGTGTCACCAGGGTAGTGTTCGACAGGGGCGGTTACCTGTATCACGGAAGAGTTAAGGCTTTGGCGGAAGCCGCCCGTGAAAGCGGCTTGGATTTTTAAATGCGGGGTGATTACAGGGTGGATAATCCACGAGCAAAAGGCAGGGGCAGGTCGGACAATGTTCGAAGGGACGCACCTCCCAATCGTGTTGAGGACGAGTTCAAAGATGAAGTAGTCTCCGTCGGACCTGTTTCCAAAACCGTCAAAGGCGGCAGGCGACGCAGTTTTAGGGCCCTTGTGGTCGTAGGAAACGGCAAGGGTAAAGTCGGGGCGGGTCTTGGGAAAGCCCAGGATCTAACCGACGCCATAAGGAAGGGTATTGAAGACGCCAAGAAAAATGTAATCGAAGTTCCCACTCACGGAACCACGATTACTCACGAAATACTTGGAAGGCACGGCGCCGGGATGGTTTTGCTGAGGCCCGCGTCACCTGGTACGGGAGTAATCGCGGGACGGGGAGTACGACCCATTATGGAGTTGGCGGGAATTCAGGATGTATTGGCAAAATCCTTGGGTTCGGCAAACCCGTATAATGTGGTTTACGCGGCAATGCAGGCCCTTCGGGAACTGAGGACTTACAGCCAGATTTCCGAGTTGCGAGGGAAGCCCATAAAAGCGCGGCAAGATGGGGAATCGGAGGTCTTGTCAAATGGAATTGCATAAGCTTTCCCCTGTGCCCGGATCCACGAAAGTGTCGAAACGAAAAGGACTGGGCTTAGGTTCGGGTTGGGGCAAAACAGCCGGCCGCGGCCATAAAGGCCAAAACGCGAGATCCGGCGGGGGCAAGGGCCCGGGTTTCGAGGGCGGGCAAATGAAGCTCACCATGCGCCTTCCCAAAAGGGGATTTCACAACAAGTTTAGAGTCGATTACGATTTGGTCAATGTGCAGGCCCTTGATATTTTTGACCAAGGCGCTGTTGTGGGCCCTGTGGAGATGAAAGAAGCAGGGCTTATGCGAAGGAACGCTAAAAACCTAAAGATATTGGGAGAAGGCGAAATCG
This sequence comes from uncultured Eubacteriales bacterium, assembly GCA_964643285.1. Lineage (GTDB taxonomy): Bacteria > Bacillota > Sulfobacillia > Fermentithermobacillales > Fermentithermobacillaceae > JAXGZG01. The sequence continues at coordinate 5,231 of CAZXSP010000014.1, forward strand.
AAAAGGCTCTTACTGTCAAAGCGCACGCTTTCTCACAATCTGCAAAGGAGAAAATTGAGACCGCCGGCGGTAAGGTCGAGGTGATATAAATGGTAGGCACCTTGCGAAACGCATGGCGAATATCCGATCTTAGAAAGAGGATTCTCATAACCGTTGCCATGCTTATGGTTTTTAGGGCCGGCGTGGCCATTCCGGTACCCGGTGTCATGCCGGAGGTTTTGGGGCAGCTTTTTGGCGAAGGCTCGTTCTTTGCCTTCCTCGACCTTTTTTCGGGCGGTGCTCTATCGAACTATTCCGTCTTTGCCATGAACATTCATCCGTATATCAGCAGCTCCATTATCATGCAGCTGCTTCAGATGATAATTCCCAAGTGGGAAGAAATGGCCAAAGAAGAGGACGGGCGAAAGAAGCTCCAAGGCTATACCAGATATGCTACGGTTATCCTTGGCCTTATCCAAGCTTTTGGGATGACCATGGGTATTCGGGCAAGAGGAGCCCTGGTTTCCATGTCTTTTTGGGTAGCCGCCGAGGCTATTTTGAGTTTGGTGGCGGGCACTGCCTTTCTCATGTGGCTAGGTGAGCTCATAACCGAAAAAGGCATAGGTAACGGAATATCGCTTTTCATATTCGGCGGTATCATAAGCGGCATACCCAGAGAGCTTTTCCGCATTTACGCTATGATTAAAGCCGGCACAGCAGCTTGGTACAATGCGCTTGCGCTTTTGACGGTGTCTTTTGTGACTATCCTTTTGGTTATCTGGGTCACAGAGGGTGAAAGACGGATACCCGTTCAGTATTCCAAGCGGGTAGTGGGCAGAAAGATGATGGGCGGCTACTCTACCCACATTCCTATAAAGATAAACCAAGCCGGCGTTATTCCTGTAATTTTTGCTTCGTCTTTGCTTTCATTCCCGGCTACCATAGCTTCGTTTATAAACGCGCCTTGGGCGGTCAAGCTCGGCGAGATTTTCGATTATAACAAGCCGTGGTATACTGTCATGTATGCCTTTTTGATATTTGGGTTTACGTTTTTCTACACCAGCATGATTTTTAATCCCCTGGATGTGGCTGATAACATGAGGAAGTATGGCGGTTTTATACCCGGGATAAGGCCGGGCAGGCCCACTTCCGACTTGTTGTCCAAGGTAGTCACCAGGATAACGCTGGTGGGAGGTTTGTTTTTGGCTTTAATAGCCGTGTTGCCGAACTTTATGATTCAGATAACGGGGCTTCCGGGTTTTCACGCTTTGGGTGGAACGGCCCTGCTTATAGTCGTGGGAGTGGCTTTGGACACCATGAAGCAAATCGAAGCTCAGCTGGTCATGAGAAACTACCAGGGCTTCTTAAGGTAGGAGAGTATAAAGATGGTACGTATCCTATTGTTGGGGCCTCCCGGTTCCGGTAAAGGAACACAGGCTAAGGCACTGGCCAAGAAGTTTGGTTTCTTGCATGTGGCGCCCGGCGACATTTTTCGCCAAGAGGTCAAAGCCGGGACCGATCTTGGGCAGTTGGTTCAAGGCATCATGGCCAAAGGCGAACTGGTGCCGGATGACATCACTGTGCAAATAATGGAGAAAAAGCTGGGTTCCCCCGAGGCCAAAAAAGGCTACGTTTTAGATGGGTTCCCCAGAAATCTGGCACAGGCCCGGGCGTTGGATGACATGCTTTGCGCCGCCGGCGAGAACTTATCGTTGGTGGTTAACCTGGAAGTTCAGTCAGAGGAAATTTTGGAACGGGCAAAAACCAGGCGAGTTTGCAGCGGGTGCGGCAGGCCGTATAACATCAAAAGCGATCCACCCGAGACGGCCGGTAAGTGTGATGTTTGCGGAGCTTCCTTGATGTCGCGGCAAGATGACAGGGAAGAAACGGTTAAAGACAGATTGGCTGTTTACGACAAACACACGAAGCCTTTATTGGGGTACTACAAAGACAAAGGTATCTTGGTTAGCGTTGATGGTACCCATCCTGTAAACCAAGTGAACGATTTTATAGTACACTTGTTGGCAGAAAAAGGGTTACTTCAACAGGAAGAGATGTAGCAGATGATAGTAATAAAGAGTGACAAAGAAATAGAGGCTATGGCAGAAGCCGGTCGAATCGCGGGGCTTTGCCTAAAGCACCTGGGTCAACTGATTCAGCCCGGCATTTCCACCCAAGAGTTGGATATAGAGGCCGAAAGCTTTATAAGGGTACACGGTGCCTTGCCCACCTTTAAAGGGTACGGCGGTTTTCCGGCATCTATATGTACTTCAATAAACCATGTGGTGGTCCACGGTGTTCCCGACAAAACCCGCCTCAAAGAAGGCGATATTATATCGGTGGACGTGGGCGCCACTTTCGGGGGTTTTGTGGGGGATACGGCTGCCACATTTCCTGTGGGTAAGGTTTCGGAAACGGCGAGAATGCTAATTCTTTGCACTCGGGAGTCTTTGGAAAAAGGCATAGCCGAAGCCGTTGTCGGCGGCCACCTGGGCAGTATTGGGTACGCCGTTGAAAGCCACGCCAAAAAGTTTGGTTATTCTGTTGTTCGCGACTATGCCGGACACGGTGTGGGCCGGGATATGCACGAGGAGCCTCTGGTGCCCAATTTTGGTGTAAGGGGCACAGGAAGGGAGCTCAAGGCGGGTATGGTTATTGCCATAGAGCCCATGGTTAACGTGGGGACTTACGAAGTGATAACCCACCCCAACATGAGCGTGGTCACAAAAGACGGCAGCCTATCGGCTCACTTTGAACACACTGTGGCGATAACTGAAAAAGGGCCCCAGTGGTTGACTTTGGTATAAATTACCACGACATGGACAGACTTTTGTGAGGGATATGAGGGGGAATAACATGCCGAAGCAAGACAGCATTGAGGTAGAAGGCCGAGTCGTAGAGCCGCTTCCCAATGCCATGTTTCGGGTGGAGATCGATGGAGGACACTTAGTTCTAGCCCATATTTCCGGAAAAATGAGAATTAACTTTATAAAAATTCTTGCGGGCGACAGGGTACTTGTAGAGCTTAGTCCGTACGATCTCACCCGCGGCAGGATAACAAGGCGGTTTCGGTAATTACAGGGGAGCATCCTCTGTAAAGGGGGTTCTAATATGAAGGTCAGACCATCCGTTAAAAGGATTTGTGAGAAGTGCCGCATTATTAGGCGGCATGGCAAGGTTATGGTTCTTTGCACAAATCCAAAACACAAGCAGAGACAGGGTTAGCCGGGAGGTGACATAATGGCGCGTATATCGGGAGTGGACTTACCAAGGGATAAAAGAATCGAGGCTGCGCTTCCTTACATTTTTGGCATAGGCAGGTTTAGGGCCAAGCAAGTTTTGGAGAACACAGGCGTTAATCCCGATACCAGAGTAAGGGATTTAACCGAGGAAGAAGCGGCACGCATAAGGGAGTTTATCGATAGAAACTACAGAGTCGAAGGTGATTTGCGCACCGAGACTCAGATTAATATAAAAAGGCTTATCGATCTTGGAACCTATCGCGGGCTTAGGCATCGAAGGGGAATGCCTGTCAGAGGCCAAAGAACCCAGACCAACGCACGTACCAGGAAAGGTCCCAAGAGAACAGTGGGGGCCAGAAGGAAGAGATGACGTTAGGGAGGCGCCATACGTATGGCTAGAAGAGAAAGACCGCGCAGACGGGAACGTCGTGTGGTTGAAAAGGGCATTGCTCATATAAGATCGACTTTTAACAACACAATGGTCATGATAACCGACACCCAAGGCGGGGCTGTTTCTTGGTCAACTGCCGGCAAGCAAGGCTTCAAGGGGTCCAGGAAGAGCACTCCCTTTGCCGCACAGCTGGCTGCCGAAAGCGCCGCTAAAACGGCCATTGACATGGGTATGAGGGAAGTTGAGGTCATGGTCAAGGGCCCGGGTTCGGGCAGGGAAGCAGCTATTAGAGCCCTCCAAGCGGCGGGCTTAGAAGTTACCACCATTAAGGACGTTACCCCTGTCCCGCACAACGGTTGCCGGCCGCCCAAAAGGCGCCGGGTTTAAGGGAGGCACATCATTGTCAAGGTATACGGATGCTTCCTGCAGGCTATGCAGGAGAGAAAGCCAAAAGCTTTATCTTAAAGGCGACAAATGTTTCACAAAATGCACTTTGGAGAAAAGGCCGTCCCCTCCCGGTATGCACACCAGGGTACGGAGGCCAAGCGAATACGGGACGCAGCTTAGAGAAAAGCAAAAGGCCCGTAGGTTTTACGGCGTTGGCGAGCGCCAATTCAGAAATTATTTCGTCAGGGCCATTAAGACTAGGGGTGTCACAGGCGAAGTGTTCATGATTTTTCTGGAGCGAAGGCTCGATAACGTTGTGTACCGCGCCGGTTTCGCGCGCTCCAGGAAGGAAGCCCGTCAAATAGTGGGGCATGGGCACATCGAAGTGAATGGCCGAAAGGTTGATATTGCGTCGTTTTTGGTCTCCCCTGAGGATGTTGTCAGAGTCAGGCCCCAAGCCATAAAACTTGAGAGGTTCAAGGCCATGGCGGAGGGATTGGAAAGCCACAACGTTCCGGCTTGGCTAGAGTTGGATGCGCAAAATTGGAAATGCACAGTCCTTCGCATGCCTGAACGAGACGAAGTTGACGCTCCAGTAGACGAGCGTTTAATCGTTGAGCTTTACTCCAAGTAGGGCTCACCCCGGTTGTGCTTGAATTGAAGGGGGATCTACAAGCGTGTTTAACCTTAACCCGAACGAACAGAGAGTGGAATGTGAAGAGCTCTTTCCGGACAAACGGTACGGGCGTTTTGTGGTGGAACCGTTAGAGGGCGGCTACGGAGTGACTGTGGGGAATTCCCTCCGAAGGGTTCTACTGTCGTCTTTGCGCGGAGCTGCCGTCACCAGAATAAGCATTGAGGGTGTGCTGCACGAGTTTTCGACTCTTCCGGCGGTTCGCGAAGACGTGACAGATATCATTCTCAACATCAAAGATTTAGTGGTGAAATTGCACAGCCCCGGGCCCAAAATGGCGCGTATAGACAAAGAAGGGCCTTGCAGTGTGACAGGCCGGGATGTCATTTCTGATCCCGATTTGGAGATTTTGAGCCCCGATGTCCACATTGCCGAACTTGACACCGGCGGGCGGCTTTTCATAGAGCTAACTGTGGAGGAAGGCAGCGGATATGTTACTGCGGAAGACAACAAGCTGCCCAATCAGCCCATAGGCGTCATCGCGGTTGACTCAAGGTTTACGCCTGTAACTAAGGTAAACTACACTATCGAGGCCACTCGAGTTGGGCAAAGAACTGACTATGACAAGCTGACATTGGAAATTTGGACTGACGGCAGTGTCAGGCCGGACGAGGCATTGGAAAATGCCGCTGGTATACTCATTGAGCATTTTCAGATGTTTAGCGATCTTTCTTCGAGGGTAAAAGAGGACGACAGCGAGGAAGAGATTGTCGAGAAAACCGAAGTGGAAAGAACTCTGGACATGTCCATCGACGAGCTTGAGCTTTCTGCCAGATCTTTCAATTGCCTTAAAAGGGCCGGCATCAACACCGTTCGTGAGTTGGTGGACAAGACCGAAGCGGAGATTTCAAAAGTGCGCAATATGGGCAAGAAATCTCTTGAGGAAGTTAGGAATAAGCTGGCGGAGCTTGGATTGGCCTTCCGTCCAGAAGAAGAGTGAGGGGAAGTTGAGTTGGCTTACTCGCGATTTGATAGAAACACCGCGCAAAGAAAAGCGCTTTTGCGCGGCTTGGTGACGTCCCTTTTGGAAAGTGAACGAATAGAGACCACGCTGGCAAAGGCAAAAGCAGCCCGGTCTTTATCCGAAAAAATGATAACCCTTGCCAAAGAGGATAGCTTGGCCGCCAGGCGCAGGGCTTTAGCATATCTTACAAAAGAGGATGTAGTCACAAAACTGTTCAACACTTTGGGGCCCAGGTATGCCCACCGCCAAGGGGGCTACACCAGGATTATACAGACTCGCCAAAGAAGGGGCGACGGTTCTTCCATGGCGATTCTAGAGTTGATAAAGCCTGAGAAATAGAAAGCCCAATATGCAAAGCACTGTCGAAGCTAAAGAAGTATTTCACAGATACCAAATAGGTGAGTCCCAAAGTGTGTTAGCGTTGGCCGGGGTGGACATTGCCATATCACAAGGGGAACTGGTTGTGGTAATTGGGCCTAATGGGTCAGGCAAGTCTACTCTGGCTAAGCATTTTAATGTGCTGCTTCTGCCGGACCAAGGGGAAGTGTTGGTGTTCGGCATGAATACCAAAGACTCAGACTACACTTGGAAAATTCGGAAAAATGCCGGTATGGTTTTTCAAAATCCCGACAACCAAATTGTCGCTACAGTTGTAGAAGAAGATGTGGCGTTTGGTCCGGAGAACTTAGGGGTGCCACCCGAAGAAATCCGAAACAGGGTGTTGGAAAGCCTGGAATTGGTGGATATGTCGTCTTTTCGCCGCCATGCGCCTCATCTTTTGTCCGGGGGGCAAAAGCAACGGGTGGCCATAGCCGGTGTAATGGCCATGAGGCCTAAGTGCATCATTTTGGACGAGCCCACTGCTATGCTGGATCCAAAAGGGCGAGAAGAAGTGATGAAGACAGTGACATTTCTAAACAAAACTTACGGGCTTACTGTTATACACATAACCCATTACATGGATGAAGCACTGTACGCCGACAAGGTTGTCGTAATGGACCAAGGAAAGATAGTAATGGAAGGCTCGCCAAAAAAGGTATTTGCGCAAAAAGCAAAACTACAAGCGTTGGGCTTGGATGTCCCGCCCCTGGGTAAGCTGGCAGACATGTTAATCCAATCCGGTTACAGTATTTCGCCTGACGTTTTGAGTGTAGATGAACTGGTGGATGAGTTATGCCGATTGAAGTCAAGCATCTGACCCATGTATATAACCGAGGCAGCATTCAAGAATCTCAGGCTTTAAGTGACATTACTTTTGGCATTGAAGACGGAGAGTTTGTGGGTTTGATAGGCCCAACAGGTTCCGGTAAATCGACTTTGATCCAACATTTGAACGGGCTTTTGAAACCCACTTCGGGGCAGGTTCTTGTGGATGGCCGGGATATTTGGGAAAAAGGCGCAAGTCTTCGCGCTTTACGCCAAAAGGTGGGCTTGGTATTCCAATTTCCCGAACAGCAAGTGTTTGAGGAAACAGTTGCCGCTGATATAGCGTTTGGGCCTAAGAACCTGGGGCTCCCGGCAAAAGAGATCGACCAGAGGGTGAAGGAAGCCGCGGAAATGGTAGGGCTTTCACCGGAACTTCTGGAAAGATCGCCTTTTGAACTGTCAGGGGGGCAGCTGAGGCGCGTTGCCATAGCCGGTGTTGTGTCCATGAAACCGAAGGTGCTCATTCTGGATGAGCCCGCTGCAGGGTTAGATCCAAAAGGGCGCGACGGCGTTTTGTCCACAGTTAACGAGATGCACAAAAGCGGTATGACCGTTATTTTGGTGTCCCACAACATGGAAGATGTTGCAAGGCTTTGCCAAAGGCTTATCGTGTTAGAAGCCGGAAAGGTCGTGGCAGATGGTTCTCCCAGAGAGGTGTTTTCCAAGACCGAATTTGTCCGAAGAGTCGGTCTCCGTCCGCCGGATGTGGTGTTCCTCATGGAGCAACTGCGGCAAAAAGGTTGGAATGTAAGAACCGATGTTGTGGATCTCGACGAAGCCTTGGCTGAGATCAAGAAGCATTTAGGAAAAAGCGGAGGAGATTGTG
>CAZXSP010000014.1:13019-21216 GCA_964643285.1 uncultured Eubacteriales bacterium
GACGAAGCCTTGGCTGAGATCAAGAAGCATTTAGGAAAAAGCGGAGGAGATTGTGCCCTATGATGTCAAGCGGCGTTATGATGGGACAATATTATCCCGCCAATTCACCGATTCATTCGCTTGATCCAAGAGTCAAAATTGTCTTGGCAGGCGTGTTTATGGTGGTTCTGTTTTTGGGCAACAATTTTTGGGCGTTCTTGGTGATGGGTTCTTTCGCGGCTATGTCCATCGGGCTTTCAAAAGTGCCTGTAAGGATGCTAATCCGTGGCCTCAGGCCTATTGTATTCATATTGCTTTTTACCATGGGTTTGCATCTGTTCCTGACGCCGGGGCCCGAGATGTTCCGAATCGGCCCGGCTGTGGCTACCTGGGCAGGTTTGATTCAAGGGCTTTTTATCGGGATAAGGTTAATAATCTTGATCCTTTTTACATCGCTTTTGACGTTGACGACTTCGCCTATTGAGTTGACTGACGGACTGGAAGATATTTTGAAGCCATTTCGGAAAATTGGCGTTCCCGCGCACGAGTTGGCCATGATGATGACCATTGCCTTGCGATTCATCCCGACGCTTTTGGAAGAAGCGGAAAGAATCATGAAGGCACAAATGGCAAGAGGGGCTGACTTCGAGTCGGGCAACATGGTGAAAAGGGCCAAAGCCCTTGTGCCTTTATTGGTGCCGCTATTTGTCAGCGCCTTCCGCCGGGCAGACGATCTGGCTATGGCCATGGAAGCAAGAGGCTATCATGGTGGCGAAGGACGCACCAGGATGCGGGTGTTTCACCTGGGCGCGGGTGATTTTGTAGCTTTTGGTGTGGTTTTCCTGGTGGTGGGGATAGTGGTTTACGTGAGGTTTAGGTTCGGTCCCGTTATACAAAGGCTGGCGTAAAAGGTTTTGAAGTCAATGAACATGGGCTACGCAGCCAAAAAGGAAGCAGAGTTCCGTGGGGTTGGGCAAGGACACCGAAGGTTCAAAACCACGGTTCAGTACGACGGTACGGGTTTTTACGGTTTTCAGCGCCAAGCGAAAGGCAGAACAGTGCAGCAGGTGCTGGAATCGGCGCTTGGGGCCTACCTGGGGCACAAAGTTACTATTCGAGGGGCGGGGCGTACTGATTCCGGCGTTCACGCCAAAGGGCAAGTGATTTCTTTTGTGTCAGAGACCAAGACTCCGACCAACCGTATCCACTTGGGTCTTCTTGAGTTTCTGCCCAAGGATGTGCTAGTCGGAATGTGCGAAGAAGTACCGATCAGTTTTGACCCTTTGAAGGAGGCAAAAGAGAAAACCTACTGTTACAGGTTTTCGCGGGGTTTTAAAGGGGATATCATGATGTCCAGATATTCGGTGGCGTTCTACGGGCATCTGGATTTCGACTTGATGCAAGACGAGTCAAAATATATCCTGGGCCGGCACGATTTTCATAACTTCAGGGCAAAAGGGTCGTCGTCTCTTACTACAGTAAGAAATGTATTTCGGGCTGAATGGGTGAAGAAAGACCCGGGCCCCCGAGAGATTTGGGAGTTTTGGGTGTCCGGTGACGGGTTTCTGTACAAAATGGTGAGGCTTATAGCGGGAACGCTGATAGATGTGGGCAGGGGCAGGTTTTGTCAGGGCAAAATCCGGGAGGCTCTTATAAGCCCGGGAAATGTGCAAATAGGGAAATGCCTGCCCGGCAAAGGCTTGTGTTTGGAAGAAATCAAGTTCTCTTGACCCCAATTATTACGAAAGTTAGAATGTATGTTGCTTGCTAGGCGGCATCAAGGAGGTTATGGCATTGGGTATCACGTATATGGCGAAACCCACGGAGGCTTCCAGAAAGTGGTGGGTTATCGATGCTGAGGGAAGGCCACTGGGAAGGCTCGCTACTCTGGTTTCAACCATACTCCAGGGAAAACATAAGCCAACTTATACTCCCTCGGTTGACATGGGAGATAGTGTTATTATATTGAACGCTTCAAAAGTGAAACTGACCGGAAACAAACTCGAGGATAAGGTGTTTTTTACTCACTCGGGATATCCGGGCGGCGCCAGATACACTCCCTATAAAATAATGATGAAGAAGCATCCCGGGCGTGTTATCGAAACGGCGGTTAAAGGTATGCTCCCCCACAACAGGCTTTCCAGGAAGGTTATAAAGCGGCTTTTTGTGTATAAATCGGGAACACATCCTCACGAAGCCCAGAAGCCTTCAGTATGGGAAGGGGGGAAATAAGATATGTCAGATTGGATTTTTGCTACAGGAAGACGCAAAAACGCCATAGCCAGGGTTCGGATCGCTTCGGGAACCGGCAAAATCCTGATTAACGGCAAAGATATTTCCAGCTACTTTAGAAACCCCAGTCTTGAGCAGGAAGTTACGGCTCCCTTCAGGGTCACCGATACAGAGGGTAAATTCGACCTTATGGTAAACGTAATTGGCGGCGGGCTTAGTGGGCAGGCAGGAGCGTGCAGACACGGGGTAGCCAGGGCCCTCCTGTTCGTAGACGAAGATTTCAGGGCTTTTCTGAAAAAAGCCGGGTATCTCACACGCGACCCACGCATGGTTGAGCGCAAAAAATTCGGCCTCAAAAAGGCACGAAAAGCGCCGCAATTCTCCAAGCGTTAAGCATGAAAAGGGTGTCATACTCTCGACTCACCCTGTATATGTGTTGTTTTGTAGGCCAATAAAGCCAGGGACGAGAGGTTTTATCCATGACAAGACGCAGGGGCAGGCGAAAACGTCGGCCCCTTTTTATAATTACTACAAGGCGTGCTGTGCTTTGGGGCGCTTTGTTATTGGTTTTGGCCGCAGCCGGCATGTTGCGGGGGGCTAACGAGCCTTCTGCTGTGACGGTAGGGCCCTTGCACGGGCAAATTGTGTATATCGATCCCGGACACGGCGGAATTGACCCCGGGGCTTGCGGCGAAAAATTCGAAGAAAAGGACATAGCTTTGAAAGTGTCTTTGTACTTGGGCGTCCGGCTGGAAAAAAGCGGTGCTAAGGTTGTGTATTCCAGGACAGGGGATTACGATCTCGATTCAGAAGAAGGCGGGGATGTTAAAGCTCGTATAGATCTTATCGAATCCTCAAACGCTACAATCGTGTTATCCATCCATTGCAATGCGTTCACCGATTCCAGGGAAAAAGGCGCCCAGACCTTTTACAATGCTTCCAGGAATCCGCGCTCACAGGAGCTTGCGAAGCTCATCCAGGCTGAACTGGTAGAAAACACTTTGACTGAAAGAGAAGCGTCAGCCAGGTTGGATCATTTCATGCTAAACCACGGTGAAAAACCCGCAGTTACAGTAGAACTGGGATTTCTGTCAAACCCCGAGGAAGAAAACTTGTTGGGCAGCGCTCCATATCAGCAAAAACTCGCGGATAGCATCCATAACGCGATTATCACCTTCGTAGAAGCGTCAATAATATAGCCTGAACTTGGGCGACCGAAAGCCCCGCAATAAGCGCGCCTCTCTTTTGGACATAATCCATAAGTGAAGGGATTTGGCCATTATTCACGAATGTATAATGTGAGTAAAGGAGGCCATAGCATGAAAGCCGTCTTGTGGGGCCTTGGCGTAATGGGACGCGGTATTGCAAAGCTACTTTTAGAAAAAGGCGCCAAGATCGTAGGGGCTATTGATGTGCCCCCAATAGCAGGAGAGGATATCGGGCACATTTTGGGAGGCCCCAAAATGGGATTATCGGTGTCCGAAGACTCAGCGGCAGCGTTTTCACAAAGCCCTGACGTAGCTTTTATCTGTACTTCATCCTTTGTAGAGCATGTTTTCCCCAGCATAGCCCTGGCGCTTAGGTACGGGGCCCACGTGGTTACTATATCCGAAGAAATGGCATATCCGTGGGCAGGCAATCCCGAGCTTGCGGGCAAAATTGATGACTTGGCCAAAAAGGCAAATAAAGCCGTGGTGGGTACAGGGGTTAATCCGGGTTTTGTATTGGACACTTTGGTTACCACTCTAACAGGGGTTTGCGCCCATGTAGAACATATTCACGCAAAAAGGGTTAACGATCTGACACCTTTCGGGCCCACTGTTATGCGTACCCAAGGGGTGGGCACAACGCCGGAAGAGTTCCGATTGGGGATAGACGCAGGGACAATAGTGGGTCATGTGGGATTCCCTGAATCCATAAAACTCATAGGAAACGCTTTGGGTTGGGATATACAACGTATTGTGCAAGAAAGGGAACCTATCATATCAAAAGTTGAAAGAAGAACGGAACATGCCCACGTACTGCCGGGCCGAGTTGCCGGATGCAGACACACAGCCCGGGGCTATGCAAATGGAAAAGAAGTGATTTTGTTGGAGCATCCGCAGCAAATATGCCCTGAAGCAGAAGGCGTGGAAACCGGCGACTACATAAACATCCAAGGTACGCCCCCTGTGAATCTTTGCATTAAACCCGAAATTCCGGGAGGCATAGGTACTATAGCCATGGCGGTAAACATCTTGCCCCTTGTGGTAAAAGCGCCGCCGGGCCTTTGGACTATGGCGGATTTGCCTATACCGAGGGCAACCACAATCTTTAGCGGTAGGTGACTGTATTGCCAGAAAACCGGGACAAAAGCGCACACGATTGCGCCAAGCGCTGCAAAAAAGGCGATTGGGTAGAAGTACATAACGTCATTTTGCAGCCAAACCAGCGTTCGAAAGATGTTCCTTCAGATACTTCCTTGGTACCATTGGAGTCTTGGGTACGCGGGTGGGCGCTGGATGAAGCCCTGTACGGCCGGGAGGTCACCGTAGAAACACCTTCGGGCCGTAAGGTGAGAGGGGTTTTGGCCGCATTTAACCCGGGATACGGACATACTTACGGTCCCACTGTTCCGGAACTCGCATCCGTCGGCAAAGAGCTTAGGAAAATGCTGAAGGAGAGCGAGGATGACAATTATGGCAACTGACCGCATGTCGTATGAAAGCGTGATGGACCGCCGCCAAGAGATAATGGAGAAATCCCTGGGCGTTCAATACAGGGAGTTTATAAAAGGCAGGTTGGTTTTGGATTACGAAGGTATGATGGAGAAAACAGGGTACAGCTTGCCTCAAGTGGCCTCCATTCAAAAACAGACAGGTGTCGGAAATACGCCCCTGGTGGAGCTAAGGAATATCACCGAACTTGTGCGCCGCACATCCAAAAAAGGTTACGGTGCGCGAATTCTCGTAAAAGACGAGGCTGCAAACCCCTCGGGAAGTTTCAAAGATCGTAGGGCCGCCGTATCGGTCTATCACGCGCAAAAACTAGCATATCCCGGTGTGTTGGCCGCCACAAGCGGCAATTACGGCGCGGCAGTCGCGTCCCAGGCGGCCATGAGGAACATGCCGTGCATTATTGTACAGGAAGTGTTTGACTCACGGCACGTGGGACAGCCTGAAATAATAGAAAAAGCCCGCAAATGCGAGGCTTATGGTGCTGAAGTCGTAAAACTTACAGTGGGTCCGGAGCTGTTTTATGTGGCATTGCTCCTCTTGGAGGAAACCGGTTTCTTTAACGCATCTTTATACAGCCCTTTTGGTGTAGCCGGGATAGAGACCTTGGGAGCCGAGCTCGTTGAACAAGTGCGTAAAGATTACGGCCGTGATCCCGCCTATGTGGTGGCGACCCACGCAGGTGGGGGAAACGTCACCGGGACCGCTAGGGGAATCCGTAAAAAAGGCGCCATAGGAACCAAGGTCATAGGCGCCAGCGTTGACCTTTCCGGGCTGCATATGGCGTCCGATACCGACTTCAACAAAAAATCGTTTACCACGGGCCACACAGGCTTCGGGGTGCCTTTCGCGACCTGGCCCGACCGAACCGATGTCCCAAAAAACGCTGCTCGTCCTCTCAGGTATTTGGACAGGTATGTGACTGTTACCCAAGGGGAAGTGTTTTACATTACACAAGCCATGGCCGAGCTGGAAGGCATGGAAAGGGGCCCCGCAGGAAATACGTCGCTGGCGGCCGCTGTTCCCTTGGCCAGGGAACTCAGTCAAGATCAAATCGTCGTGGTGCAGGAAACCGAATATACGGGTGCGGGAAAACACCCGCAAGCCCAACTCGATTTTGCCAGAAGAATGGGGATTCAAGTACTAAGAGGCGACCCAAAATTGAATATCCCGGGCAAAACCATCGTAATTCCCGAGAACTTTCACCAGTTGCATGTTTCCGACATATCTTTGGACCGCATGAAAAGGTCTTACATCAAGAATGCCGTGGAAAAAAACGATATCAAAAGCGTGACTCAGGAAGAAATCTTGTTTTTGTCCGAAGATACCGCGTCTACAAAAGATTACATTACAAATGTGCTTTCCGAATTAGGGGTGATGCCAGATGCCGAGATCAGGTGATTTTCAGTCCATGCGAAAGCATTTGAAGGGGCTTTCCGACCAAGAGCTCAAGGAACGTTTTTGGGAGCTTACTGATGACATAATAGAGCCCCTTATTGAGCTGGCCGCAAAGAATACATCCCCTTCTATTGAAAGATCTGTGCTGTTGAGAATGGGTTTTTCAAGCTTGGACGCGTCATCCATTGTGTCTTGGGCGGTTAGGCATGGCCTCATTGGAAAAGGTGCGGGACATTTAGTTCTGGCGTATTCCCAAGACAAACACATTGACTACATAGAGGCCGGTAGAGAGCTGTCACAAGGGATTGGGTGGGACAAGGTGCGTGCGCTTTTTGGAGGCGGTGCTTAGTGAAGCTTAAGCCAAACGAGAAAATAGACATTAACGCCATTCTGGAAGGTCTTGAACACTATCGCCCGCGGCGTAAAGGCTGGACCTGGAGGGGACATCGCCCAAACAACGAAATAGGGCCTTTTGTCTACAGCGAAACCTCGAAGTCCCTTGAAAATTCTGTGCCGCTGCCGGCGGCCAGGCACTTTTCGGGAATAGACCCGCAGCCCGATGCCGTTATCACCACTGAAATCGCGTCGGGCCGATTTGAGGACGACATACGGCGCATGAGGATGGCCGCCTGGCACGGTGCGGACCACATGATGGTTATTCGCACTACCGGGCAAAGCCACATAGATGGCCTTTTGGAAGGTACGCCTCAGGGCGTTGGGGGAATACCTATTACTCGCAAACAGGTTCGGGCCACTAGGAAAGCGCTTGATCTCATCGAAGACGAAGTAGGGAGGCCCATAAACTTCCACTCTTATGTGTCCGGTGTGGCAGGCCCCGAAATAGCGGTACTGTTCGCGGAAGAAGGCGTCAATGGCGCCCACCAAGATCCCCAATACAATATCCTGTACCGCAACGTGAACATGGTAAGGTCTTTTGTGGACGCCGCAGTAGCAAAGCATCTTATGGCCAGAGCTGACATACTGCAGATCGATGGCGCCCATAACGCCAACGCCACGGCGAAAGAAGCTTGGAAGGTCATGCCCGAACTTTTGGTGCAACACGCGTTGAACTCGGCGTTTTCCCGAAAAGTAGGCATGGAGCCTGACAAAATAGCGCTGTCATCTGTGCCGCCTACTGCCGCTCCCGCTCCGGCCATGTCATACGACCTGCCTTACGCGGTCGCTCTAAGGTGGCTTTTCTCCGACTACAAGATTCGGGCACAGCAGAATACAAGATACATCGAATCCGATACCAGGGAGGCCACTGTTACTCATGTTCTGAATCTATTGCTCTCTCGGCTGACATCCGCCGACGTGCAAAGCACAATAACGCCGGATGAAGGCAGGAATGTCCCTTGGCATTACAACAGTATAAACGCCGTGGACACGGCCAAACAAACCCTTATTGGGCTCGATGGCTTGAAGGACATGGTTCAATTAAAACTCGATAAAAATTTCCATACGAAAGTAAGAGAGATCACCGAACGCGCTGTTTTGTTTCTCGAAGAGATAAAACAAAACGGATATTTCGACTCGGTTGCTCAAGGGGTTTTTGTGGATTCAGGCCATTACCCCGAACGCAACGGCGACGGAATAGCCAGGGACCCCTTGGGGGGGATTGCTGCCGACACCGTATACGCGAGAGATGACGACTACTATGCGCCTGTATGCCACCATTTCGGATACAACAATTTGCCAAAAGAAGCAGTTCAAGGTGAGCGTGTGTGCGACATTATCGGCGGGTGTACCTTGTGTAACCCGGACAAAATCGTGTATATCGACGAACTCGATCCCACGGACAACGTTCACGAAAGGCTCAGCGGCGTGGAAAAAGAGTTGCGCGGGAAAACGATTAAGCCCGAGGTACAGTGGGC
>CAZXSP010000015.1:0-1852 GCA_964643285.1 uncultured Eubacteriales bacterium
ACCACAAACGGCACGCCATCTATGTCTTTTAACACGATGTCAACGGCTTCTTTGTTAGGAAGATCCGCCTTTTTGCCGAAATACCTTGCCTGGATTTCCCCGGCTTGACCTTTTAGGTGGGCATCTATAGTCCAATACTCGTCGGGCACAAAAGAGTCGATTTCTATCTGCCGCCCAACGATCAAGCGGAGCGCCGCCGTTTGAACCCTACCCGCAGAAAGCCCCGGGCGAATCTTGTGCCACAACAACGGGCTCAGGCTATATCCCACAAGTCGATCTAGAAGCCTTCTGGCCTGTTGGGCGTCGATTAGCCGGAGATTTAAGGGTTTCGGGTTCCGAAAGGCCTCTTTAACCGCTTTTTCAGTAATTTCATGAAAGGTGACCCTTTTTGCTTTTCCGGGATCGATGCCCAAGACAAAACACAGGTGCCACGAAATGGCTTCACCTTCTCTGTCGGGGTCGGTGGCTAAGTAGACATTGGTGGCTTTTTTGGAGGCTTCTTTCAGTTTTTTGATTATGTCGCCTTTGCCGCGAATGTTGATGTACTTAGGGGTGAAATTGTCTTCCACATCAATGCCCAGAGTGCTCTTGGGAAGATCCCTCACATGTCCTAGAGACGCTATGACTTGGTAACGAGATTTCATGAACTTAGATATTGTTTTTGCTTTTGTCGGCGATTCAACGATTATGAGAGGTTTCTTTGTTATGGCTGTTGACATATGTTAGCGTCACCCTTTTTTACTTTGTCGCGAGATATCTGCCATTCGAAAGCCTTCCCAGAACGCCTTTCACTTCTAAAGACGATAACAGCGACATTATTCTTCCGGGCGCCAAAGAAGGCAAAAGATCAATAATTTCATCTCCGGTGAGCATTTTGCCTTCTATTTCTTTAAGAATCAAGGCTTCCTCAAAATTCAATTGTTTGCGATCGGGCTTGTTTGATACTGTTCTCCCTGTAAAACTGCGGTTTTCTTCCCCCATATAGGATAATATGTCTTGGGCCGAACTTACCAGGTAAGCTCCATCTTGGATTAACCTATTGGAGCCTATGCTTGTTCTCGATTTTACACTCCCGGGCACCGCCATTACAGGCCTGCCTTGTTTCAGCGCCCAATCCGCAGTGATCAACGCTCCGGATCTCTCCCCTGCTTCGATAACGACGACACCCAAAGACATTCCGGAAATAATACGATTTCTGGCAGGAAATCTCCAAGGCGCGGGATGAGTACCATCGGCGTATTCCGAAACCAACGCACCGCGGCAAGGGATAGCTTTGAAAAGCCTTTCATTACATTTGGGATAAACATGATCTACCCCGCCGCCAAGACAAGCAATGGTTCTTCCGCCAAGAACCGATATTGCGCCTTTATGGGCTTCTGCGTCTATGCCGGAGGCAAGCCCCGACACCACTGTCACACCCGCTTCCGCCAAATCGCGGGCAAGCTCGAAAGCAACCACTTTTCCTACAGGGCTTGGTGAACGGGTTCCCACAATAGCGATGGCTAAACGGTCGGCAGGGGTTAGTGTCCCCATCACATGTAAGGAACCGGGGGATTCGGAAAGCGGCAGGAGATTTTCTGGGTAATCGAAATCACCCGGAACTAACAGGTTGGAAGAAATCTCTGAAATCGCGTTTCTCCTCCAATATTCGCCAATGTTTCCATTAATATACCATACAGTTCATCATGGCGCTACACCTTAATAAGTCTTCCGAAACAGTGGAATGCTGAACTGAGCCGGTATTACTCACGGCAGGTGGAAAAATGCCAATGAAAAATATGTTTCAGTTCCTTAAAAGATCCGTAAATCCGACCCGTTCCCGGCCTGAAAGGTCAAGTTTCAGCATGGGACG
>CAZXSP010000015.1:1952-7828 GCA_964643285.1 uncultured Eubacteriales bacterium
AGGACAAATACAGGGCTTATTCGTTCCATCATTCAAACTCCTGACCTGGTTGTGGAAGGCTTGGACGTAGGCGTCAGGGTAAAAACAAAATGCGCTTTGTTATATGTTGAAGGTTTGGCTAACCCCAAAATTGTTAAAGAAGTCAGAAGGCGGGTTACCGCCATCGACACTTCGGAAATGCTTTCAAGCGGGCTGTTGGAGCAATATATCGAAACCCACCACAGCCTTTTGCCGACAATAATGGGTACCGAAAGGCCGGATCGGGTCGCAAACTTCTTGATGCAGGGGATGTGCGCCGTTTTTGTTTCCGGCGACCCTTTTGCTATCATAATGCCGGTCACTTTTTCCCAATTCATTCACAGCCCCGAGGACGACTACATTAGGTGGCCGTATGGTAACTTCCTCAAGGCCATCAGGTATTTTTCATTGGTACTAACCGTGTTCTTTCCCGGCTTGTATGTAGCCACTGTCAATTACCACCCTGAAATGATACCCCCAACTCTCATAACAGCCATCGCTGCTTCAAGAGAAAATATCCCTTTTCCGCTTTCTATGGAATTGTTGTTGATGTATGTGGGTTTCGAGTTGATACGGGAGGCCGGTATAAGAATTCCATCGCCAATAGGACCCACCATAGGCATAGTGGGCGCGCTTCTTATCGGCGAAGCGGCAGTGTCGGCTTCAGTGGTAAGCCCTATCATGGTGATTATCATAGCGGTAACGGGGGTAGCTTCTTTTACACTGCCAAATTTGGAAATTGCCATGTTTACAAGGGTGGCCACGCTAATTTTCATAGTAGTGGGATCTCTTTTTGGTCTTCTTGGCATAGTGGCCGCATCTTACGTTATGTTTAGCCAAGCCTTCAGCCTGTACAGTTTCGGAATACAGTATTTCAGCGCGGTTGATAATACCAACGTCGATTTGGGCTCTTTGTTGTTGAGCCCCGCCATAGACAAGAAGCGCCCCGGCTATGTGAGGCCGCTGGATGAGATCAGGCAAGGTACCCCCGTTCGGCGATGGGATGCCGGGCTTACCTTAGAACCCAAGGACACACGTATTCAAAAGGAAGGCAAAACTAGTGACAAGAGAAAAATCGGGCCCCGGAAATCGGGCAGAAAAAGCAAGCGCTCAAAAGAGTAATCAAAAAGAGGTTGTGAGCCTGGGCCACTTGTCTCAAAGGCAGGTGGCGGTTTTGATGACATACATCCTTGGGGTGAAAAGCCTTTTGATAACCCCCGCGAGCCTCATAATCTCTTCCGGCAGCGGCGCCTGGATAACGTCCATCGTGTCCAGCGCTTTCGCTTTTTTGGGGCTTTGGGGTTGGGTGTTGTGGTCCAAGGCTACATCCGATCTCGCTTTTGTGCCTGCTGTTCGTAAAACCGTAGGCCGTTATCCGGGCGATATTATTGTGGGCGCCGGGATTCTCCTTTACATATTTGCCACGGCCATGAGCGCCAGGATATTCGCCGGAGGCGCTGTAATCGGCCTCCTGCCCCGGTTCCCTATTGAGGTTTTGTTGGGAATCGCTCTGGGCGCAAGTGCCTACACCGCTTGGCTGGGCTTGGAGCATGTGGCCCGTGCAGGCACTTTTTTCTTTGCCCCGATCCTTATTTCAGTTTTCGGTCTCATAATAGCGTCCTACAAATCTTTAGATGTGAGAAATCTTTTTCCCATACTGGGGCTGGGGCAAAAGGTCGTCTTCTCTGAAGGTTTACGTTTAGTGGGGCTTTGGGGCGGGTTACCTGTTTTCGTCATACTCAAATCCTATGTCCGAAATCAGGAATCGCTTTCGAAAGGCGCTTTTAAGGGCCTGCTATGGGCATCTCTTGGAATGGTTTTCAGCGTGCTTTTGGTTCTTATGTTCTTTTCATACCCGGCGGCGACCCGTTTTGCGCACCCTGTTGGCATACTGGCAAGATCGGTTCACTTCGGAAGGTTTTTTGAAAGATTTGAGGCTGCGTTCGTGTTTACATGGTTCTTTGCATCGGCTGTACAAATTAGTTTCAGTTACATGTACATTTTGATAACTCTAAGCCAGTTGTCGAATCTGCATACCTACAGACCCTTCATGCCCTCTTTGATTACTTTGATTTTTGGTTTGGCTGCACTCCCCTCAAGCATGCTTGAGGCCGGCGAACTGCTAAATACTTGGTTTTTCAGATCTGCGGGCATTGTCGCAGTGGGGTTTGGATGGGTGCTTTATTTTTTAAATAGGATAAGAGGAAAAACCAAATGTTTACAAAGAGTCGATACCCATGAGAAAAGCACCTGACCGCAGCGCCATCTGTAAAAAAGCTCTGGCTTTCCTCCTATTTGCCGCTTTATCAGGCGTTTTGAGCGGCTGTTGGGGGAAATTGGAGCTTGAAGAACGCTCATTCATAGAAGTCATAGGGGTTGATAAGGGAGTCTTAGATGAGCTTCTTGTTACAGTCGTGATAGCGCTTCCCAGGGCCCACGCACCGGAAGGTCAAGCCGGACAAGGGCCGTCTTCTCTCATCCTATCCGCTGAAGGGCGCGACTTTCTCGACGCATTAGTAAAATTGGGGGCGTTCAGCTCACGGGAACTATCCGGCACGCATACGGCTATACTCGTTCTGGGAGAAGTTTTCGCCAAGGACGATGTTGGCCCGATAATCGATGCTTTCAGCCGCGGGGTTCACCTTAGGCCAAATACACTTGTGGCGGTTTGCGAAGGCACAGCCAACGAGTTTTTGCATCGGTTACAATCTCCTGAAGAGATGACAGCAACCGACTACCTGCAGAAAATAATCGCTTTCGGTTTCCAAAGTCTTGGGCTTTGTCCTATGGTAACGGTTCATGATTTCAGCGTAAGATACCAGTCTGCCAGCGAATCTCCTTGGGCCCCATATCTTGGTTTGGCAGCCACAGAAAGTGCTTTTTCCGGGCAAAGCGAATCCGACGCCTCACCATGGAAGGAAAATGGAGAACCTATGCAGCCAACTCCGGGCGTGGTTTTGGGGACGGCTGTGTTCACACTCGAAGAAGGTTTATACAAAATGGCGGGTCATCTTGACCCGGAAGAATCCAAGATGGCACTGCTTATGGCCGGAAAACGGCATAATTGGTTTATGACATTGGCCTATCCCGGCGACCTTCAAACGGCAACGGTCAGTATTCAGCATTCCTCGGTGCACCTTAGCGTAAAAAAGTCGGAAGACACAGTTCAAGCCCACTTCCGTATAAGGCTGGCCTGCTCTCTGGACGAGTATGTCGTAAACCCCGATGCCCCTTTGACAACTCAGGAAATGCGCACCGCGGCGGCCGAAACCATACAAGAGCAACTGGAGATTTTGGCATTTGAAACTCTCAATCGGTTGAAGGTACTAAAATCAGATGTTATCTCAGTTGGAAAATCGGCCTCTATGCTTTTTCTGACTTATCCTCAATGGGACGCTTTTGATTGGCCCTCCAAATTTCAAACCATCCAACCCACTTTCGATATCGGCGTGCAAGTGTTTTCTACGGGTTTTACATTCCAAAGAGGGTTTCCGAAATAGCTAAAGGTTATTGATACCCGAGCAAAGAACTAATATGTCTCGGGGGTTTAGATATGACCGCAAAGGCACAAGGGATAGAACGCGCGAGACATTTGTATGAGTGGGAGAAGACCAGGCGAGAAAAGTATACCTATTTGGCCGGGGTTGATGAAGTGGGGCGCGGTCCAATGGCAGGCCCCGTTGTGGCGGCCGCCGTTATTCTTCCCTCATATCCCCAAATCCTTGGAATTGACGACAGCAAAAAACTATCTGCCGCAAAGAGGGAATTACTGTTTGATAACATTTTGGATGTCGCTGTGGCAATCGGCATAGGTATCAGGTCGAATCGGTTTATCGACGAAAAAGGCATCGCGCCGGCAACTGTTTCTGCCATGCGTTTGGCAGTAAAAATGTTGGTTTTCAAGGGGTTTACACCTGACCTGGTACTGGTGGACGGCTATGAGGCAAAGCATCTTGGTTTTCGCCAAGAAGCTGTTGTGAAGGCGGACGCTTTGTCAGCGTCTGTGGCGGCGGCGTCAATAATCGCCAAGGTAACGAGAGACCGCATAATGCGGCACTACGAGCTTTTGTACCCGTCGTACGGGTTCTCGAGTCACAAAGGATATTACACACCTTTGCATCGCAAGTGTCTCAGAGAATTTGGGCCATCGCCCATTCACAGGAAATCATTCCGCCCGATTTCAGGAAAACTCAATAATTCCCTTGATGAGCCTGATGGAAAGCTGTTCTAAGATTATCTCTTCTATCCGTGAAAACGGAATTTGTTCCTGCAAGCAGCACAGGTCAACTCTTACAGGAACACTGTCTTGCACCCGATTACGTCCCAGATAATGTCTCACAGCGAGCCCAATTTTCCGCTTCTTATTTTGGTCAACCGATTCTAAGGGGCTTACCAGAGAACCCTTTTTTCTGTACCTTACCTCTATGAAAGCCAAAACCGGACCCTCCCAAGCCACGATGTCTATTTCTCCGTAGCGGCAGTGAAAATTGCGCTGTATTATTGAATAACCCTGCTTTTCAAGATATTGGCACGCCAAAGTCTCCATGCGAGCCCCCAGTTTTTGTCTGCCGATTTTCCCGGCTTTAACTCTGTCTGTAGGCAAGCGCTTCTCCGACATGCTCCTCCTCTATGCGAGGTGATGAACAAAGGTCAGCTACTGTGGCGGCAACTTTGAGAACTCTGTAGTATCCTCTGGAAGAAAGCTTCATGCGGCAAAAAGCGTCCAAAGCCAGTTTTCTGGCTGCTTTAGAAAAGGTGAGCAATGTGCCAACATGCTTTGGACTCATCTGTGAGTTCAGCCATATACCCGTGCCGTTAAGGCGAGATAATTGCCGGTTTCTGGCCTCCTGAACCCTTTGGCGCACTACGGCGCTTTCTTCGCCTTTTCTGGCGATCAAATCTTCGGTAGACACCCTTCCAACTTGCAGGCGAAGGTCTATTCTGTCCAGGAGCGGCCCCGGGACCCGAGATGCATAATGCAATTTCTCGCTTTCTGTGCAAGTACATCTGTCAACGTCGTCTATGCACCAGCCGCATTTGCACGGGTTCATGGCGCCAACCAGAACAAAACGGCAAGGGAACGTGTACACCCCTTTGGAGCGGGTTACCACCACTTCGCCTTCTTCCATGGGTTGTCTGAGGGCATTCAGCACCGACGGCGGAAATTCGGGTAATTCGTCCAAAAACAGTACGCCCCTGTGTGCGAGGGTGACTTCACCCGGCGTAGGAAATGCGCCCCCTCCTATAAAAGCCGCCGACGTAACCGTATGGTGGGGCGCACGAAAAGGCGGGTTTTGTACCAAACCGAAACCCTCGGGCAAAGCACCTGCCACACCATGAATTCTGGTAACCTCAAGAGATTCTTTATATGACAATTTGGGCAATATGCCCGGCATGGCTTTTGCTAACATGCTCTTGCCGCTCCCGGGGCTTCCTACCATAAGAAGATTGTGTCCGCCGGCGGCTGCGACTTCTAAAGCCCTTTTGCCTGTCATCTGACCGTGGATTTCCGATAAATCAATGGCATAGTCCTGTGGTTTTTCAAACTGATTTGCCGCGGGGCCGGGAAGTTTCTGACCTTTTATGTAATGTATTAGATCAGTTAGGTTTTCTGCCACATAAAGATCAATGCCTTCCAAAAACCAAGTCTCGCCGCCGTTTTGAACCGGTATGACAGCGCACTTCACCCCTGTTTCTTTAGCCGAAACGACCATGGTTAGGGCGCCTTTTACAGGCCGCAAAGATCCGTTTAGACCTAATTCACCCAGATACAAGTGATCTTTCAATCTGCCGTTAACGGGGATTTCACCTGATGCGGCCAGAACGCCCAGGGCAATGGCAACGTCAAGCTGAGAGCC
>CAZXSP010000015.1:7928-18059 GCA_964643285.1 uncultured Eubacteriales bacterium
TTTCACCTGATGCGGCCAGAACGCCCAGGGCAATGGCAACGTCAAGCTGAGAGCCTTCTTTATGAACCGCCGCCGGGGCAAGGCTGACAGTCACGCGCTGCGCCGGCATTTTGAAGCCCGAATTCCTAAGCGCAGATCTTACGCGATGTTTTGCTTCTCGTAGTGCCGTGCCCGCCATGCCGACGATTTCAAAACCAGGAAGACCGCTTGACACGTCCACTTCGACGGCTACAGACAAACCTTCGATACCGATTATTGTCGAACCCTGCATTCTGGCAAACACGCGATTCCCCCTAGTATAACAAATTATACCAGTTACTTCCAAAAACGCAATCCTTTTCTCGCTTTGCCTCGGTTTGCGAAACGCATGGTTCAATGTTAGGATATTTGGTATACGGTAATATTATTGCGCCCCTCTGATTCCTTCTTGGTTCAACCGGGCGCGGGGATGGGGAATCACATTTGGGTACATATGAAGAACAATCCCACGCAGAGAACAGACTCACAGATGAGGATGAGCTTATGGCTGGTTCCCCAGTCGGTGAAACGGATGGTTCTTTAGCCTTGGAAGCGCTTGACTACGAAACAGCAGACGAAGAGGAAAAACCACTATCTAAAGAAGAGTTGGCGGAAGAAAGACGCGTGATGCGCGGGCGTATCTTTGAGCTGGCGTTTCCTGCGCTAATTGAGAGTACGCTTATGACGCTAGTGAGTATGGCGGACATGATCATGGTGGGGCGTTTGGGCCCGTGGGCTATTACATCCGTGGGTTTATCCAATCAGCCTATGTTTGTGGCCATGAGTGTTTTTATGTCGTTAAATGTGGGCGCCACTGCTTTGGTAGCTCGAGCCATCGGCGCTAGGAAGCCCGACGAGGCCGCTAAAGTCGCGCGCCAGGCGTTGGTTATCGCTTCAATTGCGGGAGTAGCGCTGTCGCTACTCGGGGTAGTGTTTTCCGGAAACGTCCTAAAATGGATGGGGGCCGAGCCAGACGTAGTAGGGCCCGGCAGCGCCTACTTGAGGATAGTCGCTTTAGGGCTATTGTTTCAGGGGGGCGCAATCAGTTTGTCCGCATCGCTTCGGGGCGCGGGTGACACCAGAACGCCCATGTCCGTTAATATGGTTGCCAACCTCGTTAACGTTGTATTCAACTACCTGCTAATAGGCGGCAATTTCGGCTTTCCTCGGCTTGAGGTTTCCGGGGCGGCAGTGGCCACTTCCCTGTCCAGGCTGGTGGCTTGCGCGCTCATTTTCCGAAAGGTATTTGGCCACAAGGCAGCGATCAAAATGTCTCTTCACGATTCCTTCAAACTGGATTCAGTAACGGTTGGCAGGATTTTCAAAATAGGCCTCCCCGCCGCGGGCGAACAAGTAGTCATGCGCGGCGGGCAAATGCTTTTCGCGCGAATAGTGTCAAGTTTTGGGACCATAGTGTACGCCGCCCACCAGGTGGCTCTTAACATAGAGAGCATGGTTTTCATTCCGGGCATGTCTTTTCAAACTGCTTCAACGACTTTGGTCGGGCAAAGCCTGGGCGCCAAAAAACCCAAACAAGCCATGAGGGTGGGCTGGGAAGCCACTGGCATCGGGGTTTCAATCTCCTTGGCTCTTTCTTTTATTCTGTTCTTTTTGGGCAGATACGTTTCTTTGCTTTATACCAGCGACGAAACTGTCATTCAATTTGCGGACAAGGCACTGAAGATTATCGCTTTCGCTCTTCCCTTCATGATTGGCAACTTCATCTTGGGCGGTGGGCTTAGGGGCGCCGGAGACACAAAATGGACTCTGTATATAACCATGATAGGTATTTGGGGCGTGCGGATAGTCGTGGCGTACACTCTCGCGGTAAAAATGGGAATGGGTCTTATCGGTGCTTGGATAGGAATGGCTTTGGATATGTGTACCAGGTCAATCTTGGTTGCTTTGAGATTTAGAACGGGTCACTGGTCTAAAATCCGTGTGTGACCCGATTTTCACCTTTTGGTACTGCTCGGGCATAACATGGTGCAGAAAGCTCAAAGAATGTGATACACATGGCCCAAGAAGAATCGCTTACAAGCGGAGGCCGTTTTTGGCAGGTGCAAGAAGGCGATACGCTTTATCGAATAGCTTTGGAAACCGGTACAACAGTGCAACAGCTCATGGAATTGAACCCGACAGTAAGCCCGGAAAATCTGACCATTGGCTCTCTTCTGAGGCTTCCTGTGTTTACGGGACTGCCTTCGGGACCGATTCCACCTTGTGAATCCGGGTTTTTCTGGGTGGTGGCGCCGGGCGATACCTTGTATCTCATAGCCCAAGAAACCGACACTACAGTGGAAATTCTGATGCGCCTAAATCCTGACATTGAACCACTGAATCTGATGCCGGGCCAAAGCATTTGCCTTCCTCAGGAGTCTTTTGGCGATTAGAGCCTATCTTTTATACGGGACTCTAAATTCAAAAGGCCCATGCGATCCTTTGCCAGCGCGATGGTATGGGCAGCAACCCCGCGGGCTTTATATGCCCCTTCTAACAGCACTTCTTCAAGTGTTCCGGAGTCCATGATTTCCTCGTACTTCCTTTGGATGGGCGATACAGTGCCTATCACTGCTTCAGCTAAATCGTTCTTAAACCGGGCATATCCCAAACCTTGGTACATGGTCTGCAAGTCTTCCAAAGACCGGCCGGCGCAATGGGCGTATATGGTAAGCAAATTGGCCAAAGCCGGTTTTTCTTGCGGATCGTATATGACATCTTTTCCTGAGTCGGTAACCGCTCTCCTAACTTTCTTTGCTATGGTGTCGGGGGTATCGTTTAAGGCGATGTAACTGTTCGGGTTTTGATCTGATTTTGACATCTTTTTGGAGGGATCTTGCAAAGACCTAATTCTCGCTCCTGACCGGGCGATAAGGGGTTCGGGCACTTTGAAGGTTTGCCCGTAACGGCTGTTGAAGCGGATGGCCGCGTCACGGCAGAGTTCCACATGCTGCTTTTGATCCTCCCCCACCGGCACATAATCCGATTGGTAAAGCAAAATATCCGCCGCCATTAGCGCGGGATAAGTGAAAAGGCCTCCCGAGACGAAATCTTTTCCCTCCGATTTTTCTTTAAACTGCGTCATCCTGGAAAGTTCGCCAAAACTCACTGTACATTCCACAATCCAGCCCAATTCCGTGTGGGAAGAAACATCGGATTGTACGAAAAAGGTCATTTTGTTGGGATCAAGCCCGCTTGCCAGCATATATGCGGCAGTACTCAATATGTTGGAGCGAAAACTTCTGGGTTCCTGGGGGACAGTGAGGGCATGCAGATCTACAACGCAATAGAAACAGTCGTATTCATCTTGGATCTCCACAAAGTGCTTTATGGCGCCCAGATAGTTCCCTAAGGTCAGGATACCGGTTGGTTGCACCCCCGAGAAAACTCTTTTCTTAAGCTCGCCCACTAACACTACCCCCTCTAGAACAACCCGGCTGTTGCGCTACGGCAACTATTACACAATTATTCCATAGGGGGCCCATCTTGGCAAACCGAAAGGATTTAGGCGCGCTTATACAGGCAATACTAAAACATGCACATCGCTGGGATATTTCTTACTTTGTGGTCAGGCGTCAACACTTCGGTGTGGGCTTGGGCCCTATTGAAACAGGGTAACAAAGCCGGGGCTTTTTGGTCCGCTCTTTTCGCACTGGTTTCGACGGTTATAAGCCTTTGGTACTTCATAAGGCACGGCTTTTATGCGTAATAGTCTGAAATCCAAAAGAAAAACCCGGCTTAGCCGGGTTCAATTTTTAGCCATCGCATCTCGGGGGGTGAGGCGCGACAACTAAGTAAACTTCTCAACCTTAGTTATCGGATTGGCTCGAGACAGAAACAGGGCCAAATGTCCCACTGGGGGGCGCAGTAAGTGCTTTTACCGCGAACAGCGCCGCTTTGGTACGATCAGTTACCCCTATCTTCTTGAAAATATTATAAAGATGGTTCTTGACTGTTTTTTCGCTGATGAACAAAGTTTTAGCTATAGCGCGATTCGCCATGCCGCGGGCTACAAGCTTCAGAACCTGAAGCTCTCTGTAACTTAGAAGATCCATGCTTTTTACAGGCGACGACACCAACTGTTCTGTTTTTAAGCTTTCTAAGCCCGTGTTCTGGCTCTTGTCGACTATCGCCGAAGAAATGTAAAGGTCTCCTCGGATAGCTGCATTTAATGAGTTTTGTATTTGTTCTTTTACTGCGTTTTCGTGGAGAATTGCTGAGATGCCCATTTTGTGACCGTACGCTATGTCTGAGATCCCGAAATTGCTCAAAACCAACACAAGTCTGGCCTTTGGGTATTTCAGTTTTATGGCCGATAGATTACTTCCTAGGAGCTTGCGGTCGTCACCGGTCTGTAAATATGCCACATCAAAAGAAGTGTTTGGCAACGGAGAAGCAGTGTTGGTGACGTCAATATACGAAACTGAAACGTTGCGATACTGTGTGAGAATGGGTGCAATTTTGTTACGCCAACCTTTACCTGAAAAAGCTACTAAAACGTTGACCACTTGATCATCCCCCCGATGAAAGACATCAACATATTCATCGGAAAAAAAGAATATTTCTTTAGTGGCTTTGAAGCGGTTAGGGCTTCGGCGGAATCATACGGAGGACAAATCGTTCAAAAAGCCGTGTGATCCTTGTGCCGAAAAATTCGCGGTTGCCCAAGCGTTCCACCAATACTGTAGTGGCTCCTATGAGGTTGCCCCCTAATATATCAGTGAAAATTTGGTCACCCACGACACACGATTCGTGGGGAGCAGAGTCTACTTTTTCAAGGGCCTTTCGAAAAAAGCGCTGAATCGGCTTTCTCGCCCCTACCACCAATTGGGTCTCGAGCAATTCCGACATTTTTCTGACGGTGGGAGAAGGCCTGGCGTTGGTGAGTATGACAGTTCTAAATCCTTGTTTGTGAAGCCCCCTAAACCATAAGGAGAGCTCATCTGCGACTTTGTAATCGCGCCAGGGTACTAAAGTGTTGTCAAGGTCCGTAATAATGGCGCGAATCGATTTTTCATGCAACCAATCGATGGGCAGATCATAAACAGTAGATATTCTCAAAGACGGCGTGAGAAGGCGCATGGCCCCGGTTCCCGTTGTATTTTTCGCAGATAATGCCATGAAGTGATGCCCCTCTCTTGGTCATATTCGTATTGTACCAAAGAGGAGCAGAGTTTACTGCAAGGTTGGCTGGCTCACTTTGGAAAGCTTACCCAAAGCCCTTTTTTCAATTCGCGACACATAAGATCGTGAAATGCCAAGTAGCTTGGCGATTTCACGTTGTGTTTTCGGGGCTTTCCCGTAAAGCCCGTAGCGAAACTCCAACACTTCCCGTTCTTTATCCTCAAGAATCGAGAGAGTCTTAAGCAAGCTCTCTCCCTGAACTTTAGCGATTACTACTTCTTCAACATCGGGTTCTTCGTCTTTTACAACGTCGAAATAGGAAACATCTCCGTCGTTTGCTTCTTGGCCCAAAGGGTCAAATAAATGAAGCTCCGTTTTGTCGTTTTTGGTGGCGCGCAAATGCATGAGAATTTCGTTCTCTATGCATCTGGAGGCATAGGTGGCCAATCGAGTTCCCTTGTCGTCCCTGTACGTATTTATAGCCTTCACCAAGCCGATGCTGCCTATTGATATCATATCTTCAACATCTTGGGGGTTGGGATCGAATTTTTTTACTATATGCGCGACCAAACGTAAATTGTGCTCTACCAAAGTGTTTCGTTTTGACATGTCACCCTGCTTCAGACCAAGAAGGCAGTCTCTTTCTTCCTCTTCCGAAAGGGGCAAAGGAAAATGATTCCCCGCTACAAAACCCAAGCATAGCTGTAGCAATTTTACAAAAGCGGCGGCAAGGCCAGGCAGCATAGTAAACACGCAAAAAGCCCCCAATACGCATGCTGTAAGTGACTACACTGTATTCGGGGCTTTTATAAAAGGTGCGTGTCCTAAGAGAAGTCAGGACGTTTTCATGTTTTCCAACTGCTGATTAAGACCCACTGTAAAGTCTTTGAGAGACCCCACTTGCTCCACCTGGGGCAAGCTAAGCCACTGCCGCAAAAATTGCCTTAGCTCCAAAAAGGCCTCATTCATTTGATTCAAAGAACGTTTGGCTTCTTGGGTTTCTAGGATAGCGTGTTTTCGTATTTCCAATCCTTGACAGGACAATCTCGCCAAACGTGACAGTCCTTTTATGAGAGGTACAATGTCTTCCCCGGCTTCTTGGGATAAAGACACAAATTCCGCCAGGTGACTTATAAAATCCTCTTCTGTGGGAGGTACATGCACCGAAGTAGTCTGCGGTTTATCAACTCTGCGTTTGCGAAGCTGATAATATTTCCACCTGGCTGTAAGCCAAGACATGCCGTTTACTTCACCGTATTCCTTAAGGGCCGCTGTTACCGAAATGCCTTCCCCCGTTTTACGTTCAATGTAAGACCAAAGTTCCTGTTCCTTGTCCTTTTGCCATTTAAACCGTGAATCTCTATCTTCCATGGCCATGACTGTTTTGTACTCCCTTCAATTGGTTCTCCATACTATGTTTGGAGAATCCTGTCCGTTTTATACAAAAACCAGTGATGTACCGATCAATTTCAGACAGTGCTCACAGTTTCGTTGCAAACCCTTTTGTTTCTACCAAGCGAATCAAATACGTTTTAAGTTCAGGCCCTAAATCTTCTCTTCCCAAAGCCATCTCGATAGTGGCTTTCAAAAATCCCGCGGGGTCGCCAACGTCATATCTTATGCCCTGAAACTCGTAACCCACAATCTCGTGGTTTTTGGCCAATTGCGTGAGAGCATCGGTAAGCTGTATTTCTCCGCCTACGCCCGGTTTTGTGTGTTCCAATGTTGAAAACACGGAGGCGGGTAATATGTATCGGCCTATTACAGCCAGATTAGAGGGGGCCAGTTCCGGCGAGGGTTTTTCCACAAGATCTTCAATATCCCACACGCCTTTTCCAAGGGGCCGCCCCTTAATGATCCCGTACGATTGCACATTCTCGTAAGGAACTTCTTTTATAGCTATTACCGCTTTTCCGGTTTCTTCATGAATGTCGATCATTTGCTTCAGACAGGGGGTGTTTGAGACCACAATATCGTCGCCCAAGAGTACCGCGAAATATCCGTCATGGATGTGCTTGCGGGCACAATATACTGCGTGACCCAATCCCAAAGGCTGCTTTTGGCGAACGTAATATATCTGGCACATGGACGCGATATTTCTAACCAATTCCAATAGCTCAGTTTTCCCTTTTTCTTTCAGGTGCGACTCGAGTTCCTGGGAGTGATCAAAATAGTCTTCCAAGGGCCTTTTGTTACGCCCTGTGACGAACAAAAAATCGTCGATGCCCGACTTTATAGCTTCTTCCATCACATATTGTATTGTGGGCTTATCCACGATTGGCAGCATCTCTTTGGGCTGTGCCTTTGTTGCGGGAAGAAACCGTGTCCCCATACCCGCCACAGGAAATACAGCCTTTGTAATTGCCATTAGGCACGACTCCCTTCCATCTTGTATACGACTCTTATTTGTATTGTAACCTGCGGTCTCTAAAACACGAAAGTTGCCAGATAATCCTTGGTCGTAGATAATTGCATTGAAGGTTTAGGAGGCAGATTGTATGCGAATAGCTATGTTCAGCGATAGTTATTTTCCCTACGTATCCGGCGTGACTAGGGCAGTGGCTACCGCGAAAGAAACGCTTTCTGCTCTCGGTCACCAGGTTTCGGTTTTTTGCCCCGATTATCCCGAAGCGTCCTCAGAGGAAGATGTAGTGCGTTTTTCATCGTTCAAAGCTCCAACTTACGCAGGCTATTATGTTGCAGTACCATTTCCTCCTGAGATAAGACGGGCAGTTCGTCAGTTTTCCCCGGATATTATACATATTCATTCCCCTTTCAACCTTGGGACCGTGGCTTACAGAATAGGGCGCCGTGAAGGAGTGCCTGTGGTCCTCACCTACCACACCATGTACAACATGTACTCTCACTATTTGCCCATCATAGGCCGAAGGGTTTCACGTTCCATAGAAAGGGCCGCTTTTCGGGTAGCCCGTCTGGTAGACGCGGTTATAACTCCTTCTTTGGCAACAGCCAGGTATTTGCAGGAAAGGGGCGCTGTCCCCCGGGTGATTCCTATACCTAACGGGATAGCCGTAGAGGAGTTTCGGGGCGGTAACCCAAACTTTCTACATCAAACCTACGGGGTACCTTCTGACAGGCCTGTAGTGTTGACCTGCGGGCGCTTGGGCCTTGAGAAAAATTTTGAAGTACTGTTGACGGCTTTCAAAACGGTAACAGAAAAGGTAAACGCCAGTCTGGTTCTGGTAGGCGACGGGCCCCTGAAAGAAGCTTTAAAGTCTAAAGCCCGCTCTCTTAACATAGAAGACAGCACGTTCTTTATAGGTTCCGTTCCACCCGGTACTATGCCAAGCATCTACGCAAGCGCGGACATTTTCATGTTTACTTCGCTTTCGGACACTCAAGGGCTGGTACTTATTGAAGCCAAAGCCGCCGGCTTACCCGCAGTGGCGGTGGGTGCTTTAGGTGTTTTAGACATGGTTCAAGATGGTGTTGACGGGTATCTGTGTAAGAATGACCCAAAAGAGATCGCCAGAAAAGCCTTGTGGCTTCTGGAGGACCCCATCCTGCTTTCGACCATGAGCAGAAACTCCTCTAGAACCGCGCAGAATTTCTCCAAGGAAGCTTGCGCGCAAAAACTGTTGGAGTGCTACTACAGTTTGAGAAAAACCTAAGCTATGCCGGCCTTTCCTCTCGGCCTTTTCGGCCTAGCGCTTCTAAATACAGCTCTGTATAGAGCGCAGCTTGCTTATTCCAGGAAAAGTCACGCTCCATGGTGTCGGTGACCAACTTCTGCCATCGATTTGCATCTTGGTGAACCCTCAAGCCCCTTATTGTCGCGTCGGCCAATGCTTGAGCCGTATACGGCGAAAAAACGAAACCGTTTCCACTGCCCGTCTCATTGTCATAATCCAGAACGGTATCTGCCAGTCCCCCTGTTTTTCTTACCACCGGGATAGAACCGTACCGCATAGCTATCAATTGTCCCAGCCCGCACGGTTCAAACTTGGACGGCATGAGGAACAAATCGGAACCCGCGTATATTTTCTGAGCCAATACCCCATTGAATCCTATTACTACAGCCGTTTGTTCCGGGTGCTTTCGAGAAAGCTCTGCGAATCCGTCTTCGAAGAATTTGTCGCCGGTTCCCAAAAGAACGAACTGGCATTTTTCCCTAAGAATGCGATCCATAGCTTCAAGCAAGATATCCAGGCCTTTTTGGTCCACAAGCCGAGTCACCACGCCAATAAGGGGCGCGCATGACACAGGCAAGTTTAATTCCCTTTGCAGAGCATGTTTGTTATCGACTCTCTTGGATAGGTTTTGGGAATCATAGTTAGAAAATATACGAGGGTCGGTTTTGGGATTGAATTCGTGATAATTGATGCCGTTGACGATTCCATACAAGTCGTGCCCGCGTCTACGAAGGACTCCGTCTAGCCCCTCGCCAAATTCAGCCGTTTGAATTTCCCGGGAATACGACTCGGACACTGTGTTGACCACGTCCGAATAAACGATTCCCGCCTTCATGAAATTTACTTTTCCGTAATATTCAAAACCTTCGGGATGGAAATGCTCTGTCCCGATATTCAAATATCGTAAAACTGAGGGATGAAAATCGCCCTGATACCTAAGGTTGTGTATAGTATAGCAAGTGCCAACCCGTTTCCACGCCGGGTTCTGTCTTGAGCGCAAACCTATGAGAAACGGTAGAAAGCCGGTTTGCCAATCGTTGCAATGTACTACGTCAGGCATAAATCCTAAGTGTTCAACGGCAGATATTGCAGCATGCTGAAAAAAAGAAAATCGCTCGCCTTCATCATCGTAAGCGTAAAGCCTATCCCTATCGAAATATTGGTAGTTATCCAAAAAATAGACAGGCACATGTTTTATGCCTTTTTCGCTCTTAGCCTCGATGTAGGAACTTTTGAGAATACATGTTTCTTTTCGTCCGTTTATCATGACCGGAAAATCGGTGAGGGTTTCGTAGTCTGTGATGCTTTTGTACCTGGGCATCATAACTCGAATATC
>CAZXSP010000015.1:18159-20442 GCA_964643285.1 uncultured Eubacteriales bacterium
TGAACATGGATGTGCCAGTGGTATGGTTTCAAAAAACGTTCTGATGGGGGCGCACTGTGAAAAACCATATTGTACGAAAGTGAAGAAAACAAAGATTCGTAACTGTGGAAGACACTTCCCAGTATCTTGGATAAGGCTGACAGTTTTTTGGAGCCCATGTTGGCAAAGCTGACTTCATGTGTCCGGGGTACGATCAAAGTTTCGAAGGAATGCCGTGAGGCAAAGGGGCAAAATGCCACAAAATCCCGGGTATTAGCTATTATTCTTGTATCCTTCTCTATCTCTCTTTCAACTAGGTCGCAAAGAAGGCATCGCCTTGTGGCGTGTTCGTAATTTTCAAACCTCGTGGCTTCCAACAAAAGCCTGGGAGGGATAAATGGCAGGGCAATAATTTGGAAATGCGGATGAGCCAATGAGGCACCGCCTGCGGGGCCTTGGTTACGGAAAACCTGGACATACCTTATTTCTTTCATGTCATACATGGCATGAGTTCTGGCCTTTAAGGTATTTACAATAGAATCCAGCTGATTTTCACTGTAAGAGCCCAATGTCCCGTCGTGTTCCGGCGACTCGACTACAACTTCATGCCGCCCTACGGCGGGAATCTCCCAATACATGAAACTGTCGCTCGCTTTTGGGATGTTCAGAAGGCTCGCTCCGGCTTTTTCCAGTTCCGGCTCGGACATTTCTTCTTTGGGGATGACGGCAGGAAACTTGTTAGGTACCACTCTGACCGACCATCCCTCGGTATCCGGTTCCCCATTTGGCCTTACGGCGTATATTTCCGGCGGTGTGAGTCGTTCGTTTCCCGGGCAAAAAGGACAATTGGGGTCTTTTGATACCGCACTAGAATCGGTTTTTTGCGCAGCCTTGAAATCAGACGGCCTCTTTGCCCTGCCGGTAGCGATAATGGCGTACTCGCCCGACAGTATGTCGTACCTTATTTCAGACAAATGTCCCCTTCCTCTCGGTTTTCTACGATGGAAGGGGTAGTCGCCTACCCCTTCTCTCAGCCTTTCAAATTGGGACCACCTTAGTTAACGGGGTCCTTGTGACAAATGATTATGCTGCCACTGCGGCGCATTTCCTTGATAGAAGCTCCCTTGGGTCATCTGTTGCCCGGGGATGCCGCCTTGAAAGTATGAAGACGGGCCCATGCCGCCTTGCCCTTCTTGCTCGGTTCCCACTGTGCCCGCGCCCGCCGTCCAAGACGGGAGGTGGCTTTGTGCGCCGTAATATCCGCTGCTTTGTAATTGCTGACCGGAAAACCCTTGCTGGGCCATAGGGGCATAGCCTTGCTGTCCTTGCCCCCAGTTTTGTGCAACTGATGAGGGTCCCATCCCGCCTGCGCCCTCTATTGCGTCTGACTGGCTAAACCCGATATCGCCCGCGCCTCTCGTCCAAGAAGGCAGGTTATGACTCAAATGACTGCCACCTATACCAAAAGCCTGGGGTACAGTTTGCTGCCAGTGTTGCCCGCCCTGAGCAAACTGATACTGTTCGGGACCTCCGCCCCCGGCAAGGCTTGATGGCCCAAGCCCTCTTGACCCTTCTCCTACTGCCTGCTGGGTTCCCCTGGTCCAATGAGGAAGATTGGACTGACCGAAATAGCCGGTGTTCATATTGCTGACTCCCTGATTCCAACCGGGCGCAGTTTGGTATTGACCGGACCCGCCTTGCAGGTAGAGAGAAGGCCCCATACCTCGTTGGCCTTCTTGTTGTATGGGAGGGCCCGCTTGAGTCCAAGAAGGCAGATTAGTCTGCTGACGGCCTATTTGTTGGCCTTGATTGATACCCGTACCTTGTTGAAAATTGCCTTGTCCCATGTGATGCCCGCTGCTCCAACCGCCGTGTCCTGTTTGCTGCATTGATGTTGGGGCAGAAAAGTTTCCCAGTTCATCTGGGTGCCTCATTTTGTACCAACCTCTCTCATTTAGGTAGTTAAACGCTTGACTTAGAATGCCTCGGGCCTACACGCGATATTCAGACGCTCTATACTGTGAGCGATCCCTCCCCATCGGAAACAAACTGAAAGACTGCCTCTTCCACCCCGTCCATGGCGTTTACATACACCAAGTAGGTATCGTCGCCTATTACGCACCGAAATTCCCAAGCCAGCGCTTCACGGCCGGCAAGAAGCGGGATTACCGCAAGTTTGCCGTCCTCTTGGACCTGCAAATCTTTTCGCAGGACCTTCCTAGCCTCACTCCGGCCTACTAGCGGAGACGGAATCTTGCGGGATGAATGGTTGGTTTCTGTTAGGTAGCCCGATTGGTCAAAAGA
>CAZXSP010000016.1:0-18155 GCA_964643285.1 uncultured Eubacteriales bacterium
TAAACTGCGCCCTCCACGAATAGTCGTAAAGGCGAGCGTTTATCTCCCCAAACTCCTGAATGGACCTATCCTCAAACCCGAATGCTTTTACAATTCTGTGCCCCGCGTACATTTCTTCCACGTGTCCGTTGAGCTCGCCTAACGCTTTTTGTTGTCCGGCGAAGAACTTTTGCGAGCGTTTGGCCACAAACACTGTAAGAACTGCGGAAGCGGGCAATACAACCAGTGTCAGGGCAGTCAAAGCGGGGCTTATGGAAAGCATCATCACTATGACGCCTACCATCGTAACAATCGAACTTATAAACTGCGTAAGGCTTTGCTGAAGTGTGGAGCTTACTAAATCTACGTCGTTTGTGACGCGGCTTAGGATCTCCCCGTAAGGCCTGCCGTCAAAATATTTTAGAGGGAGTCTTGACAGCTTGGCGCTTACGTCCTTACGCATATCGTAAACCGTCGCCTGAGCCACTCCCGCCATTGTGTATTGTTGAATGTAGCTGAAAAGCGCGCTAAGCCCGTAAAGACCGCCTAAGATTAACAAGATGTTGCCGATATACGAAAAATCCACCTGTGCGCCGGGGATTCCGCGAATTTTGCCCATTAATCCCTCGGCCAGTTTGGTGGTAGCCTTGCCCATAATTTTGGGCCCCACAATACTGAATACCGTGGACAGTGCCGCAAAAAGGAACACTACACCCAACTGCACACGTCTGGGTGCAAGGTATGTCAAAAGCCTTTGCAGCGTACCCTTGAAGTCTTTGGGTTTTTCCACAGGTCTCCCGAACCCGCGGCCTCCCTGCATACCGCCTCGTCTGGGAGCCCTTTCCGTAACGGGCTTGTCTTCCCCTCGTTGGGCTGTCATGCGATTTCCTCCTCGGAAAGCTGGGAAAGCACAATTTCCCGGTATACTTCGGACGTCGTCATCAATTCTCCGTGGGTACCCATACCCGCAATAGTGCCCTTGTCCAGAACGATGATTCGATCTGCGTCCATGATGGTGCTCACGCGTTGCGCAACAATTACGGTTGTAGCGTGCCTAGTCTCCTGCTTCAAAGCACGCCGCAGCTTAGCATCGGTTTTGAAATCCACAGCGCTGAAACTGTCATCAAACACGTACAGGTCGGGTTTCCTAACCAAGGCCCGGGCGATGGCCAAACGTTGCTTTTGCCCGCCTGACACATTGGCGCCGCCCTGTGCTATCTCAGATAGGAAACCGTCTTTCATAGCGGTTACAAAGTCAAAAGCCTGCGCAATCTTGGCGGCATGAACGATTTCCTCCGAACCGGCGTCGAATTTTCCGTAGCGGATGTTGTCTTCGACGGTACCGTGAAAAAGCACCGCCCTTTGCGGCACAAATCCGATTTTTGACCGCAACTCCTTTTGGGTCAGAGCACGGACATCGATTCCGCCCACAAGAACCTGGCCGCTGTCCACGTCGTAAAACCTGGGAATGAGGTTCACCAAGGTAGATTTCCCAGACCCTGTGCCCCCAAGTATTGCCACGGTTTCTCCGGGTTTTGTTTTGAACGAAATGTTACGCAGAACTGGTGTTTCCGCGCCGGGGTAACTGAAAGTAACGTCTTTAAATTCCAAAGTGCCCCTGTTATCGGGGATATCCTCTTGGGTTTCGATTGGATCTGTGATGTCAGGTTTGCTGTCGAGAACCTGATTTATTCTTTGGGCCGATGCGCTGGCCCTGGGCAACATGACAAATACCATTGACATCATGACCAGAGACATAAGAATCTGCATGGCATATTGAATGAACGCCATCAAATGGCCTATCTCCAAACCGCCTGCATCGATCCTGTGCCCCCCTATCCATATAATAGCTATACTGGTTAGGTTAAAGGTAAACATCATAAGCGGCATAAGAAAGGCCATGAGCCTATTAACCCGTAAAGCAGTATCGGTGAGACCCAGATTTGCCGTGTTGAAGCGGGCCGCCTCGTATTCTTGACGATTAAATGCCCTTATCACCCTTACCCCCGTAAGCCCTTCACGAAGAACCTGGTTCAACCTGTCGATCTTTTTCTGCATGGCTTTGAACATTGGTAAAGCCTTCGTCATAGTAAACGCTATGGCCAAAACGATTATGGGCAACACGGCTACAAGGTACAAAGACAGCTTGGCGTCTTGAGAAACCGCCATAACGATGCCGCCAATTATCATCATGGGCGCGCTTGCGACCATTCTTAAGGACATGAGAACCACCATTTGCATTTGCGTGACGTCGTTGGTTGTTCTTGTGATAAGAGAAGAGGTGCCAAATTGGTCGAATTCCCGCAAGGAGAATGACTCAACGTGCGAAAATACCGCGGCCCTAAGGGTCAGCCCGAAACCTGAAGCCACCCTGGCAGACAGGTAGCCGGCCAAAACAGAACATAAAGCACCGCCAAGAGCCACCAGCAGCATTTTCCTGCCCACTCCCCAGATAAGGGGGATATTACCTTTAAAGATTCCATCGTCTACAATGCTTGCCATTAGGCTTGGAAGGCTCAAATCCGCGAATGACTGCAGAAGCACCAAAGCAAGAACTGTTACTGCCATAAAGATGAAAGGTTTTAGGTATTTGTAAAATCGCGCCAAGCGATCTCAGCTCCATTTTCTGATATTACTCGAAACTATAAAGAATAAAGCGAAGGATTACAAATTTCGAATCCTTCGCAATATAGGATACGCTATAGACATATTTTCAGTTATTGACTATCCAGGCTCAAGAAAGCGGCTACGACTTCGGGGTCAAACTGCGTCCCCGCGTTCTTTTGTATCTCGGCCCTTGCCTCCTCAACCGAACGGGGTTCACGATACGGCCTGTAGTGGGTAATCGCGTCAAACGCGTCCGCCACTGCAAAAATCCTTGCAAGCTGGGGAATCCCACTGCCGGTCAAACCCAAAGGGTAACCGGTGCCATCCCATCTTTCATGATGGGCTAAAATGCAGTCGGCCAAGTGCGCCAATTCAGGGATTCGCTGCGCAATTCTGTACCCAATTTCAGAATGCTTTTTTATTTGTTCCCACTCTTCCTCGCTCAACACTTCTGCTTTCCGCAAGATTTCGTTATCTACGGCTATCTTCCCGATATCGTGATACTCTGCCAAAAGTCTAAGCTGTTCACGCTGACAAGAGGGCAGACCCATCTTCCGCCCTATCCTGATGGAACACTCCGCCAGCCTCAGGCCGTGGTCTTTGGTCTCGTAGCCTTTCTCGAACAACACGTGTTTTATCTGAGACATGATCTCTCTTTGGTGAGTTTTTGCGCTCATCAATTTGTTTCTGTACATGCTATCTTCGGCTTGTTTCAAAACTTTGTGCCAAGCGGATGATGAATCTGCCTTGACGGCATAACCCAGGGACACGCTCAATTCGATTCCTGCCACTTTTATGTCTTTACAGGCATCTTTAATTTTAAAACACACATCCCGCGCCATAGCTAAATCCGCGTTACTCAATAAAACCAGGAATT
Organism: uncultured Eubacteriales bacterium; assembly: GCA_964643285.1. Taxonomy (GTDB): domain Bacteria; phylum Bacillota; class Sulfobacillia; order Fermentithermobacillales; family Fermentithermobacillaceae; genus JAXGZG01. The sequence goes on from CAZXSP010000016.1 coordinate 3,464, forward strand.
CATCGCCGCCAAAACGAACCACAGAATCTTGGAAACGGCACACAGACTGAATAGCCGTGGCCGCCTTTACCAACGCTTCATCCCCAATTTCGTGACCAAAGCTGTCGTTCAACAATTTCAGATTATCCAAATCTCCCCACACCACCGCTATTGGATAGTCCGCAATTCTTTTCGTCTTGAGCTGCTCCAACTCCATTTCCAAAAACGCCCTGTTATAAAGCCCCGTTAAAGCATCTCTATAGCTCAGATATTCGATTTTGGCTTCTTTGGCCCTTGCTTCGGTCACATCTCTGAACACAAGCACCGCGCCAAGCACTTCGCCGGATTGACTTTTTATTGGAGCGGCGCTGTCAGCGATGGGCTTAATGGTCCCGTCCTTTGACCTTAAGGCGGTGTGGTTTTCCAGACTCACAATATTCCCTGTTGCCAACACCCTGGCAACGGGATCGGCGCTGGCTTTACCGGTGTTTTCATTAAAAATATCGAACACTTCCACAAGGGGAAGGCCTTTTGCTTCTTCTTGTTTCCACCCGGTTAGAGCTTCGGCCACATCATTCAGTATCTGGATGCGACCGTCGCTATCAGTCGCGATAACTCCATCGCCGATTGAATACAAAGTGACTTTGAGCCTTTCCTTTTCGTTATTCAGCTGTTCCTCCGCATTCTTCTTGTCGGTGATATCCTGATAGACAGCGACGATTTGGCCGGTAGGAAGCTTGAAGATATTGTTTTCATACCACCTGAACCCGCTTTTTTCGAGATACGACTTTGCCGGGTAAGTGGTGGGAATACCTGTATTCCACACCTGCCTAAACGCCCTTACAATCCCAAACTGATCGACGTTTTTCCTGACAAGCCCCAAAGGTTTCCCAATGACACGTTCTCTGTCCCACCCGTGAATCTTCTGGCAAGCGGGGTTAATGTCTTGAATGATGTAATCCATGCTTGATGAGCCGTTTCCCCTAACCCGATAGATGACAATGGCCGACGGCGAATTGTCAAACATGTTTTGGGTCATGGCTTGGCTAAGCCGAAGCGAATCCTCGACAGCCTCCAAAGAATGCCGGGCAAGCTCGTAATTAACGGCCCGGTGGAAAAGAACAGCCAAATAGCCTTCCTTGGGTATAAATGCGGTTACCACATAATAATGGCCGTCAAGCTCCATAAGCTCGCGGAATTCCTGCCTGGTTCCCTCTTGTACTACCCGGCCAAAAGTGTCAAGCCATTTCTCATCGACTCCAAAGGCACCCAAAAGCCACCCGGTCATATTTTGTCCCAGAACCTGGTTGGGGTTACAGCCCAAGAGTCTTTCAAAAGCCGAGTTCACCTGACAAAGCTTATAATCTTGGGGAAAACCTTGCGAATCCTTAATCACTTCGCTAAGCGTGAAAGCTAGTGGCGCCTGATCGAAAAACTGTTCTTGAATTGTTGTCATAATAGATTTCCTCTTTTCACGCTTTGTTGAAGAAAGCTAAATAATATAATCACTAAAGAAACACTAGCCACACGATATATCGTAACAACGCTTACTTAATTTAAACTTCTACCACTTGCAGGCCCCACCCTTTTTTTAAGACACCCGTTTGAGAAGGCCGCAAACACAGTTTGACAACAATACCCACTATTACTACCATGGAAATATCATCAAAAACTAGAGAGAGCGAAACCTTTTGAACAATCGTATTGTGCCCTTGCACCTTGGGCTGGATGTTGGATCCACTACCATCAAATTGGTGGTTTTAGATAGCCGTAATGAGATAATCTTACACGATTATAAACGCCATCGTTCCGACATAAAAACCACTACTCGTTCCTTTTTGCTTAAGGCGTTTGATATTTTGGGCGATAAGCCGGTTACTGTCATGGTTACAGGTTCGGCGGGATTGTCGTTATCCGACAGGCTGGAACTTGGCTTCGTTCAAGAAGTTATAGCTTGCGCCGAAGCTGTGAAAGAGTTGATCCCAAAAACCGATGTCGCCGTCGAGCTTGGCGGAGAAGACGCCAAGATTACCTATTTTTCAGGCGGCATCGACCAGCGAATGAACGGGATATGCGCCGGCGGCACAGGCGCGTTTATCGACCAGATGGCTTCGCTTCTAAAAACCGATGCCCAAGGTTTGAATACCTTGGCCTCCCAGCACAAGACCATATACCCTATAGCGTCGCGGTGCGGCGTTTTTGCTAAAAGCGACATTCAGCCTCTTCTCAACCAAGGGGCGGCTAAGGAAGACATAGCTGCTTCTGTGTTCCAGTCTGTGGTTAACCAAACCGTCAGCGGGCTGGCCTGCGGGAAACCAATCCGCGGCAAAGTAGCTTTCTTAGGCGGCCCGTTGCACTACTTGCCCGAGCTCAGAAAAAGGTTTGCGGAAACGCTCAAACTCGACGACAAGACCGCCATCGTTCCTGAAAACGGGCATTTTTTTGTCGCGATAGGTGCGGCCATAGCTTCCAAAACCTTGTCACCCGTAAACTTCAAAACTATAGTGCGCCGCCTTCGGCTTCTGGACATACAAACTGACCCCGAAATTCAAAGACTGCCTCCTTTATTCGCCACTCCCGAGGAATTTGAAGATTTTAAAGGTAGGCACGCCAAAAATGTAACGCCCAAAAATGATCTGCAATCTTTTGCGGGCCCGTGTTTTTTGGGGATTGACGCAGGCTCTACCACTACCAAAGCCGTGCTTATCGATGAAAACTGCGGGCTTTTGTATTCCTTCTACGACAATAACCACGGTAACCCTTTAGAATCAACTGTAGGAATCTTGCGTGATTTGTATTCGAAAATTCCAAACGGCGCTTTTTTAGCAAACTCCGCTGTAACAGGATACGGTGAAGATCTAATCAAGGCGGGCCTACGAGTAGATTTGGGCGAGGTGGAAACAATCGCTCACTACAAGGCGGCTGAACATTTTTCCCCCGGAGTAGACTTTGTTTTGGACATTGGCGGCCAAGATATGAAATGCACGCAAATAAAAGATGGCGCTGTTGACAACATAATGCTAAACGAAGCGTGCTCATCCGGGTGTGGATCTTTCATTGAGACTTTCTCCCGTTCCCTGGACTTGGAAGTAAGTGAATTTGCCGACGCGGCACTTACCGCAAAATTCCCTGTTGACCTGGGTTCACGGTGCACAGTGTTTATGAACTCCAGGGTAAAGCAAGCTCAAAAGGAAGGGGCTACTATAGGTGATATTTCAGCCGGGCTTTCTTATTCGGTGGTAAAGAACGCGCTCTACAAGGTCATTAAGGTAAGAGACCCCCAATCCCTGGGCGAAAAAATAGTTGTGCAGGGCGGCACGTTCCATAACGACGCAATACTTAGGTGTTTTGAGCTCATAACTGGCAGACAGGTCATCCGGATGGACATAGCCGGCTTAGCCGGGGCCTTCGGCGCGGCGCTTATAGCAAAGGATAGACAAAAACCAAACCAAAAAAGCACCTTACTTACTTTGGAAGAAATATGTGATTTTCATTACAATTCGCAGACGGCCAGGTGTGGAAGGTGCACAAACAATTGCTTGCTCACCATAAATCGTTTCCAAGATGGCACAAGATTTATCTCGGGCAACAGATGTGAAAAACCTCTCGGTAAAGAACATACGGGCCCAAAGCTGCCTAATTTATACGAATACAAATTCCGGCGTCTTTTTGACTACGAGCCCCTGTCCTCGGAGCAAGCAAACAGAGGAACGATTGGAATCCCCCGAGTACTCAACATGTACGAAAATTATCCTTTTTGGTTCACCTTTTTTACCGCTTTGGGATTCAGGGTTGTGCTGTCCCCGCCTTCATCCAAGGATGTCTATAGCTTGGGAAACGAAACCATCCCTTCTGAATCGGCGTGCTATCCGGCAAAACTGGTTCACGGACACATAGCTTGGCTAATAGAACACGGAATTCAGACCATATTCTATCCGTGTATAGTGTACGAAAGGGATAAACAACCGGATGCTCCTAACAAGTTCAACTGCCCGATGGTAGTTTCTTACCCCGAAGTGATATCGGCAAACATGGACACCATCCATCAAAACGGGGTACGTTTCTTGAGCCCGTTCCTTCCCTATGACGACAAGAAGCGGCTGAAGCAAAGGTTGTGCCAAGAATTACAGTCAATGGGTATAGGCAAAGACGAAATTGAGCCGGCTGTTGATGCGGCATGGGAAGAAGATAAACGTTTCAAAAAGGCAATCCGCCAAAAAGGCGAAGAAATCCTGGCTTTCCTGAGGCGGAAGAATCTGAGGGGGGTCGTTCTTGCCGGAAGACCCTACCACCTGGATCCCGGAATAAACCACGGGGTGGCGGATTTGTTGGTTTCTTGCGGCATGGCTGTGCTGACTGAAGATTCCATTGCCCACCTTGGACCCTATGACAGTAGTAATTTGCGTGTAGTCGACCAATGGGCTTATCACTCGCGGCTTTATTCTGCCGCCGATTTTGTCGCCGGAACGCCTTATCTCGAATTGGTACAACTAAACTCGTTTGGATGCGGGCTTGACGCGATAACAACCGATCAAGTTCAGGAAACCCTTCACAGGCACAACAAGCTCTACACTATGTTAAAGATAGATGAGGTCACTAATCTTGGTGCGGCCAAAATCAGGCTTAGATCTTTGATGGCCGCTTTGGAAGAGCGTGACAGAATGGGCGCGGAACCTAAGGAAGTGGAACCCGCCCCTGTAAGACGCGTGTTTACCAAAAAGATGAGAAAAAATCACACTCTTCTTTGTCCGCAAATGTCACCCCTTCATTTTGAGCTCTTGGTGGAAGCATTTAAGTCGGAAGGCTACAACGTGGAACTGCTATCGGAGGCCGGGGCGGATGACATTCAAACAGGTCTGAAGTACGTCAATAACGACGCGTGTTATCCCTCCATTATCGTCATAGGCCAACTGGTGCGCGCTTTGAAGTCGGGACAATACGACCCTTATAACACTTCCGTCTTAATGAGCCAAACCGGCGGCGGGTGCCGAGCCACCAATTATATAGGCCTTCTTCGAAAAGCATTGGAAGAATCGGGCTTTTCCCAAGTACCCGTGCTTTCTTTGAGCCTTTCCGGAATCGAGAAAAATCCCGGGTTCAGCCTAACCCCGAGACTTCTCAAGAAAGCGTGTATGGCGGCCGTGTGCGGTGACCTGCTCATGAAAGTGTTATACAGAACACGTCCCTATGAAAAAGTTCCCGGTGCGGCCGACTCATTGGTGACTCAGTGGACAGACATGTTCAAGGAAAGTGTCGCGTATGGAGATGACAGGTTCTACCGCCGAAACATATACGAGATGATAGAAGATTTTGAGTCACTGCAGCTGAAACAGATTGCTAAACCAAAGGTAGGGATTGTAGGCGAGATTCTTGTCAAATATCACCCCACCGCGAATAATCACATAGTAAAACTGTTGGAACAAGAAGGCGTGGAAGCGGTGGTTCCGGATATGATGGATTTTCTGCTCTACTCTGTCCACGACGGGGTTTTTCGCCGCCGATACCTGGCGGGCAGTTTCAAGGATATGCTCATAAGCAAAATGTCTATCCAATATTTGGAGTACTGCAGGAGCGCCGCCAGAAAAGCGCTGGCATTCAGCAAAAGGTTTGAACCCCTGAAAAGCGTCAGATATCTGATAGATAGGGCGAAAGGAATTCTGTCTTTGGGGAATCATTCGGGAGAAGGCTGGCTTCTTGCTGCCGAAATGGTTGAACTCATTGAAATGGACGCGCCAAACATCGTTTGCGTTCAGCCGTTCGGATGCCTTCCCAACCACATCACGGGAAAAGGAATGGCAAAACGAATCAAACAAAACTACCCCCAAGCCAATATCGTTCCTATTGATTATGACCCCGGCGCAAGTGAAGTAAACCAGCTTAACAGGATAAAACTCATGCTTTCGGTAGCGTTTAGGAATTTCGATGTTAAAGGGCTTGCGGCTTCGACCGCCGCTGTGGGCGCCGGCAGAAGAGTCGTAACGGGCAAAACGGGCGTTGAACCGGTTAGGTAACCGCGATGCCAAGCGGCCTACATAAACAGTATGACCACACCTATTATGGTTACAAGCGCGCCAAGCACCTCTTTAGGCGCGACTTTTTCTTTGAATACCATTATGGAAGCGGGAATTACGACAACAGGCGACATAGAGGTAATGGATGACACTATACCGGTTGCCGTGTTTTGCAAAGCCAGAAGTGATAGAGAAACCCCGATAAAAGGCCCCAGGATTGCGCCTACAGCGATCTCTTTCATTGCTCTCTTGTTGTAAAAAGCGGACTTAATTTCGTGCCATTTTGCGTTAACGCAAACCATAATTGTAACAGCGATTATTCCTGCCAAAAGCCTTATTTGCGTGGCCGCGAAAATGTCGTAGGAACCCATCCCAAACTTGGTGGACACAAGCCCAAGCGATTGCCCCAAAGCCCCTAAAGAAGCGAACACGATTCCCCTTACGGGTCTTGAAAACTCAACCTTAACCTTTTCCTCGGATACGTTTCTGTTTAGGACCACCAAACATATTCCTAACATGATTACGAATATTCCCAGCACACCCAAAGGCGAAATCATCTCTTTTAAAACCAAAAACCCGATCAAAGCTGTGATGGGAGGCGCCAAAGACGCGATAAGCAAAGAGACTCTTGACCCTATATCCACAAAAGCTTGAAAAAGAAAAGCGTCTCCCAAGACAAACCCGAACAATCCGGATATAGTAAGCCATATCCACGCGTGGGATGTCGCGTCTGTGGGAAACATGAGGCCCCGCCTAAAAAAAGAAACCGCGGAAAGCAAAGCAAAAGCTATGAAAAGCCTAATGTAGTTGACTGAAAGCGAACCTACAGTCTTGCCGGCAGACTCAAAAGCCACAGCGTTTAGTGCCCAGCATACAGCGGCCCCTAAAGCACAAAATTCGCCCACATGTGAGCCCATAACATCTCCGCCCCTAAACTTTATGCAGTTGAACCTCACATTTCTATTCGACGAAGCTTGGGTATTACCTACCCCAAAAGCTGCTTTTCACAAAGCTCCTTATATGAGGGCAGCCTCTCTAAAAGCTCCCGGTGGGTGCCCATACCCATGACGCCGCCGGGCTTTAACACTACAATCAGGTCTGCGTCTTTTACCGTGGCAAGCCTGTGTGCCACTACAATCGCAGTCCTGTTATGTGACAGGTGATCCATGGCCCCACGAACCGCCTGTTCAGTGGAAGCGTCAATGCTTGAAGTGGCTTCGTCCAGAATAAGAATGGGTCTATCCATGACAACTGCCCTTGCCAAAGACACCAACTGCCTTTGCCCTCCGGAAAGATTCAGTCCCTGATTCCCAATTCGACTGCTGTAACCATCCTTCATACCTTTTACAAAGCGATCAAAAGAACAAAGCCTCGACGCTTCTATTATCTCTTCTATAGGTGCGCCAGGTTTTCCCAAAGCGATGTTTTGGGCAATTGTACCCGGAAACAAAGTTACTTCTTGGGGGACGAAAGCAATCAGACGCCTCACATCCCTAAGGGCCATGCTGCGAACATCGATGCCGTCTATTGTTACAGTTCCCTCTTCAGGATCATACAGCCTTGCTATGAGTTTCAGAAGGGTGCTCTTCCCCACCCCGCTTGGGCCGACGATAGCGGTCATTTTCCCGCCCGGGATAGTAAGATTCAAGTCCCGAAAAACAGGATCTTGGGTGTACCCAAACTTGACCTGTTTAAACTGTACATTGCCCGCAACAGGCTTTGGGGGTTTAACAGGTACCGGGGGATCTTCCAAAGAAGGCTGTTCCTTCAGATAGTCGTAAATCCTTTCCGCGGATGCCGCCGCCGTTTGATAAAACCCGTACAGCTGGCTTAAATCCCTAAGCGGCAAGAAGAACTTGGAAACATAGCTGACAAAGGCTATGAGAATACCAGGGGTGACAGCCCCTTGGGCGAGCATCCGGCCGCCGTACCACAAAACCAGCGCAGAACTCACCACACCCGATGCTGACATAAACGGAAAGAACAAAGCAGAAGCTACCACTGCTTTGATGTTGGCCGCATATGTGCTTTGGCTGAGGCGATCAAGCTTCGCGACGCTTTCTTCCTGGCCGGCCATGGACTGAACAACCCTCATGCCGGAAACATTTTGCTCAACACCGCTCACAAAATCCCCCAGGCGCTGTCTGACTTCCCTTGAGGTCTTTCTCATTAACCGTCCCAAAACCGCGGTCCCTACAAATATGACAGGTATAACGGTAAGGCTCACCAAAGTGAGCCGTGAGTTCAGGGTGAACATGAAAGCGACTGTGGCAATAATTGTGAAAGAATCGCTTAGGGCGCCCAGAAAACCTTTTGAAACCAATTCCGACAAAGTATCAGTGTCGTTAACAAGCCTGGAAATTATATCCCCGGATTTTTCTCTTTTATAAAAATCCACAGAGAGGGTCAAAAGATGCTCGTACAGATCCCGCCTAATTCCTGTCACTACCGATTGCCCCGCCAAAGCGGACAAATATGACCCCCAATAAGAAGCGAGCCAGAACACGCCATACAAAGCGGCGTAAGCGGCCAAAATCCACGTTAGACCGTCAAGGTTGCCGGGAGTTATGTAACTATCCACCGCCACTTTTATGAGATATGGCGCGAGAACGTTGACCGCCGAGACGACTACCATCCAAAAAGCGCCAAACCAAAGCCTCGCCCGCTGCGGCTTAAGGTGTTCTGCGATCATCTTCAACATGTTTCTATCCAAGTGTTTCAAGCTGTAGCGTTCGACCTCTTGGCTCATGGAACCGTGAAAACCACCCCGAAACGACATATTTTATCCCTCCTTTGGACTAGGTTTTGTCTCGTTTGCCAACGCGCCGCTATAAAGGTTTCTGTAGGGCCCTTCCGCGGAAACCAAATCGTTATGAGAACCGGTTTGAACGATTTTTCCTTCTTCTAAAACCAAAACTCTATCAGCGTTCTTGGCCGTCCACAGCCGGTGAGCTATTACAAAAACTGTCCTCCCATGAAAAAGACGTTCCAAAGCCGCGGTTATGAGACTTTCTGTTTCGGCGTCTATGTTAGCGGTAGGTTCGTCCAAAATGAGTACCCGCGGATTCGCCAATAGCGTTCTGGCTATGGAAATACGCTGCCTTTGTCCGCCCGAAAGAGTCATGCCTCTTTCACCCACTTGGGTTTCATAACCTTGGGGCAAAGACAAAATGAAGTCGTGGATTTGGGCAGCTTGGGCGGCGCTTTCTATTTCTTCTTGGGTAGAATGGGGTTTTCCAAAAGCTATGTTTTCAGCGATTGTTCCGCCAAAAAGAAAGGTCTCCTGCAACACGATGCCCACATTTTTTCTCAAGTCTTTAAGGGATACCCGCCGAATATCCTCTCCGTCCAAAAGCACCCGCCCTTCGATAGGGTCGTAAAACCTACCTACCAGGTGGACAAGAGTTGTCTTTCCCGCGCCCGTGGGGCCTACTATCGCTATGGTTTCGCCGGGTTCGGCGAGAAAAGTAGCGTCTTCTACGACTGTATTGCCTTCTTCGTACGCGAAGGAAACGTGTTCCATTTGAATTCTGCCTTCGACTCGTTCCAGAGGCTTTGCGTTGGGCAACTCTTTTATTTCGGGTTCTGTATCCAAAACCTCAAAAATCCTCGACGCGGATGATAACGCGTTAATGGATTGACCCAGGAGCATACCGGTCTGCCTCACGGGCCTCATGAGCATGCCAATATAACTAATGAAACCGGTCAGCTCTCCCAGGGTAATGTTGCCAAAAATCACTTGTCTCCCGCCACACCATAACACTAGGCCCGTCCCCCACCCCAAAAGCACGAAGACATAGGGAAGCCAGACGGCACTCACTTTTCCCGATTCAACGTTAACTTGGAGCAATTCTTTGTTCCTGTTTTCGAATTTACCAAATGATTGCCTTTCGGCGCCAAGAGACATTATAGTTTCCATCCCTGTTATCTCGTGGTGCAATACGGTGCTAAGCTTACCCAGGGCTTGGCGATTTCTTTGTGCCAAAGGCCGAACCTTGATGGCGTAAGTCCTGATCGCGTGGATCAAAAATGGAGCTGTAGACAAATACAACAGTGCCAAAGCCGGGTTCCATACGAACAAGACAACGAGAATCCCCAGTAAAGTGAGCATATTGGTGGTGATATACACTGCGGCAAAGCCGAAAAACCGCTGCAAATTATCGGCGTCTGTCGTTACCCGCGTTATGATATCCCCTGTGCTTTGTCGGTTGTAGTATGAAAAGGATAGCTCGTTTAGGTGTGTGTAGACCTCGCTTCTTATATCAAAAATGGCTTTGTGGCCTGCTGATTCCGCCAGATAACGCACCAAAAAGTCGAAAGCGCCCTGGGTAACTGTTAATGCCACGATTCCCAGGGCAAACCCTCCCAAACGCTTGGCGCCCCCCGGGACCATAGCCCAATCCACGGCCAATTTTATAAGCACTGGCGGCAGAAGGTTCAAAGTTGAAGACGCTAAAGAGGACAAAAGAGCGCCGCCCGCCATAAGTCGGCGCCGCAAAAAATACCTTAGGAGGCGCTTAAGAGCCGCAACCTGATTTGGTTGCCCGGGCTTTTGCCCTTTTGGCTTGGGGCCTTTTGAAGAGGTTTTCAAATATAGCACACTCACTTTCCTGCCTACATTTTCTCCAAACGTGTGCGCCATGTTGCACATTACCAAGTGATCGGAATCAAGAACGTTATGGGTATACATCCATTACACATTACAGTTGTTTTCCCACAACCGCAACAACAACGCGCGGCTGATATAATGAAGCCGCAAAAGGAGGATTTGACATGGCGTTTCTCCAGTACTATACAGGGCGGCTAAAACTCGGCTGCACAGAAGCTCTTTTCGGCGATACTGTGGATAATTGGGGTTCTTATGTTAAAAAACACAAAGACGTATTATTTCCTGAGTTAACAAGCACCCGTTATTTTAAACGCTGCAATGAAGAAGCCGAATTCGATGGATTTTACGTGATCATCGCGGAATACCAGACGGTGGATAGCTTCAAGAAGTACGAAAAGCGTAAAACTATACACAAAGACGGCAGCCTTGACCCCCGCGCCCTTCTTGAACCCCAAAGCGTGGTAGTCACACACTTAAAACCTCAACGCGAAACCATGTGGTTTGATTACACCAAGGAAAAACAATCAGCAGAGCAAGAAGCCGGGATAGAAAACACCCGCTATTTGGAGTATGAATATTGGAAACTCGCTGATGGGGTCGACAAAATCCGGTACCAAGACATAATAGACACCTGGTTTATTTATGTTGCAGAGCACAAGCAGAAGCTATTCGCTGAATGGATAAGCGCCCGTTACTACGAACAAACCGACGAAAACGGCAATTCTGCCCAATGGTATGCCATGATATTTGAATACGCCAGCCATGACCAGTTTCAGACATACAAAAAACGCCGCCGCCATAGCTATGACACGAACACAGGTGACTACCTCGTTTATCGCGATAATGACCCATATCAATTCTTTAACCAGGGTTCTGTAGCTACCGATGGCCTTTGGCCATACAAAGAGAGCGCTTGGTTTAGTCCAAATAAATCCTAGGGCCATCAACCGACCGACAGGTAGACGCCTGATATCTGCATATCATTCGCTTGTTTCCGTCGATAACGCGCTCCTTTATATCGATGAGGGTAGCCCCGTTCTTCTCCATTACCTTTTGTGAAGCGGGATTAGCCAAATCGCAAGTCATGAGCGCGGGATCAATGCCCAGCGCGCAAGCTTCTTTTAGCAAAAATCTCAACTGCAAGGTTCCGTAACCCATATTCCAACGGCTTGGCCGAATTACATACCCAATGTGACCACCGAACCGCTTGAGCGCTTCTGTCAAAGAATGGCGGATCTGGCCGGTTCCCACGTATTCGGAACCGTCAACAAGCCAAAAAGTACTGTGAGGTACATAGCCTTCAGGAAGCCCTATGCCGCGTTCTTGACCCGCCAGATCTCGGAAGATGGTCGCTTTCCATCTGTGAAAGTCGTCGGGTTCATCCAGAGAGCCGTAAATGTTGCCGCTTGCTTTGAATTCTCGGCACGCTTCCAAATAACTGTCCAAATACTCGGGACTTGGCTTAATAAGACGCGCACCCATGTTTGCCACCTCCGACCAGCCTCAGACACGCATCATAATCCGTGTTTCTTTAGGTTGTTTGTGTTCTTCGCCATACACGCGCTAACCTCCAAAACCTTTGTATACGCTTTGTGAAATTTGTACTAGAATTGATGGGATCGTGTTGCGGCAAATGCCCAATGACTGGAGAGGAAGCCTTGTCGCTGGCGACCAAAGAAGCACTTAGGAAACCACTTTCTGAAAAGAAACAAATACGCGCCAAAGTAATGAGCCTGGCTTGGCCTGTCATGGCCGAGAGTTTTTTACAAACATTTGCCCAGATAGTTAGCATGGCCTTGGTTGGTCACCTGGGCGCCTCAGCGGTGACTTCTATCGGCCTTTCCATGGCGCCTTTAAATGTGTTTTACGGTTTGTTCACGGGACTTGGGGTGGCTGCCACTGCCATTGTGGCACGTTCAATGGGGGCCGACCAAGTGCAAAAAGCCACCACCGCGGCAGCTCAAGCTGTCTTGGCCTCAGTTGTGTTCGCGGTAATAGGGGCAATAGGAATATTGTTTCTCGCTCAAAATCTGGTTGTGTGGATGGGTGCGGAGGCTGACATCATCGCGCAAGGCACCAGATACCTTCAGATAATGACACCGGGCCTTTTCTTTATGTGGATGTCCACAGTGCTAACCGGAGCACTGCGCGGTGCCGGGGATACACGGACACCCATGAAAGTAAATATCTTGATAAGCATTTTGAACTTCGCCCTGAACCTCATCCTCGTATATGGTCTTTTCGGTTTTCCCGCCATGGGGGTGTTGGGGGCAGGCTTGGGGACTACCCTTGCCCGGGCTTTTGGGGGGCTTCTGCTCTTAGGTTTCTATCTGTCGGGGCACACGGTAATCCCGCCAAACCTCAAACGTGATTTCAAGATCGATAAGCCTATGCTGAAGCGAATTTTGCACATCGGTTTGCCCAGCGCCGGCGAAAGGGTGCTTATGAGCAGCAGTTCTGTGTTCTATCAACGAATGGTGGCAGGGCTTGGAACAGTGTCCTACGCGGCCCACACCATTGGGCTTAACGCAGAATCCATATCATACATGCCCGGCCAGGCTTTTTCGGTTGCAGCCACAACACTGGTAGGGCAAAATCTTGGGGCCGACAACCCGGAAAAAGCCGAACGTTCCACTTACGAGTCGCTCAAAATGGCATGCCTTCTTTCCGCGATCATGGGCCTCGTGTTCCTTGTATGGCCTGAGGCTCTCATGAAGATATACACATCAGATGTTGAAGTCGTGAAGCTTGGAGCCATTTATCTTCGCATTATGGCTTTTTGTCAGATTCATCAAGCCTTCGGTTTTGTTCTCACAGGCGGCCTTCGCGGCGCCGGAGACACCAAATTTCCCATGTGGGTGACAGCGGCGGGTAACTGGCTCATAAGATTATCTCTCACCTATTACCTGATCAATGTGGTGCAAACGGGCGTTTCGGGAGCATGGTGGGCTATGGCGGTGGATGGGTTATTCAAAGGCATAGCCAGTTTTTGGTGGTTTAGAAAAGGAAAATGGAAAGAAACCTATGCCTGACAGTAAGCTTGGTGGTGTCGCGTGCGAATTATCATCTCCCCCGCTAAAAAAATGATCACCGATACAGACAGCATTGGGTGGTTAAACTTGCCGCAGTTTCTACCTGAGGCAGAAGCGATTAAAAGGCGTCTGCAACTGATGAGCCCTCCTGAGCTCAAGAACCTTTGGAGGTGCAACGATTCCATTGCCTCGTTGAATATAAACCGCCTAAGCTCCATGGATTTAACGAAAAATCTAAGCCCTGCCATCCTCTCTTATCAGGGCTTACAGTATCAGTACATGGCCCCGGCAGTGTTTGAATACGGCCACCTGGAATATGTGTGTGAGCACTTGCGCGTGCTTTCAGGCTTCTACGGGCTTTTGAGACCTTTGGACGGCGTAGTGCCGCACCGACTAGAAATGCAGGCTAAACTCTCGATGGGCGCACACAAAGACTTGTATAGGTTTTGGGGTAACAAGGTAGCAAAACAGCTTTGCGCCGAAACCGATTTAATATTGAACCTTGCGTCCCAAGAATATAGTCAGATCGTGTCGCGCCATCTAGAGTCACATGTCTCCTTCATAAAGTGCACCTTCTGCCATCGCGTTCGCGGCAAGTTCCTCCAAAAAGGCACTTTGTGCAAAATGGCTCGGGGACGAATGGTACGTTATTTGGCAGAAAACAATATTGAAAGCCCAAAAGGGATAATGAGTTTCGACGAATTGGGCTACTCTTTTTCCGCGCAACACTCTACAAATGATAACTTGGTGTTCGTGAGAGAAAAACGCTAACTCGGGATTCACTCACATCTGTTTTGGAATTTCTGAACCCGCCGCCTTTTTCCCCAACCGGGCTATAGCTTTGTAATCGTCGACTAGGGTACGGTGAGCCACCGACTTTGGTTCCTTACCCGCTACCCGATAGGCAAACTGAACAGCAGGCCCCAATAGAAGCACGTTTGCTATTGTCCCGAAACCCAGTTTCGCTCCCAGAAAAAGACCCGCTATTGCGACGGCAGCCTCTATGGCTGTTCTGGTTTTCGCCACATTCGTCGAAAACAACCTTGCGAGACCAAGCATAA
>CAZXSP010000017.1:0-17004 GCA_964643285.1 uncultured Eubacteriales bacterium
CCCATGAACTGCCCGTTTCACATCTTGATGTATAAGAACGACATAAGAAGCTACCGCGATCTTCCCATAAGAACCGCGGAATTAGGCACTGTTTATCGCTACGAAAGATCCGGTGTCCTGCACGGCGCTTTGCGCGTCAGAGGTTTCACCCAAGATGACGCCCATCTTTTCGTTACGCCTGACCAGTTGGTCCAAGAGTTGACTGGGGTATTAGAGCTTACTCAGTACATGATGGAGACTTTCGGGTACAAAGAGTACGAATACATGCTTTCCTTGAGAGATCCTGAAGATAAGTCCAAATATGTCGGCGATGATGATGTCTGGGAGCTCGCCCAAAAAGCATTAGAGGAAGCTCTTAATGCGAAGGGAATTGAGTACAAAGTTGATCCGGGCGAGGCCAAATTTTACGGGCCGGCCATCGATGTGAAAATCAAAGACGCGTTGGGCAGAATGTGGCAAGGCCCAACCATACAGGTAGATTTCAACTTGCCTGAAAGATTTGACATGTCCTTTATCGGCGAAGACGGCGCGCGCCACCGGCCGGTTATGATCCACAGGACGGTTTTAGGGAGCATGGAAAGATTTATAGCGGGGCTTGTGGAGCATTATGGGGGCGCCTTTCCGCTGTGGCTTTCACCTGTTCAAGTCCAGGTGATACCGGTTTCGGAAAAACAAGCTCAGTACGCCGGGGAAGTGGCTGAGCGTCTAAAGCGGTCCGGGCTTCGGGCAGGGTTGGACGCAGGCCCTTCGAAAATGGGGTACAAAATACGTCAAGCTCAGCTTCAAAAAGTACCTTATATGCTTGTAGTAGGAGCCAAGGAGCAAGATAGCCGAACGGTGTCCGTAAGGCATAGGGTTCAAGGGGACATAGGTGTGTTGGATTTGGATACGTTTGTAGAGAAAGTGGTGTTCGAGAGAAATACCAAATCTTTGACGCCTGTGATATAGTGTTATTCGAAGTAGAAGCCATCCGCTTCTCACCTTGCGGCCAAAAAATGGTTTTCAGGGTTATGACATAGCTTATGTTTTGTCGTGGGCGGGTGGAATCCCGTCCACGATTTTTATTTTGGAAGGAAGGTGGCACGCAATTAGCCAGGACCAAAGAGTGAACGAGTCGATTCGAGTAAGAGAAGTACGACTGGTGGCCCAAAACGGAGAACAGCTTGGGATTAAGCCTACTTTTGAAGCGCTTCGTCTGGCTCGCGATTTAGGCCTTGATTTGGTTGAGGTGGCGGCGCATGCTAGGCCTCCTGTCTGCCGTATCATGGACTATTCCAGATGGAAATATGAACAATCTAAGCGCATGAAAGAGGCCCGCAAAAAGCAAAAGGTGCAGGATGTAAAAGAAGTAAAAATGAGGCCTGCTATAGATTCCCACGATTTTGCAGTGAAAGCCAGGGCGGCCCAAAAGTTTCTTGGGGAAGGTGACAAAGTCAAAGCCACTATCATGTTTAGGGGCAGAGAAATGGCTCACCTTGAAAATGGCCAAAAGGTTTTGGAAAGGTTACTTGAATGGGTAAAAGACATTTCCATAGTGGAAAGGGCGCCCAAAATTGAGGGGCGCAATATGACGATGGTCCTTTCTCCCAAACCCCAAGCTCAGACCCAGTCAGGAACCCATAAGTCTGCCAATGAAAAAGTGGTGCGAGAAGATACAGGGGTTTAAGGAGATGTTTGATTGTGCCCAAGAATAAGATGAAATCCCACAGCGGGGCTAAGAAACGCTTCTTTGTAACAGGTACAGGGAAGATCCGGCATTATCACTCAGGACACAGCCACAGGCTCGCGGGCAAAGGCGCCGCGCGCCGAAGGCGGCTGAAAAAGGACTCTGGGATCAACGCAGTCTCGGAAAAGAGAATCCGGGCCCTTATCCCTTACAAGTAGGCCTATACTAAGAAGCTTGAAAGAAGGTAACTTGAGATGCCTCGGGTAAAATCCGGAATAACTAACAGACATCGGCACAGAAAAGTACTAAAGCTTGCCAAAGGGTACTGGGGTAAGCGTTCTAAGTCTTTCCGAATGGCCAACGAAGCCGTAATGAAAGCCCTTCATTACGCAAGGCGCCACAGAAGAGAGAAGAAAAGAGAGTTTCGCAGTTTGTGGATAGCCCGCATAAACGCTGCCGCTCGGATAAACGGCATGAACTATAGCACTTTTATAAGCGGTCTGAAAAAAGCGGGAGTCGACATCAACAGACAAATGCTTTCGGATTTGGCCATTTGCGACCAAAAATCTTTCGCGCACCTAGTGTCCGTGGCAAAAGGCCAGTCGACTGTGTAGTAGGTTGGATATCCCTTGGAGATTTGTAAAAAGCCTGGCTCACAAAAAAGAACGGGCGAGAACCGGCCTGACTGTGGCTGAAGGGCCTCCTTCGGTGCTGTCAGGCTTAATTCATAATGTGGTTTTTCAAATGATGTTTGCTGATGAAGAATTTTTGCGGCGGGACAAAGCTCAAGAAGTGAACCGTGCCTTGGCGGGGCACAAAAAGCCGGGGCAAATGTTTTCTGTGGATAGTTCGACATTTGCCAAAATGTCAGGAACCGAAACTCCGCAGGGAGTGCTTTTAGTTTTACCTTTTCCTTTTCAATTTGTGGTCCCGCTAAAAAAAAGTCCCTGGCAAAAAAGTTTGTGGGTAGCGGGCGTTGACCTCAACGACCCCGGTAACGTTGGCACTCTAATCAGGAGTTCTGCCGGCGCGGGGGCTTGGGGTGTTTCTGTTGCAGGGGAAGCCACCGACCCATTCTCGCCAAAAAGCATTAGGGCATCCGCCGGCGCCATTTTCACGATACCGGTTTCCTTCGTACATGATAGCAAGAGTCATATTCAGCAATTTCTTAACGATGGTGCGCGTGTATACAAAACCGTTACCAAAGGCGGTCTTGCTCCTTGGGAAGCGCCTTTGCACGATGATTGTGTTTTAGCGGTGGGAAACGAAGCCCACGGTTTGCCGGAAGATATAGAAGACTTGTTGCCTTTGGGTATTTCTGTTCCCATGCCCGGCGGGATAGAGTCTTTGAACGTAGCCACGGCATCCTCTGTTATCCTGTACGAGGCAGTAAGGCAACGGTTGACAGTTGCTCCATAAATCCCTGTTTTTGTGGTAACGTTTTAACATGGTATAATACCCAAAAGAGAAACTGAGAAGGCGGGGGTAGCCATGAAGCTCGCAAAAGCGTTTTGGACTGTGTTTGAAAAAACCGGTTCTATAACAGCTTACTTGCTCTACCGCCACTACCTCGGAAGCTCTGTGTAGGCTTTGAAGGAGAACGTGGGCCGAAATAGGCGGACAGAGAAGGGAACTTATGCTGAGATTTCCCTGCCAATAGTCGGTCGGAATTCGCTCCTGAGCCACTGGGCTGATACTGTAGGCCCGGCGTGTCCTTCGCGATAAGAAGGTTCGAGCGGGCTTATTTTATAAGCCAAAATGTGGTGGTATCGCGGAAGCGTAGGCTTTCGTCCCATTTTTGGGATGAAAGCTTATTTTGTTTCATCGACGTGAAAGGGGGCTTCTGGGGAAACCATGAGCCATAGTCGGTTGGACGATTTGATCTTAGAGGCACAAACAGAAATCGAAAATGCTCCTAATTTGTCGGAACTTGAAAATTTACGGCTTCGTTTTTTAGGGAAAAAAGGCGCAATAACTGCGCTGCTGAAAAGTATCAGCTCCTTACCCGCGGACGAACGGCCGTCCTTTGGCGCAAAAGTGAACGCGGCGAGAGTTAGCATTGAAGGGCTTATCGGGTCCAAGCGAGACAATATCGAAACTAAGGCTGTTTTGGACAAGGTCGAAAGCGAATCTTTAGATGTTACCCTTCCGGGATTAAGCCCCGAGATAGGGGGACTTCACCCGATCACCAAATCCCTGAGAGAAGTTCAAAATATATTTTACGGTATGGGTTTTACGGTATATCAAAGCAGAGAAGCAGAAACCGATGAAATGAACTTTGTAATGCTCAATTTGGCCCCCGGCCACCCTGCAAGGGACATGCAAGATACTATGTACCTTACTGAGTCGACACTCTTACGGACTCACACATCTCCCGGACAGATTAGAGCAATGCACGATTTAAAAGGCGCCCTGCCTGTAAGGATTCTGGTTCCCGGACGCGTATACAGGCGCGACCCGGCCGACGCTTCCCACTCACCGGTGTTTCACCAAGTGGAAGGGTTGGTCGTGGATAAAGGGGTCACATTTCGGCACCTAAGGGGAGTGTTCGGCACTTTTGCCCGCAAGTTTTTCGGCCCTGATACCGAGATACGCATGCGTCCCAGTTATTTCCCCTTTACCGAACCGTCGGTTGAAATCGATGTGTCTTGCGTTTTCTGCCGCGGCAAAGGATGTTCTGTTTGCGGTCAGTCCGGTTGGTTGGAGCTTTCGGGGGCGGGGATGGTTCATCCGAGGGTCATAAAGAATGGTGGATACGACCCCGACCTGGTAACGGGGTTTGCCTTTGGGTTCGGTTTGGATAGAGCCGCTATGCTGAAATATGGCATCGATGATATGAGGATACTTTTGGGAAATGACAAACGATTTTTGTCCCAATGGCGCGGCATTTAATGACGGCTACATATTGAAAAGGGGGATTAGGCCTGCGGGTTTTACGGCGTAGGGCAGGCAAGCGCTTATGAAAGTGGTATGGAAATGGTTGAACGATTACGTTGAAATACCGTGGGACCCGGAAGAAACGGCCAAGAGGTTCACCATGGCCGGGCTCAAGGTCGAATCCATGGAGTACGAAAGTCTGGATTTATCCGGTGTCGTTTCGGCCAAAGTGATTGAGGTGAAACCCCATCCGAAAAGGCCAAACCAAAAAGTTGGGGTTTTGTACGACGGCTCTCAGCGTTTCACTGTGGTAACAGGCGCCCCCGGGCTGGCTCAAGACAATGTTGTGCTTTTGGCCAAGCCGGGTTCAAGGCTACCCGGTGGACTTGTTATAGACACCATGGATTTAGCGGGGGTTTCTTCCCAGGGTATGGTGGTGTGTTCCAGCGAGATCTTGGAAGGAGAACCCCATAGGCCAAATGAAGACATTGTGATTTTACCCCGGGATACGGCTCTTGGGGAAAAAGCACAGAACCTCTTAGGTTTAGACGATTATGTAATTGAGCTGGAATTGACGGTAAATTATTCTCACTGCCTGTCAATGTTGGGGGTTGCCATGGAAGCGGCCGCTTTATCCGGGGCAAAACTGAAGTTGCCCAAGATTTTGGACCGGTGGAATTGGGCCGGGCCGAGAGGAAGTTACCCCCCTTCGGGCGTTGAAAAACAACACGATTTTAAGATAGAGCTCCCTGACCCTGACTTGTGCCCCAGATATGTGGGCAAAGCCGTAAGAGGCGTAAATGTCGGCTATTCGCCTGTGTGGATGGAAAGGCGTCTGATGCTTGCAGGGATGAGACCTGTAAACGCCATTGTGGACGTTACCAATTACGTGATGCTTGAAACCGGCCAGCCTTTGCACGCCTTCGACCTTGACAGCCTCAAGGGAGGGTTTTTGAGCGCAAGACGTTCTCTCGCGGGCGAAACTATTTTGACGCTGGATGGCGAGGCCAGGGACCTTTTGCCCGGTACTTTGGTTATAGCCGACGAAAGCGGTCCTGTGGCAGTCGCCGGCGTAATGGGTAACAAGTCTACTGAAGTTACAATGTCTACAAAGAATATTTTGGTCGAATCCGCGTATTTTGCTCCCATTCCCCTTCGCCGCACTTATCGGCAAATGAAACTTCGGACAGAAGCGGCATTAAGGTTTGAAAAAGGCGTCGATCCCACTGCCCAGCCCGGGGTATCGGAAAGGGCCGCTTATATGATCGCGGAGTTGTCTGGGGGACGCCCCGAAAAAGGTTATGCGGAAAAGAACCTGGTTGAAACAAAGGCGCAGGTCGTGGAATTCCGCGTAAGCGAAGCGGCCAGAACCCTGGGAGTGAGCATTCCTGTTGAGCGCTTAAGGAGTATTCTGGAATCGCTGCGTTTTGGGGTGCGGCAACTTCAGGATACCGATAAGGAAGCCGTTTTGAGCGTTACAGTGCCGCCCAGAAGGGTAGATATCCGGGAGCCGGTCGACCTCATAGAGGAAATCGCCCGGTATCATGGCGTCAACTTCTTTCAACCCATGCACTTGGATATGGCTGTGCCCGGCGGTCCGCCTGATCGCGACTATGAGATCACGGACCGTTTGCGGGATATTTTGGTCTCACTGGGCGGTTTGGAATGCGTCAGTAATTCTCTTGTGTCGCCCCAAGACATAAAGGCCATGGGTTTTGAACAGGACGATCCCAGAGCGAATCCTGTACCCCTGCTGAACCCTTTGTCATCAAACGAGTCTTTACTTAGGCCAAGTCTGCTGCCGGGTATGGTAAAAGTGTCGGAAGTAAACGAGAAACAGAAAATCCCGGGCGGTCTGTTCTGGGAAATGGGGCGTGTGTTTTTTAACTCGGCCGGTAAGGAGCTGCCTCTTGAAAGCGTCCAGTTGGCGATTATGTCTTACGGGGTGATAAAGCCAAAGACTTGGCTGCAGGAACAATTGACATCTTCTTTCTTCCATATGAAAGGCGTCATTGAATCACTTTTGCGCCTTTTTGGAATCGAAAACACTGTCTTTTTACCCAAATGCGGTATGCCGTTTCACCCGGGAAAATCTGCGAGAGTAGTTGCGGGCAGTTCCGTTATAGGGGAATTCGGCGAGATTCATCCCTTAGTGCAAAAGAATGCAGGGGTTTTGGGGCCTTTAGTTTTGGCGTGGTTTTCCATGGACGCCCTTATAGCTTTGGCCAAAGAAGCCACCTACGCGAGCATCTCACGTTTCATGCCTGTTGAAAGGGATCTAGCCGTAGTGGTTTCCGAAAATATCCCCGTGGGTGATATCACAGCCTGTGTGAGACAGTCTGCCCAGAACCTTTTGTCCTTGGAAGTGTTCGATGTGTGGCGCGGTTCCCCGGTGCCGCCCGGCAAAAAAAGCGTGGCAATGCGGCTTATTTACCAATCTCATGACCGAACTCTCACAGAGGAAGAACTTCACCGTGACAGACTGAAGATAATGGAGTTACTTTCCTCCAAATATAACGCAGAACAAAGGGTGTAGAAATTGCATAAGCGGGAAATCGCTCACTTCTTGCGGGCTTTGGGTTCCCTTCTTGAGATAAAAGGCGAAGTGGGCTTCAAAGTCAGATCTTACGAAAAGGCTGCTAAAAGCATCGAACGCGGTGATTTCCCGCTTTTGGAAATGGCCAAAGAGGGAAGACTCTTTGAAATTCCTGACGTCGGCAGAAACTTGGAACCGAAAATAAGTGAGATGGTTCTCACAGGCAAGTCTTCCTATATGGATAGGGTTATTGAAGATGTTCCCTACAGTCTTTTGGAGCTTTTGAATATCCCCGGCGTCGGGCCCAAAACGACGCGGATATTGTTTGAAGTTCTGGGCGTAAAAAACCTTGACGACTTCGAAGAAGCCTTGAAAAACCACCAGGTTCAGTCGCTTCCCGGGGTGGGGATGAAGCGCGAAGATATGATGATTAAGGGTTTGGCAGAAGTACGTAGATACTTAGGCAGGGTTAGCGCGGGGGTGGCTTTTCCTGTAGCGTCCCATATGGAAAAAGTAGTTTCACAAAATGGCATTCCGTGCCAAATGGTGGGCGGCCTGCGCCGGTTTGAGGAAACGGTTGATAAGATCGAACTTTTGATGGGGCTTAATGAAGGCGAAACGCCTCATGAAACTATAGAGAAATCCGGCCTGGCCCTGGGGCTGAAGAATGACGAAATAATCCGTGCCTGGGACCAAGAGCAGCAGCGATTCGTATTGACCACGGGATTGGGGGTTCCATTGGTCGTGTATCTTGCGCCTTTGAAAGACTTCTGGGCAAAAGCTTTTTGGCTTACAGGGCCGGAAGATTATGTTACCAATATGGCCCACCAAGCCAAAGGCAAGGGGTTCACTTATGGGCCGGAGGGTTTCTTTGTAGACGGAAGGCACGTGTGTCTTAATGGGGAAGAAGCCATATTCGAGCGCCTGGGTTTCACATACCTGCCCGCGGAGGTGCGGCACAGAAGGAAATTTGTGC
Organism: uncultured Eubacteriales bacterium; assembly: GCA_964643285.1. Lineage (GTDB taxonomy): Bacteria > Bacillota > Sulfobacillia > Fermentithermobacillales > Fermentithermobacillaceae > JAXGZG01. The sequence goes on from CAZXSP010000017.1 coordinate 8,056, forward strand.
GCCTCTCGGAAGAAGGCCAACACATAAACTTGGTTTCGCCGGAAGATCTAAAAGGGGATTTACACACCCACACTATTTGGTCAGATGGCGTTGACACTGTTGAAAACATGGTCTTAAAAGCCATCTCCATAGGCTATTCCTACTTGGCCATAACCGACCACGCCACTTTTATGAAAATGATAGATGGGATTACCCCCGAAAAGCTCCATGCGTATCTTGGGGAAATAGAGGAATCGCGAAAAAGACATCCCGACTTCCGCATTTTGTCCGGTGTCGAAGTGGATGTCGCCAAAGATGGCACTTTGTTCTTGAGCAACGAGCATTTGCGCCTTTTTGATGTGGTAGTCGCATCTGTTCATCAAGATTTGGATGCACAGGGAAATCCGGTAGAAAGGTTGGTGGAAGCGGCCAAAAACCCTTATGTTCGAATAATCGGACATCCTACAGGGAGGCATATTGGCCGTCGCCAAGGGGTTCAGACAGGGCTTGCCCCGCTTTTTAGGGCAGCGGTAGAAACGGGGACAGTTTTGGAAATCAACTCCTCTCCTGACCGATTGGACCTTTCCGAGGTTTTGGTGGAAGAGGCGCACAGCCTAGGCGCGCGTTTTACCGTTTCTACAGACGCCCACAGCCAAAGCGGCCTTTTGCGCGCCCAGTGCGGCATCAGAGCCTCCGCGATGCGTGCCGGGTTACCGCCCAGTTGCGTGATCAACACCTATTCCGCGCCTCCTTGGATCCAAGGCAAGCTGTCATAAAGCTTTTTGCCAAAACATAACCTACCTACGTGATTGTCTTCTTCAAAAGGTGTGAACACATTGCACCGAAAACCATTGTCATTGTTGGCGCTGGTGATAGTACTGGTGATATCGTCTTTAGGGGTTTCGGACAGAGTACCCCAGTATTTGAGTTCCCACGAAACTGATGAACCTTTGGTTCCTTCTGATCCGCCTGTTAAGCGCCGTGACGTATACGAGCTGAAAGTACGCCTAAAGAGTTTGGGCTTTTACCGGGGAAGCATGGACGAAAGATATGACCCTGAAACGATTGTGGCAGTAAAAGAGTTTCAGAAGTCCTTTTGGCTTAGGCCTGACGGGGTAGTGGACGGAGCCACATGGAGGGCTTTGGGCCATGGGATAGTAAGGCCTATAGCAGCCGTCACAGGGCCGCCGCCCGATGGCGTAATTCATTTAGAGGTAGATACAGAGAACCTGCAGCTAACCGTGTGCGTAGACGGTGAGCCGTGGAAAACCTATCCAATAGCTGTAGGCAAGTGGGGCAGCCTTACCCCGGTGGGAGATTGGAAGATAGTCGAAAAAGGATATGAACAAGGCGGTGCTTTCGGAAGCCGGTGGATGGGGTTAAATGTCCCTTGGGGGGGATACGGAATTCACGGCACCAACAGGCCATGGTCTATAGGGACATACGCGAGCATCGGTTGTATAAGAATGTTCAACCAGGATGTGGAAGAAATTTACGAAATGGTGGGCGAAGGAACCAGGGTATTGGTGCGCGGTCCCAGGCCCTATCTTGATTTTGGAAGATTCTTACGAGAGCAAGATGTAGGCCCTGAGGTGGTCTTACTGCAAGAAAGCTTGAAAGCTGCGGGGTTCGACCCAGGGGATTGCGATGGCAGGCTCGGGCCCATGACAGTTACCCAGATTAAAGAGATCAACTGGTTATTCGGTCTGGGATTTGACGATGTGGCCACTTTCGACTTGTTCGCTCTTTTAGGTATGAGGGGGGATGGTAGTGACTAAAAATAGGCGTTTTCCAATAGTCTTACTTATCCTTGCAAGTATGTTCTTGGCGACTTTCGGGGGTTGCTTGTTTCAAAAGAATAAACAGTCAGATGAGCTTTCTTTTGAAGGTCTAAAACTAGTAGCATGGGATGCGGCAGAACCCTCTTTTTCCCGGTCAGACGCTTATCAACAGACAATACAAGAAACGGCTGAGGAGTTTTCCGGGAAATACGGTGTCCAAGTGGACATAAAATTCGTGTCCAGGGAAGATATTTTGGAGTTTATCTACGGCAGCAGTGACGTTCCCGAACCTCCTTCCGTGATTTACTCGAGTGAATACCCTGCTATGCCCGAGGGTGCCAAAGAAATATCCCGGGATGTGCCTTTGGATGACTATCTGGACCAGACAACCGACTTTTGGTCACCCCAAGACCAGCTTATGGGGGTTCCTGCGTACGTGCATTGGGTTGGAATGGCTGTGCGCGCAGGAGATTTGGGCGAAGGCGGGACTATTTCCAATTCAGGCTATTGGCCGGATTCTCAGTGGTTTTTAGCGTCTGCCATCGATTTCCCGGAACAACAATTTGGTGCAGACGCGGCTACCGCTTACTTGGAGTGGCTTAAGAGCACCGTTCGCGGGGAACAGGAAGAACCCTTGGATGCCTGGGAGAACAGCGCTGTTAACGCCTTATGGCCAGTGACACCGCACATGTATTGTTGGTTGAAATCTTCTTCTGAAGGTCAAGTGGATTTGCGCCCCATTGAAAATCCTTTTGGGGACCCCAGGTTTTACTGTGCTGTGCCCGGTTACATGGTTTTGGCCAATGAGGAGCCCGAAAAAAGCTGTGCAACCCTTCTGGCAAAAGCTTTGGCGCGAAAAAGGGGATTGTGGGCAGCGAGAAACATCGGAGCTATTCCAGCTGCCATTGGCGATGTGGCCATATTTGATCTGGAAGCCCCGTTGAGTCAAGACGAAAAGTGCTTGATTCGAGAATGCTCTGTGAACGTTACCTCGGCGTGTCTTTCCGCTGAAGAAGCGCTTTGGAGACGTCAAATATGGCAAGGGTTTGCCCGTATAACAGAGGATTTTTTGAAAGGGGCCATTCCTCCCGACGATTTGAGCCAAAGCATTTTAGAACTGTGGGAAAGCCATACTAAACCGTAGATCCTGTTATTGTAGGGGGTATGCGGTTTGAGTTTCGCCAAAGATGTGGGCGGAGTAGTGTTTAGGTCGGTCCTCATGTTCTTCATAACCCTAGTGGCAGTAAGGATCACCGGGAAAAGGTCTATAGGCCAGTTGGCGCCTTTTGACCTTGTGGTCATAATCATCATGGGTTCTGCCGCCGCTCTTCCCTTAGAGGAGGAAGATATCGACCTGGTGCATGGCATAACGCCTATAGTGGTAATGGCCGCGCTGCAATACATTCTAAGCGTAATCAACATGCACTGGCGGGCTGCCGAGAAGGTTACCCAAGGTATGTCCACGCCTGTGGTAGTAAACGGAGTTGTGATGCAGGAAAACCTCAAAAAAGAAAGAATCTCCGAAGCCGACTTGCACATAATCCTTCGGCAAGCAGGCGCCGACAAAGTGGAGGATCTAGCTTTGGCGGTTATGGAGCCCACGGGTCAGCTTTCCATCGTCAAAAAGCAGGAAGCCCAGCCGATAACGGCCAAAGACATGAACGCTGTAACGGTTTCCAGAATTGACACAGTGCGAGGGCAGCTCCGCCAAAGACGCATGGACAAGTTTCGTGATGTAGTAAACTCGCTGCCCAAAAGGATTTATTCCGCCCCAAAGCGAAATCTGTTATGAGTTGCTATGGAAGGGGGCTTTTGGTTTGCGGCCCGAGTGGGTTTCCAGGGCTTTGGATTTTGAAACATATTTAAAAAACGCTGATATGAACGTGCCCACCATCCGGCACAATTTTGATGATTTCCAAATAAAAGAGGAACACCATCGTTATTTTTCCGCTCTTGCCGCAAGACTGCCAAAAGCCGCAGTCAAGGTGTTGGCGTTATCAGAATCGTGGTGCGGTGACTGCGTGGAGAATCTTCCAATACTGTGTAAGCTCGAGTCCCTTTACAGTTTCATGCAAGTATTCATATTTCCCAGGGATCAGAACCTGGATATAATGGACCAATACCTGACCGATGGCGTGAGAGTGATACCGGTTTTCGTATTCTTTGACGAAAAGAACGAAGAAATCGGGACATTTGTCGAACGGCCCAAAGGGGCCCACGATTTTATGGAAAAGGCGCGGCAAGCTTTATCCGCCTTATCACCGGAAGCGAGAAAACGCGGAATGTATAAGGCAAGGTCGGACTTAAGACGAAAGTACAAGGAAGGTCTTAGGGACGAAACAGTTTCAGAGATTAAGGAGATTCTTACGGGACGATATGGCAAATAAACCTTTGGAGCTTTTGGAATTTGGGAAAATGCTGGACATGCTTGCCGCTGAAGCCAGCACTTCTTTGGGGAAATACGTGGCCTTATCTCTAATGCCGCAATCTTCCGGGGACGCCAGGGACGCGCAGACCCTGGGCAGGGAGATTATGAGCGTTTTAGCCGGTACCGCCGCGCCCAGCCTTTATGGGGCCCAAGATATCCGGCCCAAGGCACGATTAGCGTCTCAAGGTGTGTCTTTAACCGCTGAAGATCTAACTCAAGTGCTTAACGTTCTTTTAGCTTTGGAAAGCCTCAATAGATGGTTGGAGAAAGTGGACCGGAAAAACTACGCGCTTCATAATCTTAGAAGCCGTGTTCCCATATTGGCAGAGCTTAGGTCAAGGTTATACGCGACTGTAGATGAAAATGGCCAGATTCGGGATTCAGCCAGTCCGAAACTTCAGGCCATTCGCCGATCTCTAAAAGAATACCAAGGCAGGCTGAGAAAGCGTGCGGAAGAGCTTACCCGCATAAAAAGCGTGTCGCAGTATCTCCAAGAAGCTATCGTGAGCGTTCGCAATAACAGGCTTGTGCTGCCAGTAAAACAGGAGTTTGCCAACAAGATTCAGGGATTGATCCACGATCAGTCGTCTTCGGGCCAAACAGTATATCTGGAGCCCGTGGAGTTACTGGAAATGGGTAACCATCTCAGGCGATTGGAACTTCAGGAGCGAGACGAAATCGACCGTATTTTGTACGAGGTTTCGGCTATGGTTGGGGATGTTTCTGAAACCATCGTTTTGGGGGTTGGCGCCCTTATGGATTTTGACCTTGGACTGGCGAAAGCGCGGCTGGCGGTGAAATGGAGGGGATGCTTTCCCATCATTGCAGATAAGCCCGTGTTAAAGCTTTCGGAGGCCTGGCACCCTTTGCTCAAAGGTACGCCTGTCCCCATGAGTATTGAATTGTCCCAAGACGGGGTAAGGACGGTAGTGATAACAGGCCCCAATATGGGCGGTAAAACTGTGGCTTTAAAAACCTGCGGGCTTTTGACAGCCATGGCTTTGTCGGGCATGCCTTGCCCGTGTCGTGACGATACGGTGATTGGCGACATTACGGACGTTCTCTTGGACATTGGCGATGAGCAGTCTATCGAAGAAAGCCTCAGCACTTTTTCGGCCCACATATCCAATGTTAAGCACATACTGGAGAACGCCAAACCGGGATGCTTGGTTTTGGTAGACGAACTCGGTGCCGGTACAGATCCCAAAGAAGGCGCTGCCCTTGCCTTGGCGATATTGAGAAACCTCAATTCATCGGGCGCCCTATCGGTTATCACAAGCCATTTCACCGAACTGAAAATAGAGGCTTTGTCGTCTGACGGAATGGAAAACGCCTCGGTTGAATGGGATCCTGTGGAACTAAAACCCACCTACCGTTTAGTTACAGGCCGGCCGGGAAGGTCAAATGCTTTCTTGGTGGCCAAAAGGCTTGGTCTGGATCAGGCTCTGTTAGAGGAAGCCAAGAAAAACATGGACCTGGAGATTTCCCGGTTGGAGGATGTCATCGCCGAACTCGAGATACAAAACCAAAAGGCTAGGGAAGAAGCGGCTCTGGCCACGGTTCAAAGACAAGAGGCTGAAGGGCTGCGGTTACAGTACGAGGGACGCATAAAAACCCAAGAGAATCAGAAAAAAGATATTCTAAGCGCGGCTAAAAGGGAAGCGGCGGACATTGTAAGCCGGGCCAGGGTCGATTTTGAAAAGGCTGTAAAAGAATTTCGGGACATGGAAAAGCCACAGGGCCGGCGGCTTGACGCTATTGCTGAAACTATGAGGCAGGAGTTCAAGAAGGCTTCAGAAGAGTTCGACGCTGACGTTCCGGTACACGTGGGTGAGCCCTTGGCGCCCGAGGAAGCAGTCTCGGGGGTTAACGTGTCCGTTGCGGGATTTCGTGATACAGCCGTAATTTTGGAACCTCCGGAACCGGATGGCACAGTTTTGGTTAAAATCGGTGCCTTAACTTTTAGGTCCCCTATCGAAGATCTCAGGCGCGCTGTAGACGGGAAAGGTGAACCCAAGGAAAAGAGGCCGAAAGCCGCAGCTACGATTGCCATGGAAAAGGCCCAAAGCGTGTCACCGGAAATCGATCTTAGGGGCATGACATCCGACGAGGCGTTCGTGGTTTTGGACAAATACTTTGACGATGCCATTTTAGCCGGGCTTTCCAGGGTCAGGTTAATCCACGGAAAAGGAACCGGGGCGCTCCGGCGCGGCGTTAGCCGATACTTAGAAAACCACAGGCTCGTGGCGGAATACAGGTTAGGCGAAATTCCGGAAGGCGGCTCCGGCGTTACTGTTGTGGTTTTTCAATAATCCCAGTCTGCCGCCTCTTCTTCGTCATCCCAAGGAAATTTCGGTTCCCACTCAAATTCGCTGTCTTCCAAAACGTGATAGGTACAAGACGAATTTGGAACTCTCTCCTTAACAAACATTTCTTCAATAATGTCCTCTTCGGGACAAAGCGGCCCCGGCAGCAAGCCCGATTGCTTGCATATGGGTGATGTCACGATGCTTGCGGGCACGGAAAATGATTCGGGGGCCGTTTGCTCCAAGACAACTTTCATCATTTCTCGCCAAATAGTGGCAGGGTAACCGCCGCCGGTGATTCTCCACTGCGCCATGGTCTTTTCTTGGTCAAAGCCCATCCAGACAATTCCCACGGCACCGGGCGTGTATCCGCAAAACCACGCGTCTTTCCAGTCGCTGGTGGTACCCGTTTTACCGGCACACGGCCTTCCGATGTACGCAGCAGTGCCGGTGCCGCCCCTTTCGGTCACAACCCCCTGTAAAAGATTGGTCATGAGGTAGGCGGTTTCTTCGGACATTATGAGTGTTCGTTTGCTTTGATGTTCTTCCAACACGCTTCCATTCTTGTCTTCCACCCTCAAGATGCTTAAGGGTTCCACCTTTATGCCCCTGTTAGAAAGCGAGCTGTACGCTACCGCCATGTCCATAAGCGATACACCGTTTGTTAGCCCGCCCAAAGCTATGGATCTTGTGCGGTCCCACCGGCCGCTGGATGTGGGTTGGGTAATAAGACTCGTGATGCCCATTCGCTGAGCCATTTCTACACTTTGATCGATGCCTATCATATCTTGTACTTTTGAAGCTACAACGTTTATGGACTCCCTTACAGCTTGCCTCAAAGTCATTGGTCCCTGAAACTCTCCGGAATAGTTTCTGGGCGAGAATTCTTCTTTTGTGGCGGGATCAACCCAGGTAATGGGGGAGTCGTCAACGACTGTTCCGGGCCCCATTCCGGCCTCTATTGCCGGGACATATACGGCGATAGGCTTGAAAGAAGAGCCCGGCTGTCTTTTGGCATCTATGGCGCGGTTCCAGCCCAACATGCTTTCGTGTTGCCTGCCGCCTACGATTGCCAGAAGATGTCCCGTTTTTGAATCCATAACTATGGCAGCGGCTTGCATGCTGTCGCTTCCTTCGTAGGGGAAATCCTTGTCCAAAACTTTAGAAACAGCAAGCTCGGCGGCTTCTTGGGCTTGGGGGCTATACGTGGTATAAACATGAAGCCCTCCGCTGTATACCAAGTCGGCCGGGTACCTGGAAAGCAGCTGCTTTAGCACATAATCGAGAAAATACCCGCCGGTGGACACGACACTGGGTTTCGCCGTAACCGCTTCAATGGGTTTGCTTTTTGCGAGCTCTGCTTCATCGTTAGTGACGTACCCGTAAACAGCCATCTGTTCCAAAACAGTGTTTCTTCTGGCAAGAGCATCGTTTGGGTTGTCTGAAGGGTCAAATATAGCGGGACCTTTCAAAAGCCCCGCCAGCATGGCTGATTCCTCCAAAGTGACATCTTTTATAGACTTACCAAAGAATACCCTTGCTGCGGCCTCGGGCCCGTAGGCCCCCCTGCCAAAAGGCACTTGATTCAAGTACATCTCGAAAATCTCATCTTTGGTGTATTGCCGTTCCAAAACCAACGCGAGCACCGCGTCTTGAACCTTTCTGTCCAAGGTACGGGAATCAGTAAGAAAAGCCTTCTTTGCCAGTTGCTGCGTGAGAGTGCTTCCGCCTTGCATGCCTCCGCTTCGATCAGTCAGATTGGAGAAAAAGGCCCTGAGAATGGCACGCAAATCGACGCCGTAATGGGTGTAAAAACGGTGGTCTTCCGCGGCAAGAACTGCTTTTTTGAAATAATCAGGAAGCTCTTGGAGTTTCACGGGAACTCGATATTCGGCAGAATGGAGTTCGGTCCACACTTTACCGTCTTTGTCGTAAAGGTAGGAGACTTCGTCCGGTTTGGGCTCAAGGTTACTCAGCGCGGGTAAGTCCCGCACGGCTGACACCACAAATGATGCAACAAGCCCGGTGCCCACAAGGCCCGCGGCCAAGAATACGCCCAAAACAATGTAAAATACTTTCTTCTTGCCGGATACTTTTTTGCTTGACATTGCCTTTATACCCCCAGCGTCTTTAAGTAGCCAGCTTATACACATTATGACGCAAAACGTGACTTGTACGGTCCCGTTATTATAACATTTTAGGGTATAATCACCCGAAAAGGGATGGAGGGAAGTCTGGTGGACTGTGATTGGAGAAAAGACCCCGGGCTTGGGCGTGAAGTGGACGAGCAAGTTGAGATCATAAAAGACCGTTCTGAATCTCTCGTAACGATTTCCGAGCTTGAGGATAAAATAGCGCGTTCTCTTACTACGAACACTCCGCTCAAAGTGAAATTGGGCGTAGATCCCACGGCCCCTGACCTTCATCTTGGGCATGTGGTGGTCATGAAAAAGCT
>CAZXSP010000018.1:0-16684 GCA_964643285.1 uncultured Eubacteriales bacterium
TATGGAAAGGTTCGCTCAAGCCGATGCGCTGTGGAGTGGGATAGAATCATTGCTTCCTCATACTGAACCGGGACACATTGCAGCCTTGGGCGATGACTGCAAAATGTTGGGCAAATTTGCCGTCCAGGCAAAAGCGTTGGTACGGGAGCAGTACAAAGGGTTACCCCAGTCAGCTTTGAACGAGATCGAGAATACTCTGAGTGAAGTGGCAGCTAAAAGCGCGGTGTGGGCCGAAAGAGCCCGGGAGGCCGTGGCCAATGCGTCGTCAGGCGCCCCATCGGGTGAGGCTCCTCAAGGCAAATTGGACGAAGATGTATACCGCACCCTTCTAAAAGATGAGCTTGGAATCGAACTGGATGAGCTTCTTAGTTGGTACGATGATGAGGTTGACAGCACCAGAGAAGATGTTTTTCAAATCGCGTCACAGATCAATTTAGGCGCCACCCCTCATCCAAAAGATATGGCGGGCGTGGTAGAGGTTTTGAACAGGTTCGCGGGTCCCGCCGAAAGCCCCGACGAAATGTTCGAGAGAATGCGCGGTTACTTGGTTAGGGCACAAAAAGCCGCTAGGGAGCTTGTAAGGCTTCCGGAAGAATATTGTAGGGTCGTGCCTACCCCGACCCAGTACAGAGATTCATATCCCTGGGGCGGGTACGGCGGAGGCTGTCCCAAACGGCGGCCCCTTTTAGGCGAGGTATTTCTAAACGACGGAAATTACAAAGCCATAACCGACGGTTGGATCAAAGTAAACGCGGTTCATGAGTGTTATCCCGGACACCATGTGCAGTGGGTGAGGGCGACTTTGGACCCGCTCCCTGAAACGGTTAAAATGGGAGCCCGGTCGGTACCGCTTTTGGAAGGCGCCTGCTTGCGGACGGAACGGCTTATGGAGCCGATTTTCCCCGAGGATCCTTTTTATCCTTTGTTTGTGGCTTACAGAAGACATCATACGGCCACAAGAATCAAAGCCGATCTTTATCTGCGCTATTTCGGAAAAACCATCGACCAGGTCGTAGATCTTTACGTTGAGGAAATGGCATTTGACAGAAATACCGCCAGAGGGCAAGTGAGGGCGCAAGAATTCCAGGTGGGCTATTTCAATACTTATTATTATGGGCTTAAGGCTCTTATGGATTTTGAGGCCAAATACAAATACAGCAAGAAAGATTTCACCGAGCTTATTTTTGGCCTGCCTCATGTTAGCCTTCAAAGCCTTGAGGATTTTCTGGGAATGGATGCCCGTGATCAACAACGCATTTTGACAGGTTTTCCAAGTATGCTTGGGACGTAAGCACAACAAAAATGTCGGATATTTGATATAATAGGCATAAGAATATCTCGGAAGGTGATGGTGAGTGGACGACCCCGGCGGTAGTACGTACTTTTTAGCAGTGTTCTGTCTTGCGTTGTCGGCGATTTTTTCCGGTTCAGAAAGTGTTTTGTTCTCGTCTGACCAGATAAAATTGAAAAGTGCGTTTGCCGGTGACAAGCGGCTTTCAAAGGTTTTAGCCCTAAAGCAAGACCCATATTTGGTTTTGTCCGGTTTGCTTTTGGGAAATACCTTGGTTAACATCACATTCGCTTTCACCATTTCAAGAATAGTTGTATCGCTTTTTAGAATCTCCGGGGGTTTAGCGGATCTCATCGCAACCTTGGCAGGAACAGTGCTTTTGCTGCTGTTCGGCGAGATAACGCCGAAATTCGTCGGCACCGCTAACCCCGAGAGTTTTCTTATGTTTATGTCCCCTTGGCTGAACGCGGTAAACGCCGTGATTAAACCGTTTTCCGCTGTTCTCGGCAAGTTTGAATCCTCGGTTTCGGCTTTTTTTCCCAAAGTGCCGGCTAAACCTCAAGATTTCAGCGAAGCCAGGCTTTTGGCCGCCGTAGATTTCGGAGAAACCTCAGGCGCCATACGAAACGACGAAAAGCAGATGATTTATGGGGTTATAGACAGCCGGGGGCTGGAGGCAATCGATGTGATGGTACCCAGGCCCAACATGGTGTGTGTCCAAGAAGACGGAAAAGTGGCCGAAGGCCTTGAAATCATGCTTCGCTATGGTTTTTCCAGGATTCCCGTTTTTCAAGATACCAGGGACAATATTACGGGAATTGTGAACATCAAGGACCTGGTGGAGCTTGTAGGGACTCAGGAGTCGTTCCAATTACCTTTGAAACAGTTCGCAACGCAACCTTATTTTGTCCCCGAAACCAAGAAAGTCGGAACCCTTCTTCACGAAATGAAATCCAGGGGTATACACATGAGCATCGTGGTGGATGAGTTTGACGGGGTTTCGGGTTTGGTTACCCTAGAAGACCTGATTGAAGAAATTGTCGGGGATATACAGGATGAATACGACCTAAGCGAGAGCGGGGTCTTACCGGTTGCGGGCGGGTGGGAAGCCCCGGGCCGAATAAGCCTTTCAGACCTTGAAGATCTTACGGGGGTCGCGATCGATGTGGATGAATGCGATTCCTTAGCCGGAGTGATTATGAAAAGTCTTGATAAGATGCCCGAAAAAGGTGATGTAGTACAGCTTGAAACAGCCGGCGTTTGTTTGACTGTGAAAGACGTAAAAGGCCCGAAAGTTCAAAAGATACTGGTTCAGACTTTGAAAGGAAGGCATAAGAGCTAAAATGGACGTTGACTTACCGCTGGCAGTAATCATTCGCTTGTCGGTTTTTCTCGTTTCGCTAATGTTTATAGGGTTTTTCTCGGGTTCGGAGACTGCTTTTCTGGGCATGGACATGTGGGCCATTGTCGGGCTTGCTTCTTCAGGCAATTCACAAGCCAAAATTCTGAAATCCCTCTCCGAATCCAAGGAGCTAACTATTTCGACCATTTCGGTGGGCACAAACGTATTTACCGTGTTGGCTTCTGTCATGGGGCTTTCCTTGTCCCATGTTTTGGGCCTAAAGGGCGCTTTTGTTCTGGGATTCATTCCGCTTCTCATAACCGTTTTGGTGTTTTTGTTCTCGGAGCTTGCCCCCAAGATTTATGCTGCCGCAAAGCCCACTGAAACCGCTTTGGCGTGCGCAGTGCCGTTGCAGTGGGTTTTAGGACGGCTCAAGCCCCTAGCCTGGCTGTTTCAGACGGTGCCTATGTCTTTGGTGAAGATCATGCCCAAAGCGGCAGGCAAATCTACAGTTTCAGATGAAATGGTCAGAGTGGCCGCCGATCTGGCGGGCGACAGCAGTGATGTTTGTAAAGAGGACACGGACGTCATCTACGGCGTGTTGGATTCGTCCGACACTCGTCTTGGGGAGATAATGGTGCCCCTTGATAGCGTTGTTTCAGTTGGCCCTGATACTTCCGCGGAAAGGATTCTCGGCATTTTTAAAGAGCGCCGTCTGAGCAGGGTCCCTGTGTTGGATGAGAAAACCCGAAGCATTACCGGTATCATTTACATGAAAGACGTGCTAAAGCAAGTGCTGCAGACGCCCGGCCCGCATATTTTTGGCGCGCGCACAGCCGAGGGCATGATGCGTAATGTATTTACAGTGGATATCGGCCAAAACGTCCTTGATCTGCTTGCCAAAATGCGCAAAAGCAAGGTCCACATGGCGGCCGTGGTTCAGAGGGGACGGCATGTAGGAATAGTGACCATCGAAGATCTGATAGAGGAGATCTTGGGTGACATTCCAGAAGACAGTGAAAGTCGCGGCCCGGCACATGTTGAACAAGGCCATGACCTATTGTTGGAAAGCGGGGCGATCAAGAAATGAAAAATTACGCCGGTTCAAATGACGCTGAGGTTTCGAGGGTGTTGCATAACAACACATTCTCTCTTTATAGGATAACCCTGCCGGCCCTTATCCCCGGCTACGGTGATTTTCTTACACCGTGGTTATTGGTGCACCATGGGGGAGGGGTTTTCTTGGTAGACCCGGGCCCCAAAGCCACCTCTGAAGCTCTGATTTCGTGTTTGAAGCGTATTGGAATAGAATCGATAGATTTTGTTTTGTTGACACACGTTCATATAGACCACGCCGGCGGTCTTCATCAGGTCTTGGATGCCTACCCTAGTGCCAAAGTTGTTTCGCACCATAAAGGACAACCGCATTTGGCGGACCCTTCCAAGCTATGGAAGGGGAGCGTGCATACCCTTGGCGAACTGGCTGAAGTGTACGGCGAAATCTTGCCTGTGGAGCCCGATAGCATAATGTCAACGGACGCGGCGTTAGAAATTCCTCATTTATCGGTTATCGAATCTCCCGGCCACGCTTCCCACCATCAATCGTATGTACTCTCTTTTTCGGGTAAGCGGGTTTTGTTTGTTGGGGAAGCTACCGGTATTTGCTATTCGCGAGAGTATTTTGACGGTTCCACGGAAAACGGTCATGAACCTGCGGGGTTCTACTTGAGGCCTGCTACGCCGCCCAAGTTTTTCTACGACATGACCATGGAATCCACCAACAGGTTGCTTGACGCGAACGCCGATTACGCGTGTTACGGTCATTATGGCTTTTGTTCCCATCCCGGAAAAGCTATAAAAGCAGCCCAAGGGCAGTTGTCCCTTTGGAAAAGTGTTTTGTCGCCTTTAACGGGTAAAGAGAATCCTTTGGAAACGGGCATATCCCTCCTGTTGAAGGAAGATCCGTTGTTGGACAAGTTTGAGCACTTCTCTAAGGACATCCAAGAGCGCGAAAAATACTATATCGGCAACAGCATACTGGGGTTCTTGAGCTCTACATAACAACTTGACCGGGCATTTTGGGAAACGCCCTTACCAGACCTATATTCCTAACGCCGGATAGGTAGCGTATCAAGCGCTCTACCCCTATTCCAAATCCGCTGGAGGGTTTCAGGTTAGGGCCTGCCATTTTCAGAAAATCCTCGAAATCTGCTTGCTGCAAACCCCTTTGCTTTATCTTTTGCTTTATGGCGGCAACTTCGTACTCGCGCTCGCCGCCGGATATAGCTTCTCCGAAACCTTTGGGGTAAATAAGGTCCATGCTGCGCACTTTATCAGTGCCTGCCTGACTCCTGTAGTAAAAGCCCCTGGATGTCCCCGGGTAATCGGTAATCCAAAAGAAATCGCCAACTTCTTGGGATACTGCCCGTTCAACAGATTCCGGCAAATCATCACCGTAAAAAACAGAGTGACCAAGTTGTTGAGCTTTTTGGAACAGCTGGTCGTAGCTGAATTTGGCAAAAGGTGTTTTGGGAACCGTCAACGGGTGTTTGAAGAACGACAACAGAGATCCGCAACTGCCCATAAGCCTTTCGTGCAGGTTTACAAGCATTCCTTCGGCCAAAGCCATGCTATCCTCAATTGTGCATAGAGCTTCCTCCAAATCCAACTGGCAAAACTCCACAAGGTGGCGGCCATCGTCTTCACCCGCACGAGTGCAAGGCTCTAAACGAACGTTGGGCGAAAAGCAGTAAATCTTCTGGAAAGCGCTGGCCAGGATTTGTTTGTGGAACACCATGGAACTTGTCAGATATGCTTTTTGGTCGTAAAGCGATACGGAGACACGCTCGGCGCCTGCCAGGCCCGGGTCGGTGATAGTCGAGATAATAGGGGGGAGGAATTCGACAAAACCCTGGTTATTGAGGTGTTCTCTGAGCAAAGTCATGACTTCTTGACTCAGCCTGAAAATAGCTTGGGCGGTGCTTGACTGAAGATAGGAAAGATAGTCGGTTGTCATTTTTAAAACCCTCCCAAAAACAAAATGCCCCTGCCCTTTAGGGGCGAGGGGTAATTCGCGTTGCCACCCTAGTTTGACTACAAACAGTTCCCGTTACGCAGTCGTCTCAATAGTGGGGCGCGGAGACACGTATACATGTTCTCGATGCCCACCTGCCTGTAACGGTGCAGCTCCGTCCACGTCTACTTGCCGATTTACAAAAGCGCGACTTTCGGGTGGAACTCCGGGGGGTTATTCGTTTGGGGCATCAGGCCGGATTCGCACCATCTCCGGCTCTCTTGGCTGTGTTTCCCGAACTACTGGTCCCCATCTTTGATTTGCGCTGTATATTTTCTAGAGTCTATCAAAGTACTGAGCCCGCGTCAAAGCATTTGAATATATCATCGTACAGGTATGATTTCCTTTTAGCCCTGTATTTTTTGGGTATGGCAGGGTAGCCGCGCCCGTCAGACGAATTATCCTCAAGGAACGTACAAACCTCCGTGAGAGGGGAGGCCGCTTATGGCTCTTTGCGACACGGTATCGGATTTAAAAACGCTGTGGCAGCTGGATTCAGGTTTCACTTTTTTGAACCATGGCTCTTTTGGGGCGGCGCCGATACAGATTTTGCTTGAACAATACAAATTGCAGTTACATATTGACAGGCAACCGGTTCGCTTTTTCCAGCGGGAACTCGATTGTATGCTCGATTCTTCCAGAAAAGCGTTGTCAAAGTTTTTGGCAGCCGATCCGGCGGGGTTGGCGTTTGTTCCAAACGCCACTACGGGCGTAAACGCGGTTCTCAGATCACTGCACTTCGACAAAGGGGACGAGATTCTCACTACAGATCATACATACAACGCCTGTCAAAACGCGGTGAATTTTGTGGCTGAAAGGTACGGAGCAAAAGCTCGCGTGGTTCAAGTTCCTTTTAAAGATATTACACCCGATAAAGTTAGGGATATCGTTCTTGGGGCGGTGTCCAAAAACACTCGTCTGCTCCTGATCGATCATATCACAAGCCCCACAGCCCTCATTTTTCCCATTAAGGATATCGTAGACCAGTTGAAGGGGAGCAAGGTAAGGGTACTGGTGGACGGGGCCCACGCGCCGGGCATGATTCCCCTACAACTTGACTCCATTGGGGCTCATTACTATACCGGGAATTGCCACAAGTGGCTGTGTTGTCCCAAAGGTTCGGCTTTCTTGTATGTAAGGGAAGACTTACGGCAGGAAATTCGCCCGGTTACCATAAGCCATGGCGCCAACTCCAGAAGGACACACAAAAGCATATTCCTGCAAGAATTTGACTGGACCGGGACGGATGATTACACCCCATTCATAATGGCGGAAAAAGCTATACAGTTTCTTGGATCTTTATATAACGGCGGAATTTCCGAGTTGATGGCGAAGAACCATTCTATGATCATGGAAGCCGGCAAAACGCTCGCGAAGAAAGCGGGGATAACTTGGGATGTTCCCGAGGAGATGATAGGTTCCATGGCATCTCTTCCGATTCTGCCATTGGAAACGAAGTCGGCGCCCGCGGATAGATGGTTCGATCCTATTCAAGACAGCCTTTACCACAGATTTGGAGTGGAAGTACCCGTTATTCCTTGGCCGTCTGCCGGGCGCAGGCTAGTGAGAATATCGGGACAGGCCTACAACACCATGGCCGATTTCGAAAAATTAGCAGATTGTCTGGAGGTTCTGAGATGAGCGAGATGAAGGGCAAGGTGGCAATAGTCACAGGGGCCACAAGCGGTATCGGCATGGCGACTGCCGTGAAATTCGCCGCTAACGGCATGAACGTAGTTTTGTCGGGCAGAAACCAAAGCAAGCTGGAAGAAGTGGCGGCAAGCATCAAGTCTGCCGGCGGAAACGCGAAAACAGTTGCGGCGGATATGACGGATGAAAAAGACATAAAACGCTTGGTGGACGAAACAGTAGCCAGCTTTGGACGCATCGACGTGCTTGTAAACGCCGCGGGAATTATCGCTAACGGCACCGTACAGGACACTCGTTTGGCAGACTGGGATTACATGATGAACCTTAACGTAAGGGGCCCTTTTTATCTCATGCAATTGTGCATGCCACACTTAATTGCCCAAAGAGGGAACGTCGTCAACCTTTCAAGCGTCACTGGAATACGGGCATTTCCCGGAATTCTGGCATACTGTGCCAGCAAAGCGGCACTCGAGCAGATGACCCGTTGCGTGGCTTTGGAAGTGGCGCCAGAAGGCGTCAGGGTAAATAATGTGAATCCCGGTGTGATTATTACAGAACTGCACAAAAGAAGCGGAATGGGCTCGGATGCTTACGAAACCTTTTTGGATCACAGCAAATCCACCCATCCGATTGGCCGTGTTGGTACACCCGACGAAGTGGCTGAACTCATTTTCTTCCTGGCGTCGCCCAAAGCAGGCTTTATCACCGGGGCATCCCACTCTATAGATGGCGGCAGAGCGCAAACATGTGCCAGGTAGGTGCAGGGGAGAACTCATGTTTCGCCGAAATATAGTTCTATGAAAAAAGAAGGCAAATAGGGTCGGACAATGGAGGGTTTAGACTGTGAAATACGATTTTGACTCGGTCACCGAACGCCGCGGAAGCGGCAGTTCAAAATGGGATAGCGTTAAAACTTTGTTTGGTTCAGAAGATGTTTTGCCGATGTGGGTTGCGGATATGGACTTTCCTGTGCCCCCGCCTGTTGTAGAAGCCCTCCAAAAACGGGCAACTCATCCAATCTACGGATATACCGGGACGCCTAAAGGGTTCTTTGATGCCATAGTACAGCGGGTGAAAAGAAGATTCGGGTGGGAGATAGATCCATCTTGGATAATGATTAACCCGGGTGTTGTGCCCGCCGTAAATACGGGAGTGAAGGCATTCGCCGGCCCAAATGGGAAAGTGGTAATCCAAAGCCCCGCTTATCCGCCTTTTTACTCGTCGGTATCAAACCAAAATAGCGTGGCGGCCATAAATGCCCTCAAATGGAATGGTTCCCAATACGAGGTCGACTTTGACGATTTCGCTGAAAAATTTGAAGACTCGGGAGCGAAAACGTTTATCCTTTGTAATCCGCACAACCCCGTGGGCAGGGTGTGGACGGCTGACGAGCTCAAAAGAATGGGCGATATAGCGCTTTCTGCAGGCGCAGTGGTGATTTCCGATGAGATTCATTGCGACATTGTTTACAGTGGCCACAAACACATACCTTTTGCTTCGATTTCACCCGAGTTCGCCAAAAACTCTATAACATGTATGGCCACCAGCAAAACGTTCAACTTGGCCGGGCTTCACGCATCTTTTACCATCATTCCCGATGAGACTGTTCGGGCCAAATGGGATCAAGCGCGGGCAGGCATCATGGGAAGTCCCGGTCTATTCGGTTTGCTCGCCACAGAAGTGGCTTTCAGGCATGGAGATGAGTGGCTGGACCAGTTGTTGGTGTACCTAGAGAAAAACAGAGATTATGTGGTGGACTTTTGCAGGGAAAAGCTACCTGCGTTAAAGCCCGTGAAATCTGAAGGGACATACCTCATTTGGCTCGACTGTCGGGGTTTAGGTTTGACCCACCAAGAGCTCACAAGGTTTCTCCGTGAGGAGGCCAAAGTAGGGCTAAACGATGGCAAAACTTTTGGCGTATCCGGAGAAGGCTTCATGCGCCTTAACATAGGTTGCCCAATGGCGCTTCTTAAGGAAGGAATGGAAAGAATAGAACGGGCAGTACAAAGCCTTGACCTTTCTTGAACGGTTCATCGTAAGAAGGTTAGAATAAGTGGGCGGTCAGGTTTGTCCTGACCGCTCTATATCGTATTCGGAGGTTTCGGTCATGAAGATCGGTCTAGTAGGAAAGCCACAGACCGGTAAGACAACGTTATTTCGGCTTTTAACACAAGCGAATAAGGACCAATCAGCACGAAGCGCATCGTCTTCAGTCGGGGTTATGGAAGTTCCGGATGCCAGGGTCGATTGGTTATCAGATTTGTTCAAGCCCAAAAAAACTACATACGCCCGCATCGATCTATCCGATTTGCAGCCCTATAAAGGCCAAGAGTTTTTAAACAGCGTGCGAAATCTTGACGCTCTTATCATTGTGGTTGGCGATTTTTTGGCTTCAGGCGATGGCGCCGAGGAAACCGCGTTTATAGATGATGTGGAAACCGAATTTTTCGTGGCTGATTTGTCGTCCGTCGAAAGCCGTTTGGAACGATTGACTTCAAATAGGGCTAAACCGCTTGCCGCGGGGGAAATGGAGTTTCTGGACAAATGCAAACGCTCTCTTGATGATAGCGTTCCTTTGCGAAATATCGACTTTTTACAACACGAGGAAGCGTTCTTGTCGAATTTCGCCTTTTTTACAATGAAACCCGTGATTCTTGCGGTAAACGTTTTGGAAGACGTATTGGCGCAGGGCGATTACCCCGGTAAAGCCTATATACAGGCCAAATCAGAGCAAGGCGGGTATCCCGTTGTTGTGTTTTCGGGGGAAGTCGAAACCGAAATAGCCGTTCTGCCTGAGAAAGAACGACTAGCCTTTCTGGAGGTATACGGCCTTTCGGAAACAGGCGTTTCGCGGATAGCCAGAGCTTCATACCAAGGGTTGGGGCTTATATCATTTTTCACAGTGGGCGACGACGAAGTAAGGGCATGGACTGTGGCAGAAGGAAGCAATGCAAAAACGGCTGCGGGGAAGATACATACTGACCTTGAAAAAGGTTTTATCAGGGCCGAAGTCGTCTCTTACAGTGAGCTGAGAGAAGCCGGTTCCCTTAAAGCGTGTAAAGAAAAAGGTCAGCTTCGGCTGGAAGGCAAGGATTACACAGTGAAAGACGGAGATATCTTGAATATCCGGTTCAACGTGTAACAACTTAACCTATCAAAGGAACCTTAGAGCAAGGCGGAGAATAAGGTTTTGTGCGGAAGCTGGCTCTACAGAAAAAAAGTTTAGGATTGATCGATTAGTGTATATAGCGTCATTGTCTAGTTCGAGCACCAAGGGTAACGCGTACTTGGCCTGGTCCGACGACACACGGCCTGTTTTGATAGACTGTGGAATTTCTATAAGGCGGCTCGTAAAATGTCTGGACGAATTGGGAATGAAGCCGGAGGATATTAGCAGTCTTTTTATCACTCACGAACATGCGGACCATGTTTGCGCTATGTCGTTGGTTACTCCCGTGGCGCAAAAGTTTCAGATACCCGTTTACTCATCCCCGGGGTTTTGGGGTTGGTATATGAATAATGTGGGTAGCCATCTAGACGCTTCCTTGGTGAAAGTTATCCAGTCAGGAGAGTTTGTCGATGTAGACGGGCTTACGGTTCAGGCATTGGGAAAACCCCATGACGCCGCCGAACCCTTGGCTTTCACGGTGCAATCAGAAGGCGGGAAAGCGGCATTTGTTACAGATCTGGGTTACGTACCCGATAGCCTCAAAGCCGGGATTGAAGATTCTACCCATTTAGTTTTTGAATCAAACCATGACACCGAGATGGAGAAAAATTCGGGACGCCCCATATACCTTATACGCCGCGTTCTCGGGAAGCTTGGACACTTATCTAACGACCAGGCATCGGAGTGTTTGGGTTGCCTTGTAAGTCGTAACACTCGTCAAGTGGTGCTGGCTCATTTGAGCCTCGATTGCAACACCCCTGAAATGGCCGTAGACGCGGTCACGGCAAGGCTTCGAGAGGAAGGCATGCTTTGTGATGTTTCTGCGGCTCCGTCCGGGGAAATGGCGGTTTTCGGGTGCTGACATATCTTGTTGACACCAACTTGTGTGTTCCCTAGAATCAATCTAGTGTTGTTTGGCGTTGTTTGGTTTCTTGACAATTGAAAGGGGGCTGGGAGCAGGATGCAACAGGGGCTGGGCCGTCATGTTCTGGCCGAGGTGTACGGGTGTGATTTTTCAACCCTAAACGACCTCGAGAAGATCCGGGAGATCTTCGTCAGTGCGGCTCTCTCCGCCGGGGCGGAAGTGAGAGAAACAGCGTTTCACAGGTTTTCACCGCAAGGGGTAAGTGGCGTCGTGGTCATTTCAGAATCGCATTTGGCGATTCACACATGGCCGGAGTTAGGTTACGCCGCCGTAGACGTTTTTACTTGCGGTGACCGGGTAGACCCTTGGGTGGCATTGGATGCGGTGGTTAAGAATCTTAATGCCGACGATGTGCAAGCAAGTGAATTCAAAAGGGGTGTCTTCCCCGGGCAATCAAGCGTTTGTGCAAGCTAGCAGGTATGTTACAAGTAAAGGAAGTGATCAGTCATTTTAGGTAGTACCGATGATGACGGGACGCCGAAGGGATAGACCCTGGGAGATACGAAACCTGGGGTCTATTCTTTTACCGGGAGGAAGCACAGCAAAACATATTTGAAAAGGTTTTTTGGGTGAAACATAGAAGTATCCTAAAGATTTTGTCAAAATAGGAGGCGCTTTCGTGGACGATAAAATCCTGTTCTTAAAACAGATTACTGAACTTCCGGGTGTGTCCGGTTTCGAGCACGAGGTCGGGCGGTTCATACAGTCCAAAATGAGCGGTTTGGCTGAGATATCTAAAGACAATTTGGGAAGCGTTATCTGCAAGAAAAAGGGGTCGTCGGATAGCCCAAGGATCATGCTGGCTGGGCACATGGACGAAGTCGGTATGATGGTAAGCTACATAACAAAAGAGGGGTTCGTAAAGTTTCAAACTTTGGGCGGTTGGTGGGAACAAGTTATGCTGGCCCAAAGGGTAACCATTAAGACCGCTTTTGGAGACATACTGGGTGTCATCGGCTCCAAACCCCCTCATCTTCTGAAGGCTGAAGAGCGCAAGAAACCTGTTGAAAAAGACCAAATGTTTATCGATATCGGGGCTTCCTCCAAGGAAGAAGCCGAGACCATGGGGATAGTCCCGGGAGATCCCATAATCCCTGTGTCGCCTTTTGCGCAGATGAAAAACCCCAAATACCTTATGGCAAAAGCCTGGGACGACAGGGTTGGCTGCGCCATTTTTATGGAAGTCATAAGAAACCTTCAGGAAACAGAACACCCTAACACAGTTTACGGGGTTGGCACTGTTCAAGAAGAAGTAGGTTTGCGGGGCGCGACTACAAGCGTGTCAATGGTGGAACCCGACATAGGGTTTTCTCTCGAATCCGACATTCCAGGTGATACTCCCGGCGTTTCGGAGCACGAGGCCAGATCAAAGCTTGGCGAAGGCCCCACAATCTTGCTTTACGATAGCTCCATGATTCCTCACATCAAGTTGAGGGACTTTGTGATACAAACCGCGAAAGATACAGGAATACCGTTCCAATTTAACACCATGCCCGGAGGCGGCACCGATGCCGGGCGTATCCATGTGTACAAAAACGGCGTCCCAAGTATTTGCATAGCAGTACCCACGCGCTATGTCCATTGTCACTCGGGAATAATACACAGCGACGATTACGACGCGGCCGTAGCACTTCTGACGCAGATAGTGAAAAGACTTGACGCCGACACTGTGAAAGCCATAAAAGGCTAAGGAGAGATGATTCGTTGACTGAAAGAACGCTTATCCTGATAAAACCCGACGGCATGGCCAGAGGGCTTGTGGGGGAAATAGTGAGTAGGTTTGAGCGGAAAGGGCTTAAGCTTTCCGGCATGAAAATGCTTTGGATGGATGAAGCCTTGGCACAAAAGCATTATGCGGCCCACATTGGGAAACCGTTTTTCGCGGGCCTGGTAGAGTACATAACTGCTTTACCGATAGTGGCGATGGTATGGGAAGGTCCTAACGCAATCGCCAACGCAAGGCAGGCTATGGGTGCAACTGACCCTTCCAAGGCTTCCCCGGGCACTATACGCGGTGACCTAGCTTTGGATATATCCAACAATTTGGTTCACGGGTCTGACGGGCCGGAGTCAGCGGAAAAAGAGATCGCTTTGTTTTTTGAGGAAAACCAGGTTTTCAGTTGGATAAGGCCGCAGGAGAAGTTCGTATCGGGATAGCTAGTGATTAACCGGGGGGTTCCGTGTGTTATACGTGGGGACGGCGGGTTTCAGCTACGCTGATTGGAAGGGCGTGTTTTACCCGCAGGAAATGAAACAGCAGCAGTATCTCGAATACTATTGCCGGCGATTCCCGTGCGTGGAACTGGATTATACATATTACAGACAGCCAGTGGCTAAAAACATGAAAGCCATGGCTGAAAAAGTTCACTCGGGGTTTCGTTTTACGGTAAAGGCCCACAAAACTTTGACACACGAGATTCCCCCGGCGCATTTGCTCGTTGAAGAAATGGATACTTTTAAATCAGGCGTTGAACCCCTTTCGGAAGCGGGGAATCTGGGATGCATATTGTTTCAATTCCCCTGGTCGTACCGGTATTCAAGGGCTAACTTGGATTATGTGTTGTCTTTGAAAACGAAAATGCCCCTGGCGCCACCGGTGGTAGAGTTTCGTAACAGGGAATGGGCCCGAGACGATGTGTTCCGGGGCTTAAAAGACGAAGGCATCGCTTTTTGCGTGGTGGACGAACCCGATTTGAAAACACTTTTTCCGCGAATTATGCGGGTTACCTCTAACCCGGCCTATATCAGATTTCACGGCAGAAACGCCAAGCAGTGGTTTGATCATACTCACGCTTGGGAACGGTACGATTATCTGTATAGCGAGATCGAACTTCGATCTTGGCTGCCCAACATACGAAAAATGTCCGAGGCAGCGGAAGACACCTACGTGCTTTTCAACAACTGCCATGCCGGCAAGGCAGCCACAAACGCGCTTGGAATGCAAAACTTGCTTCTAGAACACCCTCAGTAAAAGCGCAAAATACACAAAAACGCCTACTGCCAACCCCGCCAAAATAGGCCAACTTCGTTTGTAGAACTGCGCGATGTTTACCCTGAAATACTGACAGGTCAAAATTTGGCAAAGGTGCAACGGAGAAGCAAAGTAAGCTACAAAGCTTGCGGCATAGATCAAGCAAACCATAAACAAAGCGGTACTGTTGCTTATGGATTGGGGAATCAAAATGGGCATGAGAACCCCTATGGTTGATACTTGGGAAGCGCTGCCAAAACCAAACGCCAAAGGCAGGATCGCGGCCAAGATAGGGGGAGATATGCCTTTCGACGTCAGTTTGGCTACAAGGTCGGTAAAAACAGGAGAGATACTCACAAAACGGGTAAAAGTCATAATCCAAAACATTGCCAGTACTTGACCGGGGTTTGAGCCCCTGAAAAGGGTTTTGAGCGCGGGCAAAGAGTTTTTCTCCACCATTCCAAGCATGAACGACGCTCCCGTGCCTGTGACGAGCGCCAGCCAAAGGGGCCATTTGGCAATCAGGCCCAAGATTAGGGCCAGCAACAATGGGCTTCCGTATTTCACGAAAACCATCAAACCGGAAAACCTTGTTTTTTTCTGGGGAAGCTGAGCCATATCGTCTGTGACCCCGGCGGCAACCTCTTGCGCCGCACCAGACGGCCTAATAAGCACAAAATATCCTGTTACCCAGAGAAGCAAAGACATGGGCCAAAGGCGTTTTATTATGGTAACAACATCGAAACCTGTCATTTGTGAAGCCAAAAGAAGACCGGGCGCAAACGGAAAACAAAAACTCATTCCGTGGCGAAAAACCATGTTGACAGAAACCTTAGTGTCCTTGGAAAGGCCTATAGAGTCTCCTAAACGGTCCACAAGGGGCGCCGATAGCCCCGCGCCGCCTAAAACCGGCATTGTACCCAATAAAGCAGGTACGGCCATTATAGCCGCTTTGGCGCTTCCCAAAAGATTTTGCAGGCCTTCAACAGTTCTTTCCAGGTGACCGAACTCTTTCATGGTGGTTGAAAAAAGGCCTATAGCGAATACCGCAAGCGCCAACTCGATGGTGGCTTTGTCGGTAAGAGCACTCAGGACAGTGGCAAGGGCTTCCTTGCTGTTCAGGCCCGAGGTAAGCGCCATAATGATGCAGGCTATGAACATGACTTTTGCCAGTTCCATCTTCTTTATGGACAAAATCATAATAGCGGCAAACGCTATAGCCACACCTATTGGCTGAATGACCGATTGCAAGTGTATCATCCTTTGTTCAAAACATTTTTACCGGTCAGAAACCACAGCCCATCTTGGGTTAAAACGGGAACCACTGTTTGCGAACTCAAGTTGGCGCAAAAAACGAGATCTTCCTCAAACCCGAGAGTTTTAAGGTTTTGCCCGTGGTATGAGTCCTCCAAGATTTGGAGTATATTTTGGTCATATGGCATGAAACGGTTTTTGGCTTCTTCTGCGCCGGCGTCCAAAGAATACCCCAGGGTCTCCAGTTCAAGCGCCAAAGCCCCGGCACAGGCAAAATCTTCGAGAGAAAAATCACCTAAAGAGCCCGCACAAACTATATGTACATCCTTACCGCGGCATTTCTGCGATTCGTTGATATGGTTTTTCACTGCCAAAAGATTTAAGAAAGAGCATATTAAGACAGGGTCTGCGCCTCGGGAAGCCGCGCCCAAAATCGCTTTTGTTCCGTTAGAGGTGGTCGTGATTATGGTTTTATTTCGAACAACGTCGGCAGCGTACTCTCTGGGCGAATTGCCCAAATTGAACCCGGGGATTTTGAGGCCTTCTTCTTCTCCCGCCAGAAGTGCGTCAGGATATTTGTTTTTTAACATGAGGGCTTCTGTCCGGTTCATGGCAGGGATCACGCGCTTTGAACCCGAAGAAAAGGCTTGCACTATCGATGAGGTGGCTCGGAGAACATCGATGACTACGGCCAGGCTTTTTGACATGTCTTGTGAATCCACAAGTTCTCGGTTTGGGAGCACTGTTGCTGTTGGCACTAGATGACACCTCCAGAATAAACCCATTATAGCATTGGACTCGCCAAAAACATGGGCACTTTAGGGGGTAGATGAAGTTTGGACGGTTTGGGTAAAAAATGTAAGTTGCCTGTGGCCGATTACGTGGCGTTTGACCTGGAGACATCCGGACTCTCGCCTGAAAAAGACGAGATATTGGAGATCGCTTTGGTCAGGTTCAAATGCGGGAAAGCAGCCGACCGTTGGTCTACTCTTTTAAAGCCCGAGAAGCA
>CAZXSP010000019.1:0-16304 GCA_964643285.1 uncultured Eubacteriales bacterium
GCGGCGTGGAAAAAGAGTTGCGCGGGAAAACGATTAAGCCCGAGGTACAGTGGGCGGCGGACGGCTATTTGACGCTTACCATGTTTATGGCTGAACCCGAAGAAATCGCGGAATACGCTTCCTTGGAATTGGCCAAAAAAATGGGCTTGGAAGATCCCGAGGTAATCCACAAAGGGGTTATGCACCCGGCAGAGGGCACCTTGGTGGAAATAAAGGCCAGGATACCTTTTGGTGTGGGGCGCGACAGTTTGGTAATACCTGAAAAACCGAAAATAATGTCGGCTGAGGAAATACGCCAAGAGATTGCCAAAAACCCCATGAAAGTTGTGTGTGCCACAGTGGGCGAGGATGAGCATTCGGTGGGTATGCGAGAGATCATAGATCTAAAACACGGAGGAATAGAAAGTTTCGGCATTAAAGCGGTGTATCTGGGCACTTCCGTTCCTCTCGACAAGGTCATAAACGCAGCTATTGAGGTAGACGCCGACGCGATCCTCATATCCACTATCATAAGTCACGCCGACATCCACAGAAAAAACATGGAGCGTTTGGCCATGATGTGCCGGGAAATGGGTTGTTGGGGCAGATTCATTTTGGTGGGCGGCGGAACCCAAGTAACAAACGATCTTGCCGTGCAGGCGGGTATGGATGCGGGTTTCGGCAGGGGCACGAAGGGCATACAAGTGGCGTCTTTTTTGGTGAAAAAAAGAACCGAGATGCAAGCGTCGAAAGGGCACAGGCCATGAGAGTTGACGCGCTTGCAGCCGAAATCGGAAGCACCACAACCGCGGTCAACGCTTTCTTCTTAGGGGACAAGCCGCGGTTTTTAGGGCAGGGCGTTTCGCCTACGACGGTTCACCAAAATGACGTTACCATCGGGCTCAAGGAAGCCACAAAAGATCTTGCGCGTAACCTCGGGGTGAAGGCCGTAGAGTGCGATAACATGATGGCCGCTTCCAGTGCCGCCGGGGGACTTTCCATGACAGTTCACGGCTTGGTTTACGACATGACGGTTCGAGCCGCAAAAGAGGCAGCGCTGGGGGCAGGCGCTATTGTGCGCCTTGTAACGGCGGGGGACATTACAAGCCGCGATATCGAGCGAATAGATCAAGTGAAACCCAAAATCATTCTCTTAGCGGGCGGAGTGGATTACGGAGAAAAGGCCACCGCTATAGAAAACGCCCGCATACTGGCAGATTACTTAGGCGCTCATAAGGGACCCGTACCTCCGGTGATTTACGCAGGTAATATAGCGGCTAAAGACGAAGTAGCCGGCATACTTCGAAAAAAACATATCCGCGCCTATTTTGTGGACAACGTGTTTCCCAAGGTAGACCAGCTTGTTGTGGAACCTGCCAGAAAAGTTATTCAAAAAGTGTTTCAGGAGCATATAACCACTGCCCCCGGGATGGACACTATACGCAGCATGGTAAATGGGCCCATTATGCCCACTCCCGGGGCGGTCATGGAATCGTGCGAGCTTCTGTGGCCGTTGTTGGGTGATTTGTGCGCCATTGACGTGGGCGGCGCTACTACTGATGTTCATTCTGTGGCCAAAGGCAGCCCTGAGATTCAGCATATTTTGGAAAGCCCCGAGCCTTTCGCAAAAAGAACTGTGGAAGGGGATTTGGGGGTATTTGTTAACGCTAAAAATGTGTTTCGTGAAGCTTCGGCTGCCATGCCGCGGAATTTTGGCTTTGATCCCGAGTTCGAGATAAATGATTTAGAATCCATCCCCAAAACATCCGAGCAAAAAATGTTGGTATCGTATTTGGCTGAAATCGCCTGTAGCGTAGCGTTCTCCAGACATGTGGGAAAAATGCGGTATGTTTACGGGCCAACTGGCAGGCAAGCCTTGGCCACGGGGAAAGATCTTAGTGCGGTCAAAACAATTATCGGCACCGGGGGAGCTTTGACACGTCTTGAGGGGGGCCTGGGCATTTTAAAGCGTTTGGCCGACAGAAGAACAGGCGGAGAGCTTTATCCGAAAAACGCTATCGCTTTGTTGGATACGGATTATATTATGGCCCCGTGCGGGGTATTGGCGCGGCAGTACCCACGCCAAGCTAAAGACATTCTTTGGGAAAGTTTAGGTTTGGAGTTGATCCATTGAAATATCCGGCATTGTTAATGGACATAAGTTCGATAAAACAAAACACTCGAGTTGTAGCCAAGATGTTACAAGATAGCGACATGAGACTCGTTGGAGTCGCGAAAGTAACCCTTTCCCACCCTTCAGTAGCTTTGGCCATGGTAGCCGCGGGGGCTTCCGCTTTGGGCGATTCACGAGTGGAAAACCTGTTTCGTTTAAGACAAGCGGGTTACCGGGGAGAAACCGTCCTGTTAAGGGCCCCTTCCCCTTCACGCTGCCGTGAAGCGGTGGAAGTATGTGATGTAAGTCTTAACTCGCACATAAGTACCGTTCGTCTTCTGGGTGAGGCAGCCGCGGCCATGGGCAAGCGCCACAAGGTAATCCTTATGGTGGACATGGGAGATATCCGGGAAGGGGTAATGCCTTCTGACGCGGTGAGTGTTTCCCAACAGATGGCAAACGTAGACGGGGTACAACTCATTGGCGTAGGCGTCAATTGGGGGTGCTACGGCGGTGTAATCCCTACCACAGAAGGTTTGAAGTCGCTGGTGAACCTTAAAGCCCAAATCGAAGCGTCTGTAGGGTTTCAGTTGAGCGTGGTTTCAGGCGGTAATTCGGCCAACATACGCCTGCTAATGGATGGGGGTATCCCCGCAGGTGTCACTGAGCTCAGGTTGGGCGAGAGTATCCTGTTAGGTACCGAGGCGACGCAAAGGCTGCCGATTCCCGGGTGTACAAAAGACGCGTTTACCGTAAAAGCTGAAGTGATCGAGGTTCTTCCAAAACCGTCTAAACCTTTCGGGCAAATAGGGCAAAATGCTTTTGGGGTAGTTCCCCATTTCGTCGACCGCGGGATCAGAAAGCGGGCGATTTGCGCTTTGGGGCTGCAAGACGCAGATACGGACGGCCTGGCACCCTTGGATGACGGCGTTTCTATCTTGGGCGCGTCGTCAGATCACCTCATCCTTGATGTGGAAGAGGCTAAAAAACCGATTGAGGTCGGCAGTGTTCTTGGTTTTCGTCCCAATTACAGCGCGCTTTTGAGGCTGTGTACGTCCCCTTTTATTGAGAAAGTGGTGGTATCGTGAGCAATTCTTCTGTGGTGATATGCGGATTGTCTCCCCATCCGCCTATCATAATTCCCCAAGTAGGACGCGGGGAGGAGGTTTTGGCCGCGGCTACCGTGGACGGCCTCACCATTCTTTCCCGAGAGGTGGCCAAGGCCAGTTTCGAAACCCTTATAGTAATTACCCCCCATGGGCCAACGTTTTCTGATGCTGTGGCAATACGTGCGCAAAAAAACCACAAAGGGGATTTTGGGGATTTCGGCGCTCCGCAAGTAAGGTTCGAGTACCCAAACGATACGGAACTGGTGAAAGCTGTCGTAAAACAGGCCAATAACGCGGGCCTGCCGGTTGTTGCCTTGGATGATGCGGGTTTTAAGCGTTATGGTGTGGATCGGGGGCTCGATCACGGTACTTTGGTGCCATTGCACTTTGTAAAAGACGCGGGATTCCAGGGCAAACTTGTGGTCATAAACATTGGTTTTCTATCTTACGCGGAATTGTACCGGCTTGGAAAACTTGTCGAGGCTGTATGTCAAGGTCTTGGCAGGAAAGTCGCCGTGTTGGCATCCGGTGATCTTTCACACAGGCTACTGCCCCAAGGCCCCGGAGGTTTTGACCCGAAAGGCAAAATCTTTGATGAACTGCTCATGGAACATCTGAAACATTTTGACGTTTCTTCTGTCATGAATCTTCCCTCAGATTTGGTGGAAAGCGCCGGTGAGTGCGGCCTTAGACCCATATCCATAATGCTGGGTGTTTTGGACCGATACACAGTGTCATCCCAGGTTCTTTCTTACGAAGGCCCTTTCGGCGTAGGCTACGGCGTGGCGCTATTCCGCCCAACGGGTAAGAAGAACCTTGAAGAGCCGTCATTTCCTGTGTCTTTGGCCAAAAAGGCAGTAGAGGAGTATGTGACGCGTGGAACCACAATGTCTCTGCCGCATGAGGTCCCGACGAAGTTTCTTAACACCGGCGGCGCTTTTGTAAGTATACATAGCGGGGGCATGCTGAGGGGCTGCATAGGTACCACCGAAGCCACTACCGGTAGCTTGGCGGAGGAGATAATCTCCAATGCCATAAGCGCCGCCACTCAAGATCCGCGTTTCGAACCTATAATGCAAAACGAATTGGATAACCTCGAGTATTCGGTGGATGTGTTGTCGCCGGCCGAGGAGATTAGCGGAACCGGTGATCTTGACCCCCAAAAATACGGTGTAATATGCCAAAAAGGCAGAAGGCGCGGCTTACTTCTTCCGGATCTGCCCGGTGTGGATACAGCCGGAGAGCAAGTTTCAATAGCCAAACAAAAAGCGGGAATATCTTGGGTTGAAGGCGGCGTAAAACTATTTCGCTTTACTGTTACCCGCTACAAATGACGGGGCGTAGACTATGAGTAGAACAGAACACGAAGCGCGATTTTGGACCAAAGAGACTGATGGCCGGGTGAGATGCACGTTGTGTCCGCACAACTGCGTTATAGAACCGGGCAAAAAGGGCATTTGCGGGGTGCGCCAAAATCTGTCAGGGCGTTTGGTTTCAAATGCCTACGGCCGCGTCACTTCTTTAGCTTTGGACCCGGTTGAGAAAAAACCGTTGTTTCATGTGGACCCCGGCAGCTTGTTTCTGTCCGTAGGGTCTTTTGGCTGCAACTTTAAATGCGAGTTTTGCCAAAACTGGCCTATCTCTCAAGGAAGACCGGAAACCCGAACCTATTCGGCCGAAGAGATAGCCAAGGCTGCCATGGAACAAAGAAAGCTTCATAAAAACATGGCCGGCGTGGCCTACACCTATAACGAACCCACTGTGTGGCTCGAATTTGTGTTGGATGTCGCGTCAATCATTAAAGACGCCGGCATGAAGAACGTGCTCATAACAAACGGGTTCATATCCCAAGAGGCTTTGGGTCAAGTACTTCGTTATGCGGATGCTTTCAATATCGACATAAAAGCTTGGGATGACAGGTTTTACAGCAAAATGGCACATGGCCGCCTGGAACCTGTTTTGCGCACAGTAGAAAAATGTGTGGAAAAGGATAAATGGGTTGAGGTTACTTACCTTGTTATACCCGGGAAGAATGATGACACACATTCTGTGGAATGCCTGGCCAAATGGCTTCATGCGTTGAGCCCGAGCATTCCGCTCCACCTGTCCCGATATTTTCCCGCCTACCGCAGCAATGAGCCCATAACACCTTTTTCAACCTTAGAGACACTTAAGGCGGCCGCAAGGCAGTTTTTAAACTTCGTTTATATTGGAAATGCGTGGAAGAGGGGATATGCCGATACCTTGTGTCCCCGGTGCGAGGAGGTGTTGATCCAAAGAGGAGGAATGGAAATCGAGGCATCATACCTTCAGGATGGCAGTTGCCCAAACTGCCGCAGACCGCTTGAGCTTTTGGGCAAAATGTGGATTTAAAGACTCTCTTACGAGGTCTAATACAACCAATATTGGGGAAGGGAACGAACAATGGCCAAAAAAAGAACTGTCATAATGGGCGCCGCGGGCCGGGATTTTCACAATTTCAACGTGGTCATGAGAGATGATCCCAATACCGAAGTTGTCTGCTTTACGGCAACTCAAATACCGGATATAGAGGGACGGCTGTATCCGCCGGCACTGGCGGGCCCCAACTATCCTCAGGGGATCCCCATATTAGCCGAAGAAGAACTGGAAGACATCATAAAAAAGCAAGCAATAGACGAAGTAGTGTTTTCATACAGCGACATAAATTATTCAGACCTCATGCATAAGGCGTCCAAGGTCTTGGCCGCAGGCGCCGATTTCAAGCTTTTGGGGTACAATTCCACCACGATAAAATCCTCCAAGCCTGTGGTCTCGGTGTGCGCGGTTAGAACCGGGGTGGGGAAAAGCCCTGCCACCAGAAAGGTCACAGAGATACTCAAAGCGGCCGGCAAAAAAGTGGCGGCAATTCGGCACCCCATGCCCTACGGAGATTTGGAGAAGCAAACTTGGCAGCGGTTTGCGGCTTATGAAGATTTGGATCTCCACGATTGCACCATTGAAGAACGGGAAGAGTACGAACCCCATATCGACCGCGGCACAATCGTATACGCGGGCGTAGACTACGGGGAGATTCTTAAAAGGGCTGAAGCTGAGGTCGACGTGGTGCTTTGGGACGGCGGCAACAACGACTTGCCCTTCTACAAATCTGATTGCCACATTGTCTTAGTAGATCCTCATAGGGCAGGGCACGAAGTTCAGTATTATCCCGGCGAAGCCAACCTCAGGATGGCTCACATTGTCGTGATCAACAAGGTCGATACGGCCAGTCCCTCTGACATAGAGATCGTCAGGGAGAACGTACGCAAGGTAAACCCCAATGCGATAGTTGTAGACGCCGCTTCACCCATATTCCTGGATGATGGGGCTGCCATTACGGGTAAAAGAGTCTTGGTTATTGAAGACGGCCCTACCCTTACCCACGGCGAAATGTCTTATGGGGCAGGGCTTATCGCGGCTAAAAAGTGGGGCGCGGCAGAATTGGTGGACCCAAGACCGTATGCTGTGGGCAGCATCGCCGCCACTTTCCAAAAGTTCCCGCACATAGGGCCTGTTTTGCCTGCTATGGGTTACTCCGGAAAGCAGGTTAAAGAGTTGGAAGAAACCGCAGCCAGGGTTCCTTGCGATTTGATAGTAGTTGGGACGCCCATAGATCTTAGGCGTGTCATGAAACTGGAAAAACCGTCTATGCGCGTAAGATATGAGACGCAAGAAATCGGCTCGCCTACTTTACTGGACGCAATGAAGGCTGTGGGAGGAATCCTGTAACCTAAAAACATATTCTGCTTGTGTGAGGGGCCTTGCGCTATTTGTTGGCGCGGGCCCTTTCTCGTTAAGAAGCCTCCAAAGCGAATAGCGCCTGCGGACTAGCGCCAAAATACATTCTGGGCAAGACATTAGCTTTATAAATGCCCAAATGGCAGAGGAGGCAACGAGGCCATCATGACAACTGCCCAATCGTTGTATTTTGTCGTGTTTTCCGTATACCTTTTGTTCTTTTTGCTATTTTCCAGGTTCTTGGTTTGGAAACTTTACAGCGAAAAGAAATATTGGAACCGCAGGCCGAAATTAAAGCTTTCTTACCTGCAAGATACCGCCAAATTGCTTTCCAGAACCATTCCCTTCATGAGCATCATGGTTCCCGCGAGAAATGAGTCTTTGGTTATCGATAACACCATCAGGCATCTTACTTCGCTTAAGTATCCGGCCGAAAGATTCGAGGTAGTGGTGGTAACGGACGAGAAGGAGGCGCAAACTGCCAAGAAAGATAGAGCTGAAATTTCTTGGTTGTCCCACGGCGTTTTTTCGGGCGAAGGCGGGGGTACCAAAGTACCCGCCCATCTTGAGGAACCGCTCAAAGCCGTATTGCTTTCCTGTTTGTCCGAATACGCCCTGTGTGAATATTTGTCAAAAGGGTTTCAGAAAGATTACCCGGCTCAGACGCCCGAATTATCCTCCATTCCCGCATACGAAAGACATTGTGTCGTAAGAGATATATCCATTGCGCTCATAGCCTCCAAAAGGGCCCCTTCCGGAAAGAAGCTTCGGCATATTATAAAAAATCGTTGTCCGTGGTTGTCGGAACTTGACGTCGACCGCGCCTACCCCGCGTGTTTGGCCGTGGCCCTCCCGACTATCGAAGCATTTTGCGCTTTTTGCGACGAACCGCAAAGAAAAATCTTGGACAGAACGGTACGGCACACAGTTCAAGCAAACCATGATTTAACCCAGGACATCATTAAGAGGATGACTTGTTTTATAGCGGAGAGAATTTCTGTTTCGGCGCGTCGTGCCACAAGAACCGGTGAACTGCAAAAGAAAGTGAATTTTGCTCTGTTGGACTTATACCCCACCACCCAAGAGGTGGTTGAAAGGGCTATGGGCGAAACCAATGGCGCCGGTGGGCCTAAGGTGAAACACATTACGGTGCCAGTGGATTTCGACGGCTTTTTGGAAGGCGTTCGAACCGGAAAGCCTGTAGCTTCGACTAAGGGCAGGGCCCTTAATTGGGGAGTTCAATATTTGGACCCTGAGGCCGAGGTTGTAGGGTTTTATGACGCTGAGAGCAGGCCACACAAAGATGTCTTGCTTTACGTCGGGTACAGGAGGATGCTCGACCCGGTACCATCCCAAGTCTTACAGGGCCCGGTATTTCAAGTCCGCAACTTCTACAAAATGACGCCGTTTTGCAGGATAGCTGCGCTGTACCAAGCTGTAGCCCACGATTGGTATCTGCCGTGGCTTTTTAGAACTCTGCCTTTTGTGGGAGGCACTAACGTTTTTATAGCCCGTAACCTTTTGTACGATGTGGGCGGTTGGGACTGTGAAGTACTAACAGAAGATTTGGAGTTTGGAACCAGGGCCTATTTGATGAAAGGCGCCTGGCCGGAATACCTGCCCTACCCTTCATCAGAGCAAACGCCTCCGACTTTCGGGGCCTTTTTCAAGCAGAGGCTGCGGTGGGGGACGGGCCACCTGCAAGTGGTCCAGAAAGTAAAAGGGTATAAAGGCATAGAGCCTTCTGCAAAGAAGAAACTCTGCCGCCGTCTCGTGATAAAAGGGCAAGTGGAGTGGATAACTTATCAGGCTGCCACTTTCGTCCCGCCTCTTGCCATGGTTCTATACTACAAGAACCTATTGGACCCGACGTTGATTCCTTTAGCCGGCCGGTGGCTTCTGAGCGCGTTTTCCTTTGTTTACATGGGATTTACGGTTTACGCCTTTCAAAGGTATAAGGGGTATTTGGACAACGGGAGCGCACCTGAAAGCCTGCCGGGGAACATCGCGGTGTACATGGCTTTGTTACTTTTGCCTTTAGCTGCGTTTGTGTTTCCGGTGCCATACACAAGCGCGATGTTACTAAAAATCGTAGGAAAAGAGCCCAAGGGTTGGGTCAAAACGCCGAGAACTGAGGAAATGCGTATGGTTGGATAAAAGTTCCCGGCCGACGCCATTTACATAGACTTTTCTATGAACGTTGGGGTAACATGTCTTTCGGTGGTTACACGTAAACTAGGGTAGGGAGGTGTGTGAGCCCCCGAGGCTCCCTAACGTGAATTGGCAGGTCATAATCTCAACCTTTGTTGTGGTGTTTTTCGCGGAGTTGGGCGACAAGACCCAGCTCTCTACTATGATGTTGGCGTCGTCAAAGAAAGCTCCTCTCAGCGTGTTTCTGGGGTCGGCTGTGGCGTTAGTGTTGTCAAGCCTCATCGGCGTTCTCGTGGGTGACACCATCTGCAAATTCGTACCGGCTTCTGTGATTAGGGCGGTGGCAGGCGGGGGATTTTTGGTGGCCGGTGTCCTAATCTTGTTGGGAAAAGCCTAGGGGTGTATAATTGGGCTTACATAAGGGGCGCCCGTAGCTCAAATGGAAAGAGTGTTGGCCTCCGGAGCCAAAGGTTGCGCGTTCGATTCGCGCCGGGCGCACCACAACCGAAAGTATCCTCACAAAGCCAACTGCTCTAATACCACTTTGTCTTAAAATCTGGTTATCAATTATTAATGGGGGACGGATCTTGAAAAACAGGATCGCTAAATCTCAAGCTAAAGTAGCGGTATTCGTGGATGGATGGAATTTCAAATATGCCACTTATGATTCATTTGGAATAAATGTTGATTTTGTGAGACTACTTCAAACCTTGACTCAGGATAGCATACTTATTCGCGCCTATTACTACACGGGCGAATGGACCACAGACAGCATTGAACAATACGTAAAAATGTCTTCGTCTTCAGACCCCAGTGCATTGCGCGAGGAGCTGGACGCTCAAAGAAGACGGTCACAATCCTTTTACCGTTTCCTCAATAGAAACGGGTATATGGTCGTGAGGAAGCCGTTAAAAGTGTTTGCCGGCGGCACCATAAAAGCAGATCTTGATTTGGAACTGGCTATCGACATGTTGTCTCTTGTTGACAGATGCGATAAATACATTCTTTGCTCCGGCGACGGGGATTTTGTTCCCTTGGTAAAAGCCGTAGCGCAACGGGGAGTAAGAATCCAGGTGCTGTCAACGCAACACCCGGATGCCTATGCCCGATGCAATTTTAAGGCTGCCGATGAACTGGTAGATTCTGCGGACGAGTTCGTCGAGCTGAACGAATTGCTTCCTAATATATTAAGGTCAAATGCTTCGCGGCAGAGCTGACTTCATAAAAGTTGAAGGCGGACAACTGGTCTCTCACGATTTCAGGCAAATGAACCGGCATTACAGGCTCTTCTGCCCGGGCGATTATTTCAAACAGGTGCATGCCCGTGTTTTCGTCCAAGTGTAAAAAGTCGAGATTACATTGGGTTTCTTTGTGTGAATCGGGATTGTGTTTTTCAACTAAAAAAGCACGAAGGAAAGTTTTACCGGCGCATGGGTAAAGATCTGTGTATGTATCTCGATCTTTAGAACCCAATTGATAAGTTACAGTAAAATCGCGGCCTTCTTCAGTAAAAGATCTGGAAACCTGTTTTATGATGGTTGTGGTGCCTGACATAAATTGCCCCCCTATTTTGGCCTTTACCTGGACGCGTAATTGCATTTAGTTTCGGGTTCTAGGCCCGGTTGCGCTCGTAAGGCAACTTATGGTTCTAAGGGATCCCTGTGGATTCCCTTGTGGACAGTTTTTAATCGTTCGACGGCAGGTGACAGTTATTTCCTACCCAGTCGGGGTCATGTTTCAGCCGGGGTGTAAGCGTGGCTAGGTTTGCAGTAGTTTGTATAGATATTTCGGGTAGTCGAAACCTATCGACTGGGGGCAGATGATTGGCCCCGGGCAAACACTATCGTGGTTTTTGTCGAAGTTAGTGAAAAGTATCACTAAATTTGCGGCGATGAAATCCTTGTTACGGGTAACAATACTAGTAGGCGCGAGAAAGATGTCCCGCAATTCACTGGGATGTGTCCACAAAATGGGGGTTAAGTAATGAGGATCAAAAAAAGCGGTATTTGGCTCACCTTGATGGTGCTGGCAGTTTACTCTGTTTTGGCTTCGGGGTGCGGACCAAAAGTGTTCAACGATGGAACCTATCAAGGGATATCCACCGCCGGTGACAAAGGCTATGCCATAGCCCAGGTCGTCGTGGAGAAGGACAAGATTAAATCGGTGAGCCTAAAAGAAATAACCGAGTTGGGGTTGGAAAAAGATTACGCTACATACCCATACCCCGCAGCTAAGGAAGCCAATACCGAAATGGCTTCAAAATTCGTGGGACGTTCAGATAGCGATGTTGACACCTTCGCGGGGGCTACTACTTCCAGCAACCAGTATAAAGAGGCAGTAGGGTTTGCCCTGGAAAAAGCCAGCAAGACTCCGAAGATTACAACCACACATTTCGACGGCACCTTCATGGGGCGCTCGCCGGAAACCGAACAAGGTTGGCAAGTGGCGTGGGTAACCATAGAAAACGACAAAATTACAGAGGTCCGCCTGGATGATGTTCAAGAAGGGGAACTGAAAGACTGGGTAACCTACCCATATCTAAAAGCCGTGGAAGCCAAGGGCACTGTAGAGAAAGCTATGGTGGAACAAGGCACTACGACGGTAGATGCCGTTTCAGGCGCTACTCACAGTTCCACGGGTTGGGTCGAGGCCGCCACACAAGCTATGCAAAACGCCCAAGTAAAATAGCTTCGGCGTACATAGAGGAACGGTCTTTCCTATAGAGAATACCCGGAAGGAAGCATTTTTTGGCGGGGGGTTTGGTGAATGCCGGAATTGGTTTATCTGAACGGATCTTTAGTGGCAAAAGAAGATGCCAAGGTGCACGTACTAGACAGAGGTTTTTTGTTCGGTGACGGGCTTTATGAAGTGACCCCTTTTTATGACGGTAAACTGTATCGGCTCCCTGAACATATGGAAAGATTTTATTTCGGTATAGAAGGCCTTGAGATGCCAATTGGTAAGACGTCCCAAGAATTTGCCAAACTGGTAACGCAGTTGGTGAAAGACAGTGGGCTTGCGAATGGCACGGTTTATTGGGAGCATTCCCGGGGCTCTTATGACCCCAGGACCCATTATTACACAGACGAAATGACAGAGCCCACTACTTTGATTCATGTGAAACCGGCTAAAGAGAAAGAGTCTTTAAGACAAACGCAAGGCACGAAAGTGTCGCTTCAACCCGACCACAGGTGGATGAAATGCTGTTACAAGACCGTGAACCTGGTAGCCAATTGTTTGGCTGCCACAAAAGCCAGGAAGGCCGGGGGTGTGGAGGCTCTCTTGTACCGAAGCGATGAACACGTTACCGAAGGCGCGTCTTCCACGTTTTTCATTGTCAAGGACGGCGAGGTCATAACGCACCCGGCTAACGATCTAATTTTGGCCGGAGTCACGCGCGCCGTGGTGTTGGAATTGTGCCAAAAACACGGCATTCCTTGCCGAGAAAAGGTGTTTGGTTTAAAAGATTTGGAAGCAGCCGATGAAGTGTTTCGTACCGGCACTACCACCGAGGTTGAACCCGTTGTACAAATCGACGGTATGGTTGTGGGAAACGGCCGGCCGGGGCCGATTTCGCGCAAATTGTGTAAGCTTTATACTGAGGATACAGGGCAAAAGTAATGGGCGCGGCGGTCAATCCGCTTTTCCCATATAGGCCTATAGGGTATAATCCAAACTGAACTTATGAGAAAAGGTTGGTGTTTTCCAATGGCAAAAGTATCTATAGATCAAGATCTTTGCATCGGCTGCGGGCTTTGCGCCGATCAGTGCCCCAACGTGTTTGTTATGGAAGATGACGGTAAAGCACATGTAACAAGCCAAGAGGCTGCTGAAGCCGAGCTCGAGTGCGCCGAAGACGCCGCCATGACTTGTCCCACAGAAGCAATAAAAGTCGAGGAGTAGGCCAAAACTTTAATAACTCTCTGCAAAAACATACCAGTACCAATGCCAAAGGAGCCAGGTCGCGCGGTTTAGGCCTGGCATTCCATTAGGTGAGGAGGGTTCCCCATGAAAGATGCCGCCAGTATTCACCGAGAAGCAATCGTTATAGATGGCCATTGCGATACCATTTTGGGTGTAACAGGTTCGCGGTTTATGCCCGGTTCTCGTCCGAGGGATTTTTTCAGCCGGGGCGATACGGGACATATAGACCTCCCCAGGTTAAAAGAAGGGGGGGTAACTTGCCAGGTGATGGCTCTTTACATAGAACCGCAGTTCAAACCCGCGCGGTCCGCTCGCCGAACTTTAGAGCTTCTTGACGGCTTCAACGGCCTCATCCAAGAAACCGAAGATTTTCGGCTGGCGACAAAAGCCGAGCATATAGTAAATGCCAAAGAAGCGGGTGAAGTTTCCGCGCTTTTGAGCATCGAGGGCGGCGAAGCTGTAGAGGGCAGCCTGGGTGTTTGCCGCGCTTTCTACAAGTTGGGAATTAGGGCCATCGGTCTCACTTGGAATCAGCGGAACGATATCGCTGACGGTGTAGGAGAGAAATCGGCCGGGTCGGGGCTTACGGATTTCGGCGTGTCGTTGGTAAAAGAAATGGAACGGCTTGGAATGTTGGTCGATGTTTCCCACCTTTCAGATACAAGTTTTTGGGCTGTAGACAAGATCGCCGAGAGGCCCTACATAGCCTCCCACTCCAACGCGAGGGCTTTGGCGTCAGCCCCACGCAATCTAAATGACAAACAAATTGAGGCCTTGGCGAAAAAAGGCGGGGTCATAGGTGTAGTATTCCTGCCCAGCTTCGTCACTGACCAACCTGACACGGTTACTTTAGGAAAACTTTGCGATCACATAGATCATATAAAGAAAATTGCGGGAATTGACCATGTTGGGCTTGGCTCGGATTTTGACGGGTACGGAGTTTTGCCCGGCAAGCCCCATGTTGTAAAAGACGCGAGCGAAATGCCAAAGATCACCGAAGAGCTTTTGTCCCGGGGTTATTCTGAAGAGGACATCAAAAAAGTTTTGGGGGGCAACTGGCTTAGGGTATATAAACAGGTTATAGGCTAGGCGACTCTAGCCCCTTCCGTATTCAGTGCAGCCAGATAAAAGGTTCAGATACTTGTAGGCGGCGGCCACAAGACCGGTTACTTCGGCCTCTTGGTCGCCGTCAAGATAACTGCCCATAATTGATAGAACCACAGGGCCCTTGGGCAGATAAATTATTCCCGCATCCGCAGCCGCATAACTCAGCCTTCCGGGTTTGTTGGCGCGCCTGATAGCTTGGGGCAGCCCGTCGGTAAAAGGGCCGGGTTTGGGAATCTCCAGAAGATTCAAGACATCCGTTGCAACGGGGTCCGACACACCGTTTCTTTGGTATATGTTTGTCAAAAGCCGCGATAATTCTTCGGGGGTTGAGGTATTCTCCCGCCCCTCAATCACAGAATTCTCATCCATCATGGTTCTTCTGAGACGCGTGTCGCGTAAACCCATACGTTTCAGAATTTCGTTTACATATTCCATGCCGGCCAGGTCAATGCAAATGTTTGTGGCTACGTTGTCCGACAGGCTCACCATAAAGCAGGCCAAATCCCACAGGCTTATGCAAATAGGGTGCTTGGTAATGGATAATATTCCGCTGCCGCCCACTTTGGCAAAATCGGCCGTATCATACCTTCCATCCCAAGCCAAACAATCGGAACGAACTTTGGCAGCGACGCCGAGCAGAATCGCTATTTTGATTGTGCTTGCCGCCGGAAAGACGACACTTTCCCGGAACCCCGCCGCTCGTCCCGTCGTCAAATCCATAAGGTGATAGCCCAGCACGCCGGTAACCTTGCACGCTGTTTCCAGCTCTTCTTGCATACGTTGCCATAGGATGTCTTGTAAAGAATTTTTGTTGTATCCCAAAATATCGCTTCCTTACTATGCAGCTTGCCAAAATAAGGCAAGGGGCGTATGAAGGTTTTCTCTTGTAATAAGTCTAAGAAAGGTCACGCCCACAATAGACCGTCCTGTGGCAAAATCGGGGGATAATTCATGTCTTACCCACCAAGAAGTTCCAGGAGAACCCGCAGATTGGTTCCGTGGTTTGTCTTGGCGCTGCCTTTAGTCATAAGCATTTTGGTGTTCGCCAGTTTTGTAGATTCTTTCTCCTACGTGAAAACGGCGCCGGAGGGAAGGCCATACCTGATATACAAGGGGGCGCGCCAAAAATATTCCGTGGTAGTAGAAGAAGGCGAACCTTATTTATCTTACACTTTCATAAAAGACGTCATGGACCCAAACGTCTTCAAAGACGAGGGACTTTTGGTGGTCACCACAGCCGACAAAGTAGTCAAACTCAACACAGATTCCCTTACGGCTTATGTAAATCAAAACCCCGTTGAGCTCAGCTTTCCAGTTATTCTCGACGGCAAAGAACCTTATGTACCGGCCTCGACACTTTGTACCTTGTATCCGGTGGCTACCATGTTTTCGCCGGAAGCCGGTACGTTCATTGTGAGTAAGACTGATGAATCCACAACCCAAAGCGTAACCCTGGCCAAAACGGTGATAAGAGAAAAACCATCGCTAAGGGCCCGGCGCGTGGGTGACCTTGAGCCCGGCACGGGCGTAACAATATACCAAAGTGCGGGAAAGTGGCATCGTATTGAGACTTCCCACGGGCTTTACGGTTATGTGCAGGCCAAATATCTGGGGCCCCTTGAAACCAAATCGCCCGAACCTCCCGCACAAAAGCCGCAAACTCCGCCTCGGCCGCCAAAGGGCGGTAAAGTCAGTTTGGTGTGGGAACAAGTGGAGACGCGTACAGCCGACCCATCCACCATAGGTGTGCTTCCCGGGATTAACGTAGTTTCGCCTACTTGGTTCAGGTTAGCCAAAACTCCCGGCAAAGTCGACAATTACGCCGAACGGCGTTA
The DNA here is from genome assembly GCA_964643285.1 of uncultured Eubacteriales bacterium. Classification (GTDB taxonomy): domain Bacteria; phylum Bacillota; class Sulfobacillia; order Fermentithermobacillales; family Fermentithermobacillaceae; genus JAXGZG01. The sequence goes on from CAZXSP010000019.1 coordinate 15,975, forward strand.
CGTAGATTGGGCCCACGCCAACGGGTATCAAGTGTGGGCTTTGTTTTCCAACTCGTTTGATTTGGAACTAACCAAAGAAGTGCTTCGTAATTCAGCTCTAAGAGACCAGGTCATATCACAAATGCTGGTTTACGCTGAAGTTTACTCTTTGGACGGGATTAACCTTGATTTTGAAAACGTGTATCAGAGCGACGCGCCTTACCTTACCCAGTTTGTAAGGGAAATGACCCCGCTTTTCCACGAACAAGGCCTGAAAGTATCCATGGATGTAACTGTGAGGTCCAGTAGCCCCACCTGGTCGCTTTGTTATGAACGCCAAAGACTGGCAGA
>CAZXSP010000020.1:0-16164 GCA_964643285.1 uncultured Eubacteriales bacterium
GGTTTCCTGGAGTGACTTACCATCAAATATGCTGTCCAATATTAGCCTAAATGTTATTCTGCCGATGCTGGATCGAGTTTGCGGCGGTCCTGGGGACATGGCGGGGAAATCTCGTTCGCTTACGGAAATCGAGATGGCCATGGCGCGGCGCCTTGTCCAAGGGATGTCCGATATCTTATCTTCGACCATGAAAGAATTCAACATAAACCACGAACTGTCAGTGATGGCTTTGGAGACAAACCCTGTGTTCATCCAGCAAGCCATGGCGCCAAATGATATGGTGTTATCTGTCAGCCTGATGCTTAAGGTTTCTCAACAAGTGGGCTTCGTTGAGTTTTGCCTTCCCTTCGTCCTACTCGAACCTGTCTTACCGGTTTTATCGGCAAATCGGTGGTTTTCCAGAGGAATGGAACAAAATGCGCGTCAAGAAAATCCTGTGCAAACTGCTCTTACTGGGATAAACGTCCCCATCTCGTGTCGGCTTGGCAGTACAACTCTTTCCTTGAAAGATATCCTGTCGATGGAAGAAAACGATGTTTTGGAGCTTAACGCTCCCAAAGATGGCTATGCTACTTTGTATGTATTCGGAAAACCGAAGTTTCGGACCAAAATTGGCCTTGTGGGAAATCGGCTTGCGGCCAAGATTGTGTCTTTGGCCGAAGACGGAGAGGGGGATCCGATGTAGATGGGTTTTTCTAACCTCAGTCAAACAGAAATTGATGCGTTGTTAAACGGAGATTTAGGGGAATCTGAACCCCAGGAACAGCTGCCGACGGAATCGGTGGGATTTGAGAAACGGGAAGAGAAAGCTAAGGCTCCGAATATTTCTCAAGCGACTTTTCAGGAATTAGAGGCAACAGACAGGCAGATGTCGAACCCGGTGGCAGGGATGGAAGTACTTATGGACGTACCGTTGTCCATCAGTGTCGAGCTGGGAAAAGCGCGGTGTTACGTTAAGGATCTGCTGAATCTTACGGTAGGGTCAGTTGTTGAATTGGATAGAACAGCCGGGGATCCCGTAGATATTCTCATAAACGGCAGACCTTTTGCTTATGGAGAAGTGGTCGTTATAGACGAGAATTTCGGAGTGCGGCTTCGCCAGATAATACATAAAAAAGATTAGAAGCCACGTTTCTTCGGATGCAGACCTATTGGCCGGAATTGAGATTTAATGGGGGGGCAGCCGGGTTTTGAGCATCCTTGTCATTGGAAGCCTTAATATGGACCTCGTTGTGACCACCGGCAGGCGCCCCAAAGGCGGCGAAACGGTAACTGGGTCATCTTTTAACATTTACCCCGGAGGTAAAGGCGCTAACCAAGCAGTTGCTGCCGCCCGAACCGGGGCTAGAGTGTACATGGCGGGGCGGCTGGGGCAAGACGATTTTTCGGCCGCCCTTTTGGAAAATCTCAAAAGCTCGGGTGTAGGGGTCGATTGGGTCAGCAGAAGCCAAGGGGTGTCAACAGGTTGTGCAATTATAACAGTCGATGACACGGGTGAAAACTCCATCATAGTTGTTCCCGGAGCCAATGCTCTTGTCAGTTCACACGATGTAGACATGGTATTTCAGCAAATTCCCACAGTCGCCGCCCCTTGTTTTCATTACGTTTTGTTGCAGCTTGAAATTCCTTTGCCTTCAGTATTTCGAGCCGTGGAACTGGCAAACGAAAAAGGTATACCGGTGATACTCGATCCTGCGCCGTTTCCCAAAGGGAAAGGCCACATACCCTCTGAAATCCTGCGAAACGTCGACATTCTGCTGCCCAACGAGCACGAGGCTTCGGCTATCACCGGGCTCAATGTGTACAATGTTGATTCAGCAATTGCGGCGGCACAACGCTTGGCAAAAATGGGTGTAAGAAACGTCGTCATAACTTTGGGCGAGCTTGGTGTAGTATTGGGTAGCGGCGGGTTGGTTCGGCATGTATCCGGGTTTTCTGTTGATGCGGTGGACACCACCGGTGCCGGAGATACCTTCGCCGGAGCTTTGGCCGCATTCTTGATGGAAGGACATTCCTTGGAGAGAGCTTGTGTTTTTGCCAATGCAGCCGCGGCTTTGTCTGTCACGAAAGAAGGCGCACAGCCGTCAATACCTCATCGTTCGTCGGTTGATGCGTTCTTGAAAGAAGCTGTGGGAGGACATATCGATGTTACCGATTTTAATTGACTGTGACCCGGGCTACGATGATGCTATAGCGCTGATGCTGGCTTTTGGCAGCAAGCTTGTTGATGTTTTGGGCGTTACCACAGTGGCGGGAAACGGAACCGTCCATGATACTCACAGAAACGCCGGGAATCTGCTGAATTTCATGGGTAGATCTGATGTGCCTTTAGGAAAGGGCGCTGATAAACCTTTGTTGAGGCGCTTGAACACAGCCCCGCAGGTACACGGGAAAACTGCTTTAGACGGATTTTGTTTTCCTAAGCCGGCAATGAACAACGAATTTTCGGCTATTTCCGCCATAGACCTAATGACCCAGGTTTTCTCTGCCGGCAAAGCAACCATAGTGGCGTTGGGTCCTCTTACGAATGTAGCTATCTTCCTTTTGGCAAAGCCCGAGCTTAAAACCGAAATAGAACAAATCGTTCTTATGGGCGGTTGCGCGGGTTTCGGGAATATTACTCCATCGGCGGAGTTTAACATGTATGTTGACCCTGAGGCAGCAAAAATCGTGTTTGAAGCCGGCATACCAGTTACCATGATAGGTCTGGACGTAACCCATCAAGCGCTTATCTATCCCGATGAAATCGCTTCTTTCAAGGCTTTGGGAAAGGTCGGTCAAATGGCGGCAGTGCTTATGGAAGCATATTCGACTTTTTACCGCAGTAAAGGATTCTCAGGGAACCCTATTCACGATGCTGTAGCTGTAGCGCATTTACTGGCGGCTGATTTGGTGCATACAAAAGAAGCGCGGGTAGAAATTGAGACTCGGGGCGAACTCACGTCCGGCCGTACAGTGGTCGACTTTTCCTTACAAAAGCCTGCAAATTGCAGCGTAGGTTTGTCCATCCACCGGGAAAAATTCATTCATTTGATAAAGGATGCTGCCAGGGCTTTGGCGTAAACTTTTTCAACCTCGCCCGCGACCAAAGCCATAGAATGAGCGTCTTGGACGATTTGCCGCCCGAACAAACCTAACTGGTTCATCTGCGCCTTGTCGGAAAGCAGCTTATTTATTTGTGAGGCCAGTATTTTTGGGGTGGCGGGCTGAGGTGCGCCGCGAGAAGTGAAGTTTCTCGTCTCCAGACTTGCCACAACGGATTCATTGACGGGGCCGAAGGTTCCTTCGGGACCGGCCATTATAACAGGTCTGCCTGTTGACATAGCTTCCAAGACAACTCGGGATATCCCCAAGACCAGATCAGAAGCAGCATACAATGGTACAGTATCCAGCAAAAATCCCGGACACATTACTACAGTTCTGCCCGAGGTTTCGTTTATCTGCGCGGCTTTTTTTTGGACATCACCAAGATAATCGCCATCGCCTGCCACGACCAATATTAGCTGCGGATACGAGTCCAAAAGCGAGGCGGCCGCATCTATCACGGCTATTGCGGTACGAGAAAGTATCTTGTCCATTCTGGACGCGTACACCAGCACAGGCCAGTGGCCCGACGGAATCCCGAGAGACAGCTTCGCTTTATCAGTACAGTTTTGGGACGGCAAAGTGTACAAGTCAGTGTCGATACCATTAGGTATGACCACAATCTTTTCGGGGTCAAAACGGAACTTTTCCACAACGTATTGTTTTATGTCTTGGCTCACAGCGATAGTAAGATCTCCGGGCTTGGTGACGAGATTCCAGAACACACCGGATACGAAGGTGCCATGGTAGGTGGTTACAAGAGGAACGCGTTTTTTGCGGCAGACTATGTCAGCGATCCACGCGGGAATTCTGGCATGAGCGTGGACCAAGCCTATTCCAAAATCGTCTATTATCTGGGATACGGCATTTTGTGACCGTATCAGATTTACAGGCGAGCGTGAATGCAGCGGCACCTTGATATGGGGTATGTTGGATAACTCCAAGTCGACCACTCGCCGTCCGCCGAAAGATGCCACACAAACCGGCCAACCCATTTGACTGAGACTTCTGGACAAAGCCACAATGTGGGTTTCTGCGCCGCCTATATCGAGGCTCATGGCCAAGTGAAGCACCGGCACTTTAAGTTTACTTACCTCCACCAACGTCACCAACCCTCTAAAACACCCGTAATTAGGCTACTAGTCGAATCCAAACTGGTCAAGGGAAGTTGTAGAGGACTTCAAAGTAATTGTGTCCAACTATGACATGAGCTTAATACACACGCGACTGCGTTTGAAAGGGGTAAATGAAAGTGACAGTCTTTAATTGTATTGAAGCAAAAGGCTTAGATTGGAAAGATAAGATCTTGTCTATGAGAAAAAGAGCCGATGTGATTAACGCGTGGTTGAAATACAGATTGGACGAAGTTTTGCCGACTTTCATGGAGCAAGAAGGCTTTGACATGTGGATAGTGACCGCCAGAGAATACAACGAAGGTCCTGTGATTTTGAGCATGCTGCCCGCCACGACACTCCAGGCCAGGCGGAGAACAATCTTGGTGTTCCACAAAGAACCCCATAAAGCGTTGGAACGTTTCGTTTTGGTGCGGGCAGGAGACAGCATGGGCGATTACTACCAATGCGGCTGGAAAGATGGCAGTTTGGATCAGTGGCAGGCTTTGGGACAAATAGTGCGGGACAAACACCCCAAAAGTATCGGCATAAACGTATCTGAAGATTTTGCTTTTGGTGACGGGCTTAGCCACACAGAGCACAAATCGCTCATGGCGGCGCTGGGTCCCAAGTACGGGGCGAGAACGAAAAGCGCCGAAAGGCTATGCCTCAGGTGGCTTGAACACAGAACCGAGGCCGAAATAGACGCTTATACGGGAATAATGCAAATTGTCCACGGCATAATAGCTGAAGGTTTTTCTTCTGCCATAGTGCACCCGGGAATAACCACATGCGCTGATGTTTCGTGGTGGATGCGGCAGAGAATAAACGATCTCGGACTTCAGGCATGGTTTCATCCCACTGTAGACGGCCAAAGATTCGGCTCTAAACACGTGGGTAAAGACGATCCCATTTTGCCCGGAGATGTGTTACATTGCGACATCGGTATAAGGTACCTTGGCCTTTGCACCGACACTCAACAGCTTGCATACGTTCTCAGGCTTGACGAGGAAGACGCGCCCCAAGGCCTCAAAGACGCTTTGTCCGTGGGTAACAAGCTCCAGGACATTTTGGCTTGTGAACACATTGAGGGCAAAACGGGGAACCAAATCCTTAGGGCGGCGTTAGAAAATGCAAAAGCCCAAGGGATTCGCCCTTGCATCTACCAGCACCCTGTCGGTTACCACGGCCACGCGGCCGGTACTGTTGTAGGATTCTTTGATTTCCAGGAAGGTCTGCCCGGAAAAGGAGATTACCCCTTGTATGGGAACACTGTTCACGCCATGGAATTGAACGCCGTGGTATCTGTGCCCGAGTGGGATGGCCAAGACGTAACGATAGCTTTGGAACAAACCACGTTGTTTATGGGTGGAAAGGTGCATTATCTTGCTGACAGGCAAACACGTTTTCATCTTATAAAGTAAACGACACGACGAAACCCATACATCTGTTATGATTAGGCGATCTGTGCACCGCACCGAACAGTTGGGGGATTGGCCATGACAAAGCTTAGGGCAACACTCCTTAGGATCAGACAAGATTTGGGAAGGAAAGAACCCGACTCTTCAGAGGCTATACGGCTTGAAAGAAATATCCGTGTCAACACATATCATGGGGTTGCTTCAATACTGGCGCTGAATTTGGCGGCGCCTTTTGTTGGAATCTTCGCCGTCAAACTTGGCGCCAGCGAGTACCAAGTGGGGCTTCTTTCATCGGCGCCGGCTTTGGTCAGTCTTTTGGCCATGATCCCCGGCGGCAGGTTTATCGATAGCAAACCCAAAAAACAGAAAGCCGTATCAACGTTTGTCCTGTTACAAAGAATGTTCTACCTTTTCATGGCCACCATTCCCTTTTTCACCAAAGACAAAAGGGCATGGCTTCTGGTTTTTGCCGCAACTCTTATGAACGCACCCGCATCCATCGCAAACGTGGGGTGGCAGGCTTTTATCTCCAGGCTTGTCCCGGCGACTAGGCGGGCTCAAGCTTTTGCCGATAGAAACAGGCTTATGGGTTTGGTAGGCACCATTGTCGTAGTTTTGGCGGGCAGGATGATCGATATCATTGGGTTTCCCTTGGGCTACCAGGTTGCTTTCACCTTTGCTTTTATCCTTACACTTTTGGAGATTTGGGTTCTAAACAGAATCCACGAATCGCCTAGTGATCTTTCTTCACCGACCCATGAACCCGCACCCAAAGCAGAAAGCCTGTCGAAGATGCTGAAACATGGGCCCTTTTTGCGATACACCTTAGCCTCCTTGGCCTTTTATATGTCTTGGCAAACACCCTGGCCCCTGTTCACTTTGTACGAGACTAGGGTTCTTCATGCTAATAACATGTGGGTCAGCCTTCTGAGCCTAGCCAATACTAGCGGTTCCTTGGTAGGTTACGGTTTTTGGGTAAAACAAATGAATAAACGCGGGAACCTTGCCACTTTGTTTATGTCCAGTGTATTCATTTTCATCGTGCCCGTGGCTTACGGATTTTCCAAAAGCTTGGCCACAGTCGCGTTATTCAGCTTGCTTACGGGAGCAGTATTTTCCGGCGTAAATCTTGCTCTCTTCAACACCCTGCTCGAGGTAACCCCGGAAAAAAACAAAGCGACTTACATCGCTTATTACACCACCGCCGTTAATGCCTCCGCCATCTTTGCACCCATGCTTGGTGTGGGTCTGCTGGAAGCTCTGGGTTACTTTTGGGCATTTATGGCCTGCGCTGCCATGCGTTTTGTGGCCAGCTTCGGATTTTTGTTTCTAAATCGCATCGAAAAGAAAATATCAGCGCGAGACTTAATCGGCGTCGAGTTGGGAAATTGACCCTCAAATACATGGCGAGTATAATCTGCTTAACCTTGGAGGCTTTATCCAGGCATTGGAGGTACCCCTATGCGAATGTCACAAAGGTTTGGAAAAACTCTTAGAGAAAGCCCAGCCGAAGCCGAGCTGCCTTCTCATAGCCTAATGTTGAGAGCAGGTTTGATTTCGCGAGTGGCCGCGGGCATATACAACTACATGCCCTTTGCGTGGAGAAGTGTGCGAAGAATCGAAGATATCATGAGGCGCGAGATGGACAGAATTACGGGACAAGAGCTCAACATGCCCGTAGTCCATCCGGCCGAATTATGGCAAGAGTCGGGGCGCTGGTATGGCGTGGGGCCCGAATTGATACGTATGAAGGACCGATCCGGAAGAGATATGGTTCTTGCCATGACACACGAAGAGACTGTCACTGACTTGGCAAGACGAAACATCGATTCCTACAAACAACTGCCGCTGGTGGTTTACCATATACAGACGAAGTTTCGCGATGAGCCCCGATCTAGGGCCGGGCTTATAAGAGTCCGAGAGTTTATCATGAAAGACGCCTACAGTTTTCACGGGGATAACCAAGGTCTTGATGAATATTATCCGCTTATGTGTGAGGCGTATCTTAGAATTTGCCGTTCCTGCGGGGTTCCCGTTGTTCAGGTTTTGGGCGATGTAGGTATGATGGGTGGCACCAATGCCCACGAGTTCACGTATCCCACCCAGTATGGGGAAGATACTCTTTTGCTCTGCGCCGAATGCGGTTACGCAGCCAACAGGGATACTGCCGCGATAGCCAAAGAACATGCAGCAGATGACGTCCGGCAGGATACACCGGAACCAAGGCTTGTTCCAACCCCGGGGAAAAACACTATCGCTTTGGTGGGGGAATACTTGGGCGTCGATACGAAAGACACCATCAAAACCATGGCCTACGTTGCCGGGGAAAAACCGTATATGATCGTCATTCGCGGTGATCTCGACGTCAACGAAACAAAGCTTGCCAATCATCTTGGAATCGCTGATGTCCGCTTGGCAGAACCGGCTGAACTCGAGTCTTTTGGCCTGATAAAGGGGTATATGTCGCCTGTAGGGCTTACAGGGATAAGCACCATATCAGATGACAGCCTTCTGGAAGGACGAAAATATGTCGCTGGAGCCAACCGCGAAGGCTTTCACCTTGAAAATGTAGTGCCTAAAAGAGATTTTGACGTGTTTCTGACTTGTGACATCGCGGCTGCCAGGGAAGGCGACCCCTGTCCCGTTTGCGGCCGTAGACTCGCCGTTCAAAGGGGCGTGGAAATCGGGAATACCTTTAAGCTTGGCGTGAGGTATTCGGAGAAAATGGGCGCGAACTTTCAAGATCCAAAGGGTGAGATGAAGCCTTTAGTCATGGGCTGCTATGGCATGGGCGTTGGACGCCTTCTGGCGTGTGTCATTGAAGAAAACCACGACCAACGCGGTATAATCTGGCCCATGACCGTGGCCCCGTATAAGGTTCATCTGGTGTCCTTGGGAATGTCGGACAAAGTGCGTAGCCAATCCGAAACAGTGTACTCATGCCTTGAAGAAAGAGGTATTGAGGTATTATACGACGACAGAGATGAATCTGCGGGAATAAAATTCAACGATGCGGACCTTTTGGGGATGCCTATACGCGTAACCGTATCCCAAAGAAGTTTAAACAATGGAGGCGCCGAACTGAAGCTTAGGCACAGCGAAAATGCGTCCATTGTGGCTTTAGAGGATATCGCTACTGAGGTAGACCAACTCATAGAGAAAGAAATGTCGCGGTACACGCCGGAGAGGGTGGGCTAAATGGCACAAGGTTTGGGGAAATACATGAGTTCAAGCGAAATCAGAGCGGCATTTTTGGATTTTTTCTCTCATCGTGATCACCAAGTGCTGCCCAGTTCTTCTTTAATTCCTTACGGAGATCCCACCCTTCTTTTTACAAACGCCGGGATGGTGCAGTTCAAAGATATTTTTGCCGGTTTCGAGAAACGCTCTTACAAAAGGGCTGTCACTGCCCAAAAATGTGTTCGGGCGGGCGGTAAGCACAACGATCTCGATAATGTAGGGTTTACAGGAAGACATCATACCTTTTTCGAAATGCTTGGAAACTTTTCTTTCGGGGATTATTTCAAAGAAATGGCTATATGCCTTGCATGGGAGTTTTTGACCAAAGTTCTCGAGTTTCCAAAAGACAGAATTTGGGTAACAGTGTACAAAGACGATGATGAAGCTTTCGAGCTGTGGAAAAAGGTTGCGAATGTCCCTTCTGATCGAATAGTCCGTTTGGGCAATAAAGATAATTTTTGGGCCATGGGTGATACAGGCCCTTGCGGGCCTTGTTCTGAAATCATAATTGATAGGGGAGAACAAGCAAGTTGCGGCCCCGATTGCGCTTTAGGCGTTTGTGACTGCGACCGTTGGTTAGAGATTTGGAATCTTGTGTTTATGCAATACATGCGAGATGAGGAAGGCAACATGACGCCTTTACCCAAACCCAGTATTGACACAGGGTTTGGTTTGGAAAGGGTGGCATCGCTGTTGCAGGGGGCCGATACTAACTACGGCAGTGATCTTTTTGTGCCCATCATCGAGAAAATCCGGGACATTGCGCAATCTACTCACGATGTTTCCGTCTTTCCTTACCGAGTAATAGCTGACCATATCCGCACCTGTGCGTTTTTGGCATGCGATGGGGTTCGACCTTCCAATGACGGGCGAGGGTACGTTATGCGAAGAATCCTGAGGCGGGCCGTAAGATTTGGAAAGGTATTAGGTATCGACGGACCTTTTCTCGGAAGAATCGTGCCGGTGGTTGTGGATATAATGGGCGATGCTTACGCCGAACTCAAAAAAGAGGAAGATTACATAGAAGCCCTTCTCACAGACGACGAAACCAAGTTCCTGAACACTCTCGAAGAAGGACAAAAACGCGCAAATATCATGATATCTCAGGCGCTCAAAAGTGACAGCTCGACCCTATCCGGGAAAGATGCTTTTGTTTTGCATGATACCTTCGGTTTCCCCATAGACCTTACAAAGGACATGGCACGGGAAATGGGTTTGAAGGTGGATGTCCATGAGTTTGAGAGTGCCATGGCCGCCCAAAGAGAGCGTAGCAGAAAAAACCGACAAGATGAATTGGGAGATAGAGCAGTCATATCGGAAGTTTCGAAGTCAGTTCCGGCAACCGAATTTTTGGGGTACGGCTGTTTGTCCGCCGAAGCAAAGATTTTGGGCATTGTCAGCGGCGACTCAATAGTAACTGAAATCGCTCCTGAAGAAGACGCTGTGATTATTTTGGATGTTACCCCCTTTTATGCGGAAAGCGGCGGACAGGAGTCTGACACCGGGGTTATCCGTCTGTTTTCGGCATCAAAAAACGGCTTTGTGGATGCGGCGAAAGTTTTGTCGGTGCATCATGCGCCCGGGGGCATATTTCTTCACCGAGTGAAGGCCCTAAGACACGGGATAATGACGGGACAAAAAATCTTGGCAGTCGTAGAGACTCAAAAGCGCCTTGGTTACACGCGGCATCACACCGCCACCCATTTGATTCATAGGGCTCTCAAAAAGGTCTTGGGCGAACACGCGCAACAAAGCGGTTCTCTGGTACAAGATAACAGGTTGCGATTTGACTTTCACCATTCAAGCGCTTTATCGCAAGAGCAGATTCTGCAAGTCGAAAACATCGTGAACCAGGCGGTTATGTCCAATTTTCCGGTGATAACCCGTGAAATGTCGTTGGAGGATGCCCGCAAAAGTGATGCCACAGCATTGTTTGGCGAGAAGTACGGGGAAACCGTCAGAGTAGTAGAGATTGAAGACTTTTCCAAAGAGCTGTGCGGCGGCACTCATGTGCGAAGAACGGGAGAAATAGGACAGGTTCAGATTGTATCGGAAGCAGCAGTTGCTTCAGGCATAAGACGAATAGAAGCTGTGGCAGGCGAGGCTGCCTTAGAGAGGACGAGACAGAATACAAACATCGTGTCGTTTTTGTCCGGAAGACTGGGGGTTCAGTCGGCTGAGTTACCCCAAAAGATGGAATCGATCTTAGAGACTTTAGCTGGACTGGAAAGACAGGCTTCACTTGCGAAGAAAAACCAAATTAAGACACTTTCCCAAGAACTTTTTGCCAGTTGCCTCGCGGTTGAAAAAGCGGGGAACCGAAAGGTCGTTTATACCCGTCAAGATACTTTGGATCAAGGTGAGCTTCGGGAGTTGGGGGATCTACTCAAAGAAAAGGGTTGTTCTGTTGCCGTAATGGGTTCGGTTAAGCAAGGAAAGCCTTTTCTGTTGGTCATGGTGGCTGAGGCCGAAGCCGATAAGGGTGTGGATGCTGTGTCTATCGTGAAAAAAGGAGCTGCGTATCTTGGGGGTTCGGGCGGGGGAAAACGTCATCTGGCGCAAGCAGGCGGTAAATCTCCTGAAAACATTGAAAAAGCGCTTCAGCTCGCTACCGATGAGGCCATCAGACTTTTGACAGAAGCTTACAGGATTTGATGTCGGCATGTAGAATCTTCACCATACTGGAGGGACTTGGGAATGGCTGAGTTCGAGGAAACAAGGTTTTTTAAGGTTAGCCCAGATAAAGAGACGGCTACCAGGGATATCATCCTCAAAGTTTATATGGCGCTCGAAGAAAAGGGCCATAACCCTGTAAGCCAAATTGCAGGCTATCTTCTGTCCGGCGACCCAACCTATATTACAAGCCACCAAAACGCCCGAAGCCTTGTAAGAAAAGTAGAAAGAGACGAGATATTGGAAGAACTGGTAAGGTCTTATGTAAGGGCTTATCGGCTGTAAATTGGGAATTGTTTTGAGAATGTCATATGCTTAGACCGCCTGCTTGTTATGATTTGGCTTGTAATATTCTATGTTCCGCAAATTGTCTTGGCAGAGCGGAGGATTCAGCATATTGATACCTTTAAGAGACAATCAGAGGACGCGTGGCACGCCATTTGTAAACTGGGCGATTATCCTGGCGAACATAGGCGTGTTCTTATATGAGCTTTCCTTAACAAATGTGGGTTTGCAGGAATTCACCATTCGTTTTGGGGTTGTCCCGGCTGTCATAACCAGCCCGGGCCGTTTCACATCCGCCCAACTGGCCCAAACTTCGGGCGTTTTTGGCCTTGTGACATCCTTATTCGTACATATGGGGTGGGTTCACATCGCCGGCAATATGTTGTATCTTTTCATTTTTGGTGACAATGTAGAGGATATTTTGGGACATGGGCGATATCTGCTCTTTTACGTTGTGGGAGGTATTGCCGCTTCTTTGGCGCATATATTGACCGACCCGTCTTCCTTGGTTCCCACCGTGGGTGCCAGCGGTGCAATAGCGGGTGTATTGGGCGCCTATTTTATAAATTTCCCTCGTTCGCGGGTCTTGGCTCTAATCCCCATCGGTTTCTTTCTGCCCTTAGTTGAAGTACCCTCTATCATATTCTTGTTCCTGTGGTTTCTCACAAACCTTTTTTCAGGTGTGGCTTCTCTAGGCATCCAAGCACAAGGCGGGGTTGCTTGGTGGGCGCATATTGGGGGATTTGTAGCCGGGATGTTTTTGTCTTTATTGTGGCGTAGGCGTAGAATTGTACAGGAATGATGTTTTCTTGGCAGTGCAGGACATTTTGACCCCGGAGGCGAAATGTTGCCAAGTCTTACATCTAGTCTTCCATCAATGAACTGGGAGGGGCAGCATAAGTGTCAAAGATCACTTTGTCCGTCATAAAAGCGGACGTAGGCGGTTTCGTCGGCCATTCTAGCGTTCACCCTGAGCTGATGGAAACCGCTAGAGAGTATCTTGCCAAACATGGTGAGTTTCTGGTGGATTCCTATGTCACGCACGTTGGGGATGATATGGAACTTATCATGACCCACAAGAAAGGCACAGATAACACAGAAGTGCACAAGCTGGCATGGGATGTATTTTTGGAGGCCACAAAAGTGGCCAGAAAGCTAAAGCTTTATGGGGCGGGCCAAGATCTTCTTTCCGACTCGTTTTCAGGGAACATAAAGGGGTTGGGCCCCGGAGTGGCCGAAATGGAGTTTGAGGAAAGACAGTCTGAACCCGTCATTATTTTTATGGCAGACAAGACCGAACCCGGCGCCTGGAATTTGCCGCTTTACAAGATATTTGCAGACCCGTTTAATACCCCGGGGCTTTGCATCGACCCCAAGATGCACAAAGGTTTCGATTTTGAAGTCCACGATCTGATGGAAAACAAGAAAGTGGTGTTCCACGCCCCCGAAGAGCTTTACGATATGTTGGTGTTCATCGGCGCACCTAGCCGTTATTGCATCAAAAGAATTTACTCGAGAACCAGCGGAGAAATTGCGGCAGCGTCATCCACAGAGAAACTGAACCTTTTGGCCGGCCGTTACGTGGGTAAGGATGACCCGGTTTGTATAGTCAGATGCCAAAGCGGCATGCCTGCCGTTGGGGAAGTTTTGGAACCGTTTGCCAAACCCCACCTTGTCGCGGGCTGGATGAGAGGCTCGCACCACGGCCCCTTGATGCCGGTTGGTGTGGCCCAAAGCAATCCCACAAGGTTTGACGGCCCTCCCAGGGTCATAGGTTTGGGCTTCCAGCTTTGCCAAGGGATGCTTATCGGCCCGCAAGATTTCTTTGCGGATGTCTCTTATGACAGAGCTAGAACAGTGGCCAATGAGTTGGCCGATTATCTGCGCTCCTTGGGTCCATTCGAGCCTCACAGGCTGAGTTTGGACGCCCTCGAATACACCACCATGCCCGATGTTATGAAGAAACTTGCCGGAAGGCTTGTTCCCATAAACTAGGAGAAAGTGGCCCCTTCAACCGGAGGGGCCACTCGAAAGCAGCGATTAACCAGTGCGAATGGTTCAACTAGGGAACACAAGTATTGAAGTTTCAGAGCTTTGCATGGGCGCTTTGGGTTTTGGCTACCATTTGGGCGGTCTTCCTTTGTCCCGGGCGCAAGGACTCATAATGCAAGCTTATGGCATGGGAATCAATTTTTTCGACACTGCCGAGTTTTACAATGTTTACCCTTACCTCAAACAAATTGCCCAATCGCCCAATGCCGTCATCGGGGGCAGGAGTTACGCTTACGATGAATCCGGCATTACCCGCAGTCTCGAAACCTACAGGCGCGGTTTGGGCCGCGACGTTGTTGATATTTTCGGTTTGCACGAACAAGAGTCGGGACTTACTTTAAAAGGGCACGGTGGCGCTCTTAAAGCGCTGGCCAAGGCCAAATCACGCGGCCAAGTTCGTGCCGTTTCCGTATCCACCCATTATGTGCAGTGTGTCAGAGCGGCAGCTATGTGCGATGAAATCGATATCATTTTTGCCATTCTAAATGTGGAAGGACTTGGCATAGTCGATGGCACAAGGCAGGACATGGAAGATGCTCTGGCTTTTGCGCGCCAAACCGGAAAAGGTATTTACCTGATGAAAGCTTTAGGAGGCGGGCATCTTTACAACCGTGCCTTGGAAGCGCTCACCTATGTACGCGATTTTCCTTATAAGGACAGCGTTTGCCTGGGTATTCGAACATTTTCCGAGCTCGAGTTTGCTTTGAAGTGTTTTTTGGGTGAAAATATAGAGCCCGATCTTGTAAGCCGAACGCGCGCAAAAAGAAAGCTTGTGGTGGCTGACTGGTGTGAAGGATGCGGTTTATGCGTGGAACGTTGTGGGTTCGGCGCAATGTCCATAAGGAACGGTAAAGCCTGCGCGGACTTGTCAAAGTGCATGCTTTGCGGGTATTGTGCAAGAGTCTGTCCGCACTTTTGTATAAAAGTAGTGTAAAGCACACACATAAGGGGATAACATGGAGAACCCGGAAGGCAGGATTATAGGGATCGATTTGGGGCAAAAACGTGTAGGGGTTTCAATAAGTGACGCCATGGGCATGTACGCCCATCCCCTCAAAGTCGTGGAATTCAAAAGCGATACCCAGCTGCAAAACTGCCTGGTGGGTTTGGCGCAAGAACACGGCGCTCGGACGTTTGTGGTGGGATTACCCAAAAACATGGACGGTACTTTGGGGTTTGCCGCAAAAAGGGCGCAAAGCTTTGCCGCCAAATTAAAACGAAGAACCGGCTTTCCCGTGTTTCTGTTGGATGAACGCCTTACTACTTCCCAGGCAGATAAGGAAATGATAGGCTTGGGAAAAACCCGGAAAAGGCGGCGCTCAGTTATTGACGCGGTTGCTGCCGTGTTGATACTGGAGACGTACCTTAGCCGGCTTAGATGTGCTAATACGGAAATAGAATCCGAAAGGCTGTGAAATTCGTGCGCATTTCCAAGGATGACGAGATCGACGATTTTGATGATGAAGTTCAAGACAATGGAGACGACATTATCGTACTTGAAGACGAAGAAGGCAAAAGCTCGCGGTTTAGAATACTGTTTGACTCGTTGTTTGTGGAAGAAAACCAGTACGTAGTTCTTATGCCGCTTGAAGAGGAAGATTTGCCAGAGCCTGAAATAGTCATTTTGAAGCTTGAGGATACAGGGGATGGGCAAGGGGTTCTCGTTACTATAGACGAAGACGAAGAGTGGGAGAAGGTTCTGAAAGCCTTCGAAGACATTGACATAGACGACGGCCTGGGAGATTTCGAGATTCAGGTGGATGACGGGTCTTTCTTGGGCGACTCCAAAAAACGCCAAGATTGATGCGCCGTTTCCCGGAAAAGTAACATACCCGGAGGATGTAAGCCAGATCATGAGAAAGCTTTATGCTTTAGGAGTATTTTTGTTCTTTTCTCTTTTGGGGGCCTTTGGATTTTTCTATCTGGCTTCTTGCCCTTTGCCAAAGGATTCACAGGATGTACTGTTTTCCATAGAACCCGGGTATTCCACCAGGCAGGTCGCGGACACTCTTTACGAAAACAAACTTATAAGAAATCCTTTGTTTTTCAGAGTGTTAGCGAGAATGATGGGCGCCGACGGCAAGATAAAGTCCGGAGACTTTCGCTTTGAACCCGGAATCCTGGCTTGGGATGCGGTCAAGGGTTTGGTGGAAGGACAAACGACATACTACACGCTTACTGTCAGGGAAGGCCTGGCTGTAGAACAAATAGCGGACTTGGTGGAGGAGGCGGGTTTCGGATCCAAAAGCCGTTTTTTGGAACTGGCCCAAGATATATCGCTTCTGCCGGATTACGTC
>CAZXSP010000021.1:0-15224 GCA_964643285.1 uncultured Eubacteriales bacterium
GTGACGTGGCGCACGTGTGGGGCCAGCTCCGCGGCAAAATGACCCAACCCGCAACCGATCTCACAAACGTGATCATCTTCTTTGAGATAGGGTAATACAAAGGCGGCAAGCTTCTCATAATAACGGGTGTGAGCTGCCGCATCTTCCATCCAGCGTATGTTTTCATCTTCCCACATAAACATGGCGGTCCCCACGGTTGGATATGGTTATATTACTGTAAACATAACGGTAACGAAGATGAGTGTCAACACAACGCACGCGGTTAATGTGCGGGAGACATCTGACCGACTGAGGCACGACACCTGGGGGAATTCTGCCTAAGTGCGGCAGCCACCTGGGGGGATTTCTACCTAGGTTCGACGGCCACCTAGGGGAATTCCACCCAGGTCCGACGGCCACCTAGGGGGATTTCCCCTAGATCCATCCTCGGCCTAGGGAATTTTGGGCTATGTGCGCTCTGCACCTGGGGGGATTCTGCCTAGGTTCGACGGCTACCTAGGGGGATTCTGCCTAGGTTCGACGGCTACCTAGGGGGATTCTACCTAGGTCCGACAGCCACCTAGGGGGAATTTCCCCGGTTGCGCCCGCAGTTTCAGCCGGCCATGATTTCCCGCTGAGCGCTCGCAGATTCTCGCGGCACAACAAATCGACTATATTGATTTTTGTGGAAATCGGTGCCATACTAAGCGCGGTCTCTTAGCGCATTTATTCTGCATCGCGCAAGAACAAGCGAAAGGAGCTGGTTTTGATGACTGCGATCTTTGAGGTGGCCTTCGTCTAAAACAAAATATCGGGCAGAGCGATGATTCAATCAGTCTAATTTTATCCATCGTCGCTATGCCGCTATGAGCAGCCTTTCGTTAACAATGTGACCTCCACGGGCATACGGACGGGTGTGCCCGTGTTTATTTGTGGCAACTGGAAACACATGCTGAACCCATGGCGTACCCGTGGCGTACCACCGTTTGCGCCTGTAGCTGCTTGCCGCGGCATTTTCATGGCCCCTGTCATAAATCTCAATTCATTTCGAAAGGTGTTTTTGTTTTATGACTGTTTTCGTAAACGTTCACAAAATACCAACTTCATTGGGGGCTAAAAGGGTTGAACCTGATAGATTACGGATTTGTCCAATCGATGCTGTGTTCGTCAGACATTTCGGAGGACGTGGCATCCGGCATTCCTGCAAGAATTACCGCCGTTCATAAGGAACGGTACGGGCTCGTCTGTGAACACGGGCAAACTTTCGGAAGACTGAAAACCGGTGTTTATGGTGCTTACGGCGGGGGGATTTTCCCAACCACCGGGGATTTTGTGATGATCAGTTACAATCAAAGCGGTGACAGCCAGATAGTCAAGACACTGCCACGGCGGTCGTTTTTCTCAAGGCGTGACCCGACGCCGGGGCGCGGTGAACAGGCAGTGGCGGCGAATTTCGACTACGTATTCATAATGCAATCCCTCAATTTCGACTTCAACCTGAGGCGCCTGGAGCGGTATGCCACCCTTGCGTGGCAATCCGGCGCGCAACCGGTGCTGATTTTGACTAAGGCTGATCTGGTGGACGATTTTACACATCAGGTGCAAGCTGCGGAAAGTGTCGCGCCCGGGATTGAAATACATGCTGTAAGCGCGTTAAGCGGCATGGGACTTGATGCTTTGAATGATTACCTCAAACCGCTCAAGACCATCGTGTTCTTGGGTTCGTCGGGTGTCGGGAAATCGAGCTTGGTAAACGCGCTGGCAGGCACTGATATCATGGCGGTGAACGAAGTCCGCGAAGACGACAGCAGGGGCCGCCACACCACTGCCCATCGGCAACTAATCATGCTCGGGGGCGGCGCTATGATTATTGACACCCCCGGCATGCGTGAGCTTGGCATGTGGTACGTGAGTCAGGGGCTTGGTGAAGCGTTTGGCGATGTGGAGCAGTATTTCGGGAAATGCAGATTTAGCGACTGCCGGCATCTGAGTGAACCGGGCTGTGCTATCAAAGCCGCAATTGACGGTGGTGAACTGCCGCTTGAAAGATGGAACAGCTATTTGGCCTTGAAGCGCGAGGCGGAATTTTCTGGCGATAAAGGTGCGTACATGCGGTACAAACAGCAGTGGCACAAGGAACTCTCTAGGCAGACAAAGCAGGCAAAGAAGGATGGCAGGTTTAGGCGGTGAACCCGGGTTGAAGTTGGGTTGGTCGTAGGCTGCGGGGGTCGCCAAGGCTTAGGTCGGCTGCCGTTAACATCGGGGTTATTCCCCTAGGTCGGCAGTTAACATCGGGGTTATTCCCCTAGGTCGGTGGCGGACTTCGGGGGAATTCCCCTAGGTCGACTGTGGTATTCGGGAAAATCCCCCTAGGTCCGGCGACGCGAAGGCTTCCGAACCATGCCCGTGCGACGACAGATAGCATAAGCAAAGCCCGCGGCTAGGCTTTCACCGCGGGCTTTGGAACCATCCACACAACTATATTTTCAAAAATCGACCTTCAAAACTAGCTGTACCTGCTATTAAGTGCCATCAACACAAACACCAGGCTGGCCCAGACAGTCAGTGCAGGCTATTAGCACTAACAGTTAGCACTAACAGTCAGTACAAACTGTTAGCACAGACGGTCAGTGCAAGCTGTTGGCACAGACTGCTAGTACAGACAGTTAAACACCAGCTTGAATGTCCCGTGAGTCTGGGTTCTGAACTGGGGCCTAAATCCGATTAATACTGCTTGGCCCTTACCTACTTTCACAGAAAGCATGCAAGGCTTACCCGCAATAAGCGGCTCCCCTACCAGCCAACCGCTCTGTAGCAGGTCCTTCTCGGGGTATTCCGCTACGATCTCGTAATTATCGGCGGTGAAAGCTTCGGTGATTTGGAAAGTCGGGCTGCCAAGGTTCAACACCAAGGCGTCTTCGGGCATCCCATATGCAAGCGGGTGATTATTATGGACTTTGGCGTGCAGCGTAGACCCGTTACAGTAGAAATTTCTCCACGTGGTGTCGGCTACAGCGTTTTTGACTTTCAGCCCCAAGGTATCAATGGCAAACTGGCACGCCGCGTCAAAAGCCACCAACCGGCCGCCTGCTTCCACAAAATCCTTTATCGCTTTAGCGCCTTCGTCGCCAATCCCGCTCTCGTACTCGGGGGGTGTCGGAGACCTCGGCCACCCGAAACCCCTGGACCCGGGTTTCGGCTCGGTTCCAAGAATATTGTGAGCCTCGTCTTGAGGAAGAATCAAAACGTCTACCTTGTCAGAAAGCTCGCCTGACTTAATGTCAGCGTCAGTGATCGAAACATACGGGAATTCGAAATTTTCAAGGAGCAGCCTGGTCCAGCCTTCGTCCATATTTCCCCCGCGATAGCGTTTGTACATTCCCACTCTCAAATTCTGAATTGCCCGTTTTGATTCGGGAGCCGTCGACAAAGGAGAGAAGGCGACGCCCAGCTCTTTGGCGATGTCTTGTGCCAGTTGCTTTACACCGGGCCCGTTTTCAACGTAAAAACACCCTCGTGCCTGCGATTCGGTGCTGTCGGCTTCAATCCTCCACACTTTAGCGCCGTGCTTCAGAAGCCGATTCACAGCGATAAAACTATCGTTGAACCGCGCGTCCAAAACATAACCGACACCGTCATCCACCCGGCAGGCGGGCCTATCCACAGAAGTTATAACTTCCGCAGTAACCTGAAATTCGTGCTCTACGGGAAGCACCTCAACCCCCATGAACTCCCCGATAGTGTCCGTGGCCGTGTCGTACATGATCGGCGAACCGTCGGGATTGTGGGTCCAGTGATTGTCCGGGTAGAAAGTGCGTCCAAGCAGGTTTTTGGCGACCCCCATCTTAGGCTGATCCATGCAAATCAAATAGGTGCCTTCTGGATATACACGACCCGAAACGCTGAACGACTCCTTTGTAACCTTGACCTCCAAACCCTGAAGAAGCATGAGGTCAACCAGTTTCAAAGCGGTCAAACGGTCGTTCTGGCTGGGAGTGATAGCATACGCGACGGGCTTTCCTTGCGCGCCTCGTTCAACCTGACGCACTGCTTTCCGGTAAGCGTTCCAAAGCACCTTTTCGCGATATTTGGCGCATATGTCGAGAAGCGCCCAGGCGGCAATCTTCTGCTGCTCAACTATGTCCCGAAGCCTCCACCAGCCACCGGGCCAAGGATGAGGAAAATTGGTTTGGGGCTCGTACTCCGGGTTTGTTTTGGCGCTGGCTCCCCTTAGTTGGTGAGGATGGACGTAAATGGGGGTGGCCAATTTGGCGCTGGCCGACTCGGTAAGCATTGAACAAATGTTGTGGTGCATCCCCATCCAGTGAAAACCGTAGGCGCCCCACGCGGGGTATTGCGCGCCGTTGATGATCCCTGTTTTGCCCTGTTCCTCCAGGGTGTACGCCATGTGCGCGCCAAACCACGAATCCTCCCGCCACACTAGTGGGTCAGCGTGCGGACGAATCGAGTTGGAATACGGGGATATGTAAAGCCGCGGACCGTTTGAACCCATATGGTGGTGATCTTGGTACGCTTGAGGGTGCCAATCGGTCAAAAGGAGTTTGGCCATGTACTGACATTCCACCAGGTTGAGACCGTACGCGTCCCTGTTGTTGTCGTGCCCAGCGTATTTGTGGTACAGCCAAGGGAGCCCGGTTCCTTCATACTCGGTGCCTACCCACTTGTTATACCAGTCTGTCACCATAATCTGCCCGTCGGGGTTAAAACACGGAACCATCAGGAAGATTACGTTCTCCAAAATACACCTGTTGTCGTGAGAATCGCACGCCAACAAGTCGTAAGCCAGTTCAGGCGCCATTTGGGTGCCGCCGATTTCAGTCGCGTGCAGACTCATAGCCTGGCACACCACGGTCTTGCCGTCCGCAACCAACTGTTTTACCGCGTCCTCCGAAATTCCTCTGGGATCTGCCAGTTTACCGTTGATTTCCCTAAGATGCTCAAGGTTTGTGAGATTGTCATGCGCGGAAATAATACCCACGATAAACGGGTGGCCTTCTGTTGATTTTCCCATTTCCACTACTTTGATGTTGTCTGACTCTTTCTCCAAAAGGTAGAAATAGTCGACTATCTTATCCCAACGAGCCATTTTCCTGTCGCTGCCAAGCTTGAATCCGAAGAATGTTTCGGGCGAGGTGATACTTGGGTTTATGAGCATATGCTTCCCTGGTTGACCCGGCCGATTTTGCGGCAAGGCGGCCCCTCACCAGGTATACTCCTTTCGGCCGCAATTTTGCGATTCTCTGTGGCGATACGAGGAGCCATTATCTTCCGAATTCTCCGGCAAGTCGGAAATTCCTACCTAGCTCGTAAATTACGGGTCGCGGAATGCTTGCGGTTGCGCGTTGTGGCTACATCAAAATATCTTTCCTTTTGTAAAATTCCAGTGCCAGGGCCCAGGCCACGCCGTTGACCAAGATCATTGCCCATATGTGGCCCGGCGAGACTGTACCCGTGCTGAGGATATCTGCCGCGTTTGCCCACTTCATGGGCGATATGTGTCCCAGGAACCTCAGATTTTCGCTTAAATCGGACATCAGCTGAACCGCGTACATGCCAAGTACCAGCCCCAGCGAGCCGGCATAAACCGTCCCCTGGCGGTTCACGAAAACCGAGCCCAGAAAACCAAGAGTGGCAAAAGTAAGGTGAGCGCCAAGGGTCATTCCCGCCAGAAGCCAGAACGAACGCTCATCAAAGGGTGTGTCATACCGCTTTATTTCCCAATACGCACCGGCCCAAATGACGGCGTTGAACAGTGCCAGCAGCGTTATGTAAACTAAAGCTTTGCCGACCAAGATTTTAACTCTGCTCACAGGTTTGGACAGTAGGAATTCCGCCGTACGGTCGTTTTGCTCTTTGGACAAAATGCCGGAGCCCAGCAAGACGGCAAAAATGCTTCCAAAAAGAAGGATAAGCAGGTGGACCTCGGTGCCGAAGTAGCCCTCAAGGGTGGCGAGGCTGAGCCTGTCTACGCCGAAGGCCTTTAGGAAAGCTTCGGGCAGCTGTTGTACAAATTCCAGCATTCCGGATGTATCCTGGAAAGACGCGAACAGCGTCATCATCCAATAATTAAAGAGACTGAGGGTAATTGTCCATACCAGGAAAGTTTTCAGATGATCCTTCAAATCTTTTTTAAAGATGTTCAACGGTCTCCCCCTCATAATAGTGCATGAACACTTCCTCGAGGGACGGTTCTTCTATTGTCAAATCGGTAAGGGGCAATTTTGCCAAGTGATTCAGCAGGACAGGTAGGTCGCCGCCTTCATACATGAAACTGACGGCGCCGTTTTCTTGGGTAAGCCCAAAAACACCGGAAACACGGGGCAAAATACTGTGACTTTCTGAGGGGCAAGTATATTTCACCCGGCGTAGCTGCTTGTTCTTTATGGCCTCCATATCCTCAACCCCAAGGATAGAGCCGTTTCTAATGATTGCAACCCTGTGACACAGCTTTTGAACTTCGGCTAACACGTGCGAAGACAAAAATACAGTGGTGCCGCGTTTGTTTTCTTCTTGTATCAGGCTGTAAAACTTGCGCTGCATGAAGGGGTCCAAACCACTTGTGGGCTCGTCGAGTATTAGCAACTGCGGCCCATGCATTAGCGCTAGGGCTATGCCAACCTTCTTCTTGTTCCCCAGCGAAAGGCTTCCCACCACAGAGCTTTCGTTAATCTCCAGGTAATCAATTAGTTCGGCCTGTCTAGTCGAACAGTCTTCTTGGTAAAAACTATTGGAATATTCCATAAGCCGCCTTACGGTCATGTCGCTGTAATAGCTGATTTCCCCAGGCAAATATCCCACACGCTGCCTCACCTCGACGCTCTGTTTGACGCAATCAAGCCCCAGTATTCGGGCGCTTCCCCAAGTGGGAAAAATGAGGTTTAAGAGAATCCTTATGGTCGTGGTTTTGCCGGCGCCGTTTGGGCCGATGAAACCGAATATTTCTCCTTGATCGACTTCGAGGTTGACATTGTCGATACCCTTTGACTTGCCGTAGTACTTGACCAGGTTTTTGGCCTCGATAGCCAGCACGGATGCCACCTTCTTTCGGCTGCTAAATCGGGGTTGGAATTTCCGTCGAGTTTTGCTCTCAATTCAGCTTAACACATCTGCCCCTCGGTGGTCGGCGGGAGCTGTCGGATTATTCAGCAGGTAGTCTGCCGAGGTGCTGAATTCTTCGACAGGCTGCTGGGTTTTCTAGCAGTGCGCCGGAAGAGCTGTCGGATTTTTCAGCAGGTAGTCTGCCGAGGTGCTGAATTCTTCGACAGGCTGCTGGATTTTCTAGCAGTGCGCCGGCTCGAATACCAAGGAGTATAAACAATACTAGCCGCCAGATTTGCTTTTTGCTTTTGCTTGAAGGATTCTTGGGCATCTTATGGAAGGCTTTACTTGCGGCGTCGAAATTTCAAAGCGCGAACGACAAAGGACTGATCGAATGGAGGATAACAAGACTACAAGCAACTTGATGAAAGCTTTTACAGGCGAATCCGAAGCTAGCAAGAAATATCTAGCTTATTCCAAGAAGGCGGAAAAAGAAGGGAAGCCTAACGCCGCGAAACTATTCAAGGTCGCGTCAGACGCCGAAATCATACACGCATTGAAACACCTTGAAGTCGCCGGTAAGATTAGTTCCACAGCCGACAACTTGAAGGACGCGGTTTTGGGGGAAACATACGAATTCAAAGATATGTACCCTCCCTTTGTGGAAGAAGCCGAATCGGCAGGAAACAAAGCTGCTCAAATATCATTTACATTCGCCATGAAAGCCGAGAAAGTCCATGCAGGGCTGTATCAAGATGCGCTGGACAACCTGGACCAAACCGAAGAGGTTTTCTACTATCTCTGCCCTGTGTGCGGGAACATTGAAAAGGCGCGTCCTGAGAAATGCAGCATTTGTGGGGTTTCGGGGGAAAGGTTTATCAAGTACTAGTCGCGCCGGGGCTCATTGTGTGGAACATAAATCTGTAGGAGGTAATGAAAATGCCTGATTTTGGACATCCGTTTTCGGGAGCAAAGAAAGATCGCAAGGTTACCGATCAAGAGCTGATCAGGGCCATACGGTTCATGATCGCAGCGGAGTACGAGGCCGTTCAACTGTACATGCAGTTAGCCGAATCCACTGATAACAAGCTGGCCATCGAGGTTCTGAAAGACATCGCGGATGAAGAAAGAGTACATGCCGGCGAGTTCCTGAGGCTTCTGAAAGAGCTCGACCCCGAGGAAGAGAAGTTTTACGCAGAAGGCGCAGAGGAAGTTGAAGAAGAGATAGAAAGGCTCAAAGGTTAGTACCAAATTGCGCTTTCGGCCCCGCAGATCTACAAAAAGGCAAGACGCCAGAAAGGGCGGCTGACCTACACAATACATGCCGCCCTTGGGCGTAAGTCGAGGATCGCTGAACTTGAGAACCAGGGAAACTTGCCTTCAGGTACCTTCAGCTACCATCAGCTACCTTCATCAGTACAACTTAGTCTAGCAGGTGTGCGGTGGCTGATATCGCTGATACACTCTCTCCTCAGCCACGAGATTGATCCCGCTCCCGTAACTCGACTGCAGTTTGTTAACATAACCCGGCGATTGCATTTCGGTGGAATGCTGAAATTTTTGGGCAGACTGCTGTATTTTGTAGCAGGCTGCTGTATTTTGTAGCAGGCTGCTGAGTTTTTCAGCAGTGCAGACGGGAGGCTGTGGGATTTTTCAGCAGGCTGTGCGGTGAGGTGCTGGATTTTCTGGCAGGCTGCTGTATTTTGTAGCAGACTGCTGAGTTTTTCGGCAGTGCAGACGGGAGACTGTCGAGTTTTTCAGCAGGCAGTCCGGTAAGATGCTAGATTTTCCAGCAGGTTGCTGGATTTTCTGGCAGGCTGCTGTATTTTGCAGCAGGCTGCTGAGTTTTTCAGCAGTGCTGACGGGAAGCTGTCGAATTTTTCAGCAGGCTGTGCGGTGAGGTGCTGGATTTTCTGGCAGGCTGCTGTATTTTGCAGCAGGTTGCTGAGTTTTTCAGCAGTGCAGACGGGAGACTGTCGAATTTTTCAGCAGGCTGTGCGGTGAGGTGCTGGATTTTCTGGCAGGCTGCTGTATTTTGTAGCAGGTTGCTGAGTTTTTCAGCAGTGCAGACGGGCGGCTGTCGAGTTTTTCAGCAGGCTGTGCGGTGGGGTGCTGGATTTCCTGGCAGGCTGCTGGATTTTGTAGCAGACTGCTGAGTTTTTCGGCAGTGCAGACGGGAGGCTGTCGGATTTTTCAGCAGGCAGTCCGGTAACATGCCAGATTTTCTAGCAGGTTGCTGAATTTTTCGCCACGGCGCCGGAGCAGATAGCGAATTTTCCGGTAGGCGGTTAGGCGACCGCCTTTCACACGAGTAGTCACAATAATTTTCCGCGATTTAGGCCGCACCACGAACTAGATATCGCCGTTTTCCGGCCGTCTTTTCCGCAAATAATAGATGTAAAAGATAGGCATAAGACCGCAGACAAACAGTATTCCACCTGTAATTACTCCATCGAGTGCGGCTAATCCGTGGGTTATAGAAACCAAAATTCCAATCACAGCTGAAACAACCGTCAACACCACTAAGGAGATACCGAGACCTCTTTTGGGAGATTTGGCGCCAGTTTCGTGATCCACACTGATGCTCATACTCAAATACAGGAATATTACTGAGGTTACCATCAAAACAAACCACAAAGGATTTTGAGTCATGCCATCCAAACCCTTTTTGACGAGGTCGTACCCCAAAATCGCAATGATACCCAGCGTTTGAACGATGTATGCAATGCGAATGTTGTTTAGATTCTTCAATTTTAACCGCTCATCCTCAATTCTTTTCAATCCTTGTTGCCTCCCTTTTCCACCCAGAATATTTCATCCAATGATTTGTTGACCGCATAGCAAATTTCCAAACACAGCCTTAACGTGGGATTATATTTACCTTTTTCAATCAGAATAATGGTTTGCCTGGTAACCCTTGTTTTTTCAGCTAATTGCTGCTGTGTTAAGCCCGCTTCAAGACGAGTCGACTTCACTTTATTAGCCATATATATTAATCTCCTCAATCCCATTGTAATATATATATTACATATTTCAATACATATGATGCAGAACCGCAAGCCAAATCCGGGTGAGTTCGTATGAAAAGATTGCAGCGCGAGCAACAGCAGAGCGCCGGTGGGAAATTCGAGAACAAAGGAAATTCATCTGGCAAATGGCAGATTAGGCACTGCCAATCCACGGTCGGGGTGACAAAACCAGGGCCGAAAGGCGGACATCTACGACTTCAATTATTGCGTCTGAAGCTCGCCAAATTCGCGTCTTATGTCGTCGAACCGTCCGCGTACCTTTATCTCGCCATCTTTCAGTAGGCACACCGAATCAAATTTCTGCATATAGCTACCGAAAACATCGTGGGTAATGACGAGCACCGCACAGTCCAGGGACAGCAGACTCCCCATGATCGCCTGTGTGTTTTCTATGTCGAGATTTGATGTAGCCTCATCCACAAGCAACAGACTGCACTTGCGTATCAGCGCGCGGGCAATGGCAAGGCGCTGGCCCTCCCCACCCGAAAGGTTTCGGCCGTCTTCGTAAAGCACAGTATCCAGTCCCTCTGGTAATGCCGCGATGACATCTGAAAGGCCAGACATACGCACAGAGCGGTCAATCTCTTCGTCGGTGTAATCCTCGCCAAGGGTGATGTTATTGCGCATAGTGTCTTGGAAGATGCTGCTTTTTTGTGGAATCGCCGCAACAACTTTGGAGAAGCTGTCGTCAATCCGCGCAACATCGAATCCGTTTATCAAAACTTCCCCATCCTCCACGTCATAATAACGCAAAAGGAGCTTCAACAAAGTAGATTTGCCGCTACCACTGCGTCCGACGACTGCGATCTTTTCTCCCGGATGGATTGTAAGTGAAATGTTCTTAAGCGCCGGGTTCTTCGCGCCCGGGTAGGTAAACGCGTTTACCCGCAGATTCACCTGCTCAAAAGAATCAATGGTTTTGTCACCGTTTATCCTCACGACACGGGATAGTTCTTCTTCAATTTTACGGCAAATGGGCTGTACAGATTTGATTTTCGTGTAGCTGTTGGTTACCGTGCGCATGGGAACGAGGATAAAACTCGTCAACTGGTGCGCCGTAATCAGCGATGTAAGGCTTATTTTTCCGGCGGACACGAGAAGCACACCCACGAACAAGACGAGTAGCTGGGGCAGCCAGATAATGAAGGAAGTCAACACCTGCGAGAGCGCCATGCCCCTCTGCAGTTTGTAATTGGCCTGCGCATTATGCGTTGCTTCTTTGTCGTGCTTTTTGAGGAAATATCCCTGCACTCCCAGTAGACTGATTGTTTCGAAATTGCGGGTGAACTCTCCCACCTTGCCGGTATAGGCAGCGTTACTTTTGGAGAAAACCCCGCGGTCAGAGGTCAATCGCTTCGCCATTATCTTGGGAACAATCAAAGGCACCAAGCTCATGGCAACTGCCATAAGCATAATAAACGGATTGATAACAGTAAGCATTACCATGGCCACGACGCCAATGGCGCCCCACATCACCAAATCAAACAAAGACTGAAACACATCATTTTGTACTGCGGTCAGATCATTGGTCAAAAGCGAAACATAGCTGCCACTATCCGTCCGGTTCCAATCAGCAAGTGACTGATAACTGAAGACTTCGATCAAACCGTTTCTGATGATACGGATACCCTCGCAAGATATGCGAGCAAAACCCGTGCGTGCAATCGTTTCGGAGAAATGACTGCCCAAGGTTATGGCAACACCCAAGAGCAGGTAGACAATCGCTTCGCTCTTGCCCGATGCATCAAGTAACCATTGAAGGATATAGCTTTTAAGCGGCGCGAAAATAGCAAGGATGAATAAACTTGCGGCAACGGTAGCGCAACGTCTTTTGTGAACACAAAGCGTCTTTAGCAAGCGCGAAGGAATCATATGCGACCTCCCGCACTATCAGCCGTGGACTCTTTTGTGGAACGATATACCACTGGTAATTATCGAATCAAGTCTAGCACATGGTTTGACTCTCTGCAGTACTTCTCACCAATCCTTGTGTCATCCTACAAAACGGAAGTTAATTTCTCCGCTTTGGCACAACAAAGAGCCGACCGCCAACAGGCGTCATTCCGTCAACAGATGGTGCCGGATTTAGGATAAGAACTAGGAAGAAGACTGTTTGCTGTTTTTGGTGGAGCCGAAGGGAATCGAACCCACGACCTCCTGAATGCCATTCAGGCGCTCTCCCAACTGAGCTACGGCCCCACCGTCGAAGAATAGGAGTGCGTCGTGACGATACACTGCCTAGAAAGAATTATAGCGGCCTGTTATGAGTAAGTCAAACTAAGTTCGTGGCGGGATCCTAGTCAGCCCAATCCCAACCGTCGAAAATCAGCCAGCTTTTTTGCCCGTCTGTGTAAGTGAGTTCGTCGAGCTTTCCCCAGGAAAATCTGTCGTAATAATTATGGGATGAAGTGTCGTACCGGTCGAGGGGTTCGTAGAGTCCGTAACTGTATTCGCCGGTGCGCGTGTCGATGGTGTAAGTCATCACAGGTTCTCCCCGCTCGGGGTAGTAGTAGAGTTGAATGGTATCCCCATCGGCACTTGCGCGCACGGCAGCCCCTTCACTGCCCTGGATGACAGTGGTCCCCACTGCCTTAAGCAGATCTGCGGAAAAGATGATTTTTTCCGCCTTCAAGTCATAGATGAACAAACCGAAGTATCCGTGAAACACCACGCGCTCATCGTCGGCATAATCGGCGAACACTCCTATCCCCACATCCATATCTCGCGTCAGAACGGGCGGCTCCAGAACGGCCGACGGCGCCTCACCGGACGGGATGGACAGTATGAACACGCCCTGTATATGCTTCAGATGCCGCTCTCCCAAGGATATGTTCACATATTCGCCCCCGGTGACCAGGCTGCTTTCGCCTACAGGCGATAGGACACCTTCGTACCTAACGTTGACGTCTCCTGTAACCACCCAGGCGTCGTACATGCGGTCAGCTCTGACTATCAAGTCTTTCCAATCAAGGATGGTGAACGTCCGCCCCGCCTCTTCATCTTTGAGGTCGTTCAGCAGTTGAATCGTCATGGTTTCGGCTATCTCCCGCACTTCTTTGTGGCCCATTTCTAATTCTAACCTGTACACATTTGTAACATCGGCTATTGTGCTGATGAGGGACGGCCTATACGCGTCGGACTGTCGGTACAGTTCCATAGCTGCCGCGGTAAACTCGTTGCCGTAGCGCTCGAGCATTTGGGGCGTCCCGTACTCCTGCGTGATGCGGTCGGTGTTTGTGACACACACGCGCTGCCACGAAACCTCATCCCCGCCATCGTGCCACGCCAGCAGCAAATAGGGTTGACCTGTGCTGCCCCATTCGGTAACCCAGTTTTCGCCGTCGATTTCTTCCATCTTCATGCCGCCAACCGGGACGACCCTGTCGGGGTGGTCGGGACGGAGACGGTATTCAAGAAGATACATGTCGACACCGTCTGTAAGCCCGGCTGTGCCGGTGTTTATCTTAGTGAGGCCGGTAATCTTGGCTTCGACGACGGCATAAGTCCCCAGACCGCCGGGCACCGGGTTTTCTCCTACCTCGTTGTAATAATCCACTTGGCCGGCAACGTATTCCGTGGCGTAGTCGATGACGGCTCGGGGCAAATGGCTTTGCACTTCCACGGTAATGTCCAATTCACGGTCCCAACGTTCCGGGTCAAGCAGAGTTATAGCGTTGACAGGCAAAAGCGACCACTTACCGTCATCGCCCAAGGCGAAACTTGCACTTACACTGCGTTTTCCGCCGGATTCGTGGAACACAACGTCTGCTGAAATATCGTCTGTATGCCGCGTCACCGTAGCGCCGGATTTCAGAATGTCCATGTTGTTTGCCTTGGCGAAATCTTCCGCAGACTGCCAAGCTTCCTCTATAAACCACTCGTCGGTATAGGTTTGGTTGTTCTTACCGGCTCCCGTAAAAGTACATCCCACCGCAATTACGGATACCAAAGCAACGGCTATCAATGCGCCCACCGCCGTTTTGGGCTTTTTAGCGATAAGCGCTATTCGCTCTTTAATCCCTCTTTTTCCGTCAGCCATGGTAGTGGCGCAACACAAAAGGTCCATAGCGCTTTGCTTTTCGCAAGTGAGGCCTATGAGCGTGCGGCCGTATTGGGCCCGGCTTTCCTCGCCGATTCTCAGTATGGTAGATTCGTCGCATGCCAGCTCTCCATCCCTTCGGCTTAACACCGCCGCCACCCACACAAGCGGGTTGTACCAATGAATCGCAAGGCACAAGCATCGGAGCGCGGACCAGATGTGGTCGCCGTGGTGGAAGTGAGTCAGTTCGTGAGCCAGTATGTGGTTAAGCCAGGTTTCGTCCGCTAAAACTTGCGGAGTTATATAGATGGCGGGACGGATAATTCCGAAAAGGCATGGGGTCGGCAATTCTTGTGTTTCGTACACCGGCAGCTTGCAGTTTTCCACCGGGCGTTTAATCCTCGTTCGCGCCAATCTCCTGCTCAGAATGAGATTGGACGAAAGAAAGCACAGACCCACGATGCCCATTCCCCCGAACCAAATCCATTTTGCCAAAGACGCCCACGGGAATAAGCTATGTTGTAACCCTGAAATGGGACCGGACTCAGTCGGCTGCACAACTTCTTCAGACGGGCTCTGGATGACGTCGAAACGGCCGGCGGCCCCCGCACTGCTTGGAGGGGTAACAACAGGCTGACTTTCATGAGCGGTTGCGACGGTGTCAAAAACCCCCATGACACTCATGCGGCTTTCGAAGGGCGAAACGGGTACCAGCAACCTTACTAGAACAAGGAGCCAAAGGGCGTACTGCAAGCGCAAGCTGATTGTGCCTTTCAAAAGATGCCGCAAAGCCGTAATCACCACTATGAGAATAGAAGAAGTGATGACAAGCTCGGTCATTCCTTTTCCTCCTTCGCTTCGGCGTCGCGCAGGATGGCGTACAGTTCTTCGATTTCTTCCTTTGTGAGTTCTTGCCTTTTTGTGATGGCACTCACCATCATACTGACGCTTCCGTTGTACACGCGGTTCAAAAAATCGTCAGTTTCTTTGATGACAGCGTCTTCCCGTTTTATGAGAGGATAATATACGTTCATTCCATCCTTTTCTTCGCAGCGGATAAGCCCCTTATGGGCCATGCGGCGGAGCATGGTAAGGGTCGTGCTCCTTTTCCAGCCCAC
>CAZXSP010000022.1:0-15208 GCA_964643285.1 uncultured Eubacteriales bacterium
CTGAGAGCGTTTCGCAGCAAATCTCTGACAGTAACCATACCCTTACCTTCGATGTTTTCAGGACGCGTCTCAAGGTATATGACGTGGTGATCCGGCACCTTTATCTCGGAGGAGTCTTCGATGACAACTACGCGTTCGTCCGGAGGCAGGGTGTTCGCCAAAACATTCAACGTTGTCGTCTTTCCGCAACCACTGCCGCCGGACACAATTATGTCCATGCTAAGACGGATACATTGTTCCAAAAAGCTCGCAACATGGCGCGGCAAGGTTTCAATCGTGACCAATTCATCCAATTTGAAATATCTTTCGGGGAACCTTCTTATGGTGAGTATCGGTCCGTTCAATGCTAAAGGAGGCACCACGGCGTTAATGCGTGAGCCGTCTTGCAGGCGGGCATCCACGTATGGAGAGGATTTATCAACTCGCCGCCCAACGCTGCTGACCACTCTATTTATCAGATCCAGAACATGGGCTTCGCTGTTGAACCGCACTTGGGTTTTTCGGAGCAATCCGTTCTTCTCTACAAATACTTCATCCGGACCGTTAATCATTATTTCTGTTATTTCGGGATCGTGAAGGAATTCATCGATGGGACCAAGCCCGCATATCTCCTGAACGATCCTTTCGGCGAGATCTCGTCTGGTAAGCCTGCCAACGTACATGTCCCCGGAGACAAGCATTTCTGATATGAGGGCATTCATTTCCTCTCTTTTATCCTTTGACATTCGAGCGTCGATCACTTTTTGAGGATAGCTTTCAAGTACCTTTTCGCGTATGAGTTCAGTGACTTCTTCTACAGATCTTTCCTTTGTCTTCTGCATCACTCCGTTTTTTCTGTATGGCTCTAGCTCAAGTTTCTTAAGAATGCTCAACGGAAAAACCCCACCCTTCTTTTGGGCGGCTTCTTGCCGCCTTTTCTTTCCATCTCCAAACCGGGCAACACGTTTGAGGCTAGGCGCCAGATGGCTTCTGACACTTCGGACCGAGGGTTTAATACAACAGGTTTTCCTTCGTATACTGACCTTTCTACGGCCTTTCGGTCATGGGGAATGACGCCCACAAGGTCAACACCGATAAACTCCTGAATTTTGTCCTCAGGCAGCAAGGAATCTTTTACCGCAAGGTTTAGAACTGCGCACACAGTATTATTCTGAAGACCGAGTTTTTGCAGGATGTCTATGGCCATTTTGCATTGCCTGAGGGCAGCTATATCTTGTGTTACCACGATTATCACTTTGGACGCCGCGTCTATGCACTCCCCCACAATGTCGCTGGTGATGTCGGGAGGCGTGTCAACGAAAAGCAATCCCCAACGTCTTCGGGCGAGGTCCAGGAGTGAGCGTATATGTTCAATTGTGACCAAATCGGATAATTCAGGGCGTTTAGGACCACACAAAACGTTCAATTTTGAGGCTCCGTGTCTTTGTACATATTTGTCCAAACCTTCAGGTCTTAGGCTTCTCAGCCCCGGAACCAGCTCGGTCAGGGTGGGCCCTCCGGTTAAATCTAAATGTACCGATACATCCCCCGAATAAAGATCCAAGTCGCAAAGGCACGCCTCACCGTTTGTGGCCAAAGATGCGGCACAAGCGAGGTTTGTGGCGAGGAAGGTCTTGCCTACCCCGCCTTTGGGGCTCCAGACTACTACAGTCTGCGGGCTTACCACTTTGGCGGCAGTTGACCTTAGGGCATCTTGTTTTCCAATGGTTGGCAGCGACAGCTCCTGGGCCCCATTCATGACGACTAAAGACACGTTTGGGAAGGCCGTGCGAAATCTGTCAGCCCAAGCATCGAAAGACTCGCCTTTGGTTGAAAGACCGGCATCCACCGCGACTACATCTACAACCATTCCGGACATCATGAATTCGACCAGTGCGAGATCCCTGAAACAACCGAGGATTTTTGCTTCGGGCCACTTCCTGGCAGCGGCTTGCTCGGTGGCTGTTGTACCTGCCAGTAACAAAGTTGTTTGTTTGTTAGGCACTATATTTGACCCTCCCAATCGGCTTTTGGCACCAAGGAGAGGTACACATTTCCCGTTTCCATCCCACTTGCCAAGAGCTGGCACTCAGAAGGAGTTAGGACCACCAACGCCCCCAAGAATTCGTCATTGGTCCGATCACGTAACACTTCGACCACGCGAACATTGGGGAATGTCCAACTCTGGGTCAGATTTGTTCCCCTGGGGGCACATATCACATCTACCAGTTCTCCTTTTTTGAGCAATCCGCCTAAACCGCGGGACGGGGAAACAGGAATGAAGAACCCCCTTGTGGCCGAAGAAAGAGCCAAAGAATAACCAACGTCGGACGCGGTTTTGGACACTTGGGGTTCAAGGACTATCTGCCCTTTCGACAAACCGTAACGAGGATAAGATCCCAGAACGGCGCCAACGACCCCAAAACTGTCTTTAGGGGCCGCTCGAACCGGTAACTCCACCACCTTGAGATCAGAGGCCGCAATTGTTTGGTATGCCTGGACGTCGTGTGCTGCCACAACAACCGGGGCAGTTCTCACAAAACCTTCAATTAGCCGGTAAGAAAAAATGAATGCCGATAACCCCAACCCTACTGCTATCCAAAGTGATTTGTGTTTACGCAAAACGCTTTTCAGCGCTATTCACTCCTTTTTTTAGGGCTGGCCGCGTCCGGTAATGGAAAGCTGCGAAGGGCGCCGGTGGCAAGCTAGGGTACTACCCGACCGTTTCCTCAGCCTGTATGTTGAACACCCCCAGTCCCAAGCTAGGCAATCGGCCAGAAACCCGGACGCGGCCGCTGGTAATTACTACCAGACGACGTAATCCTACAACGTGACAAAAACTATGTCAACACATGTAACCAAAAATGTTAAAAGGTGGATATTACGTGTAAAATTATGTTACTATTTCTAAGCCGGTGGATTTGGAGGGCTTGATAGTGCAAAAATTGTCGTTTAGAAGTTTGAAAAGAAGTAGTGTTATTAGACTATGCAAGGTGTTGTGTGTTCTTGTGGTCATATGTTTCCTGCTAAAACCCACAGGGAGGGCGTTATGTGATCGCGACCCTTGGTACCAAGATATGTCATTTCATTGGGCCGGCGAATATGTTTACGTTCTGTGGAAAGAGATGGTGTCCGACGGCCAGGTTTACTACTACACTGAGAACCCTGTCGCGTGGTATTACCCTGATTCGCAATGTACCAGGGCCCAACTGGCCACCTTGCTTTGCAAAACTTTCGCCTTGCCGCCGATAACTCCTGTCACACCGTCATATCCCGATGTTCCGAGCTGGTACAGTATTCTGCCCGGGAAACCGGCATACGCCTGGATAGAAGGCGCATTGGCAGGTGGAATTACTTTTGTACCGGCCGGCCAGTCGTTTCTTCCCGACACGCCAATCACCAGGGAGGATGCAGTTGAGCTTCTGATTCGGGCGTTGGATCTTTCGGAATTGGCTCAAGATATGTCAGATCAGGAGGTATTGTCGTTACTGCAGATTTTTGGCGACTACAAACAAGTTTCTTCAAATAGGCAAAGGTCAATGGCATGCGCCATCAAATTCGGTATCATCGACGGGTACAGCGATTGGACATTACGCCCCCACAACCCAATGCTAAGAGGTGAGGCTGCAGCGGTTGTCTACAGATCGTGCTTGATAAGGGTAGATGCGTCGCTAAATATCTTTTCACCCGACGGTGACGGAATCGAAGACACGGTAGTCTTCCACATGGGGTATCTTCGCAACAGGGGAATCTATAGATGGCAATTAGTTATAAGAGATCAGAGTGACCGCGAAGTCAAAAGATTCAATCCCACCAACATGCAAGGATACCCGCCGATCGACCTAAGCTGGGACGGCAAAGATGATCAAGGCAGAATTTTGCCTGATGGAAAGTATTCCTACCAGGCTTGGGTGGTGGACAACAACAACACCCAATTTTTCTCTGTTAAGAAACCCATAACAATTGTCAAATACTCGTTAACTGCCGACCTGTCACCGATATCGTGCCGGGATGGGGAAATACTGACCATAAACGCTTACACTTCCCCGGGGGCCACAGAAGTGACTGCAGGCTTGGCCAACCAGAGCGTATTAAGCCTTACTCCGGCCGGCGCTAACACCCGATGGAGTTCAAGTGTGGTTGTGGGGCCATCATTACCGCCAGGGCTTCAGGAAGTAGTTGTTACGGCTACATTCCAAAATGCGTTTAGACAAAAGACCTTGTCTTTTACGCGCATAGAAGACCTTTGGATAACGCCCGAGATAACGCCGAACCCCGCAACACCGGGCGCTACTGTTTCACTGGAATGCGACTCATCGCAAAATGTAAACCGCATCACCGTCGCGCTTTTAGGCCGGACTATTGAGCTCACAAAGCATGGCTCTTCCCATCTGTGGGGCACTGAAACGGAGATCCCACCGGATACCGCTTCGGGCTCGTATCCCGCTGTTTTTACAGCACAAAGCGGAGACGACTTCATTTCTTCCACTCTATTCTTGGAAATAGAAGAATCACTTTTCCAAAGGCTAAATTATGTCCTTGTCAAATGATTCAGGTTTGCGCTTCGGGGGCTTTTTCAAGAGGCGCCATAAAGCGGCGGACTTCCGCTAAAAGCGATAAAATATTTTGATAGGATACCCGGTGCGATTTATCCTTAGGCGATCTAAGCATTAGGGATCTTTGCAGTTGTGATGACGCTTCCCGTGCGTTACCTTTCTTCGCGGCAACTTTTCCGGCCCAGTACAAAGCATCGGAATTCGTTGAGTCAATACGCAGCGCCATCTCGATCTCCTCGAGGGAAGCGTCAATCTGTCCCATATCGTAATAAGCTTCCGCAAGTCCTAAACGACAGTCGATGACAGAGGGCTTAAGCCCGCACGCTTTCTGATAAGCTGTTGCGGCAGCGAGTGTGTCTCGTTTTTCCTTTAACACATCGCCCATGACCAGAAAAGGAACATAGGTTCCTTTAAACAGTTCTCCCACCTTGGTGGCCTCTGCTACCGCGCGGTCCATCTGACCGGTACGCATAAGGCATTTAAGGAGCATTAGATGAAGGGCAGGATCTGATTTCAAAATGCCCGACGCTTCCTCCAATAACGACGCCGCGCCAATATAATCTCCTTCGGCAAAAGAAAGGCTGGCGAGAGCGCAATACGCCTGTGGAGTGGCCTTTCCGCTTTGCACCGCTTGTCTGTAGCGTTGGTTGGCCTTTCTGTAATCGTGCCAGATCCACCTGTTGGAAAACCCGATATGCTCGTGAATGATCGAAGGAACCAAAAGCCTTCCCAAAACTACCCAAAGGACCAAAACCAAAAACACAAGCCTGCCGTCTACGCCGAGAAACACCCAAGACCCGACGCCAACCGCTAACAAAAGCACAAACAGGTAGTTCCACCAGTGCCGCCATGAAAATCTTAAAGGCTCCCTCAAACAAAAACCCCCCGGCAATATCATTACCCGCCGGGGGTCTTATCTTTCCTTGAGCTCTGAAAAGTCCTGAGGCCTTTCGAGAGTGAACCTTCCTAACCGTCCTTCTCTGAAGCCATGAACCACAGCGGCACACGCCTTTTCATAGTCAACGATTCCGCCCTTACCCAACATACCCCGTTCTTTGGCGAAAGAATTAATGAAGTCGACAGGCTCTTTCAGCGGGTTAAGCTTAGCGGCTAGCCAGACCGCTACCTCTTCGGTATCGTAAGTTCTTTCGCCGGTAGCCCACACAGCGGCTAGCTTGTGCTTGGCTTCTCCCTTGACCTGGGATGTATCCAAAACACCGGGGGTATCAAGAATTACTAAAAAGCCGTCAGGTCCTGCTTTCAACCAATTGCTGCCCCTGGTTAGACCGGGTTTTGCCCCAAAAGGGGCTTTTCTGCTTTTCAAAAGCCTGTTGGCCAAAGAAGATTTTCCCACATTAGGTGTGCCAAATAGCATGACCCTGAGAGGGCGTGACAAACGGCTTTGCGCGTTTTTCAAGTGTGTCACCAAAGGCGCCAGCCCGTTACCTGTACTGCAGTCAACCGCAAAAACCGGTTCGCCGAGATTCTTGAAAACCGACACCCATTGGGACGTAGCTTCAGGATCGGCCAGATCGGGTTTGGCTAAAACGTAAACGCGGTTTTTCCGCCTAAGGTATGGTTGGGAAAGGGTGCGGCAAGTCCAAGGAATCCTTGCGTCAGCCAAAAACAAAAACATATCAACTAAGCCCAGCGCGCGGGCACTTGGAAAGCCCGGTTGAAACATGGTTCGCTTTTGGCTGCGCCTTCCCTTTCCCCTCATTTTATAAGACCAAACTCCCCTAAAGGCCAAATTCTAAAAATCGCTTTTCCTTTTAAAAGATGGGCATTAACCGGACCGAACATCCTGGAATCTTCACTATTTACTCTATTGTCACCCATAACAAACACGTGACCATCGGGGACAACAGTAGCCGACATCTCATAGAATCCGGGATTTTGCACATAAAGCTCCTCTTGCAGCTGACCGTTTACATAAACTCGTCCCAGACGAATTTCCACACTGTCGCCGCTTTGGCCGACAATCCTCTTGATATAATCTTTTTCAGTATTGAAAGGATATTTGAAAACCACAATGTCGCCGCGTTTGGGTTCTTTGAACCGGTATGCCAGTTTCAGAACTAACAGCTTCTGATTTGTGAACATGGTGGGTTCCATGGAAGGGCCTTCAACCAAGAACGTCTCCACGACAAACGATCTAATCAGAAGAGCAAGGACGAGAGATATTAGAACAATCTCTAAAACGTCCCGCAATGTGTCCATGATCAGCGCCTTGCATCAGCAATTCGCGCGGATTTTCCCGAAAGTCCCCTCAAGTAAAAGAGCTTTGCCCTTCTGACCCTGCCTCGCCTAATAACCTCAATACGGTCGATTTTGGGCGAGTGCACCGGGTAGGTTCGTTCTACGCCAATGCCCGAACTAACACGCCTCACTGTGAAAGTCTCCCTCAAACCGCCGCCTTGCCTTTTTATTACAACCCCTTCGAAAGCTTGCAGCCTTTCTCGGGTACCTTCAACGACCTTGAAAAACACCCTGACTCTGTCGCCGGGTCCGAATTTGGGAATATCGGTTTTCATCTGAGTTTTCTCCATAAGTCTCAAAACATCCAACAGTTGTCACTCCTTAGCCAAACGACCATTTTTGATACACTCTTCCGCGTACACTTCTTCAAGCAAACATCGTTCTTGGAAAGTAAGGCAAGCACTGTCCAAAAGGTCTCTTCTATATAGCAGTGTTCGCCTTAGTGATTCTTTCTTGCGCCAACGCGATACAAGGCCGGTATTTCCGCTTAGAAGAACATCCGGCACCCTCATTCCCCGAAAATCCGGCGGCCTGGTGTATTGGGGCCCCTCAAGCAGCCCAAGACAAAAAGAATCGTCTTGAGAAGAAGCTTCGTCGCCCAGGACTCCGGGGAGAAATCTTGAAACGGCATCGAGCACAATCATTGAAGGCAATTCCCCGCCTGTCAAAACATAATCGCCGATAGATAACTGGCGGTCAGCGAGAAAACGAATCCTTTCGTCAAAGCCTTCGTAATGCCCGGCGATCAGCACCAAATTGTCACGCTTTGCCAAATCGGCGGCAATTGTCGAATTGAACACTTCGCCCTGAGGGGTCATTAGCACCACATAGGGACGTTTTTCAAGGGACATCTCCACCGATTCTACCGCCCTATATATAGGTTCGGGTTTCATAACCATTCCCGGCCCGCCCCCGTATGGGTAGTCGTCCACTGTTTTGTGAGAATCCACAGTGAAATCTCTGGGATTTACAAGGGCCGTATCTAAATACCCCTCTTGACGAGCCCGTTTCAACATACTTGCCTCCAAAACAGAGGCAAACATTTCCGGGAAAAGCGTCACAATAAATACTTTCATGCTAACCGTTTTTCCCTCCTACAGACGGATGAAGTGGTGTAAGCAGGGACAAACAGTTACCTTCTTTTATGGCGACAACGATATCGTTCTCGAGAATAATCTCGACCGTGTTATCTTGCGGCCACATGTCGCCCACCTTAAGTTCAAATATGCCCTGAACTTGCCCGCGAACGATTTCTTGCCCGTCTTTCAACTCGGCCACTTGACGAAGTCTTTTGGTCAGGTCTTCTTTACGCTGCACAAGCTGTTCCTGAGTATGGCTGTCCGCCAGTTGAATTTCGCGGTCGAGATCCAAAATTGCCTTTTGAATCTCCGAACCCAACTGGCCCTTAAGCGAAGGCGTGACCTTAGATTTTACGTTAACCGGTCTAGAGATGAGCAAGCGCATAATACCTTCTTTCTTAGGTCATTCCACTATTTCTACAGCTACCCGTTTGCCTTCTTTCAAAGCAGCGGCCTGAACAAGCGAACGCACGGCGTGAATGACCCTACCCTTTTTGCCAATGATTTTGCCCATATCCTGGGATGCAACCTTGACTTCAAAAACGGTTGCCCGTTCGCCCTGAACTTCAGTGACTTGAACGCTTTCGGGCTCGTAAACGACAGATCGGATTATGAAATCAACAAAATCCAGTAACATCATGCATCAGACTCTTTGCGGGCGGCCCGAAGCATTTCCATTACTCCTGCACGGTTTAGGATGTCCTTAACCGTCGGTGTTGGCGTTGCCCCTTGTTGAAGCCACAAAAGCGCTCTATCCTCTTTCACCATTACCGTGGCGGGGTCGGTAGTGGGGTCATAATACCCCAGTTCTTCCACTGCCTTACTGTCCCGGGCTTGTCTCGAGTCAGCTACCACGATGCGGTACGATGGGCGTTTCTTTGCACCCATCCTTTTGAGTCTTATCTTCACAGCCAAACCAATACCTCTCCTTTCCCTAGATACGGAATCTTCCCAGCTTCTCCACGGAACCCATTTGGAAAAGCATCTTTCTTGCCTGAAAGAACTGTTTTAACAAGCGATTTACATCCTGAACCTGTGTGCCGCTACCCCGGGCTATACGTCTTTTCCTTGACCCGTCTATGACTTCCGGGCGCCGCCTTTCCAAAGGAGTCATGGAACTTATGATGGCTTCAAGGCGCGCCCATTCTTTGGGATCCACTTCCACGTCGGCCTTCATTTTGCTAACCCCGGGTATCATCTTCAGCAGATCGCCGAAAGAACCCATCTTTTTGACTTCTTTCATTTGGTCCAGAAAATCCTCAAAAGTGAACTCCTTGCGGCGGATCTTTCGCTCAATGTCTTGGGCCTTTTTCTCGTCAAAGGCGGCTTCAGCTTTCTCAATCAAGCCAAGCATATCGCCCATTCCAAGTATTCTGGACGCCATGCGGTCCGGGTGGAATACCTGGAAATCGTCAAGTTTTTCCCCCGAAGACACAAATTTTATGGGTTTTCCGGTAACCTTGGCGATGGAGAGAGCCGCCCCTCCTCTGGCATCCGAGTCGATTTTGCTCAATATCACCCCGGTAACGCCTACTGTGCTGTCGAACGCCTTGGCGACCTCGGTGGCTTCCTGGCCGGTCATGGCGTCTGCCACCAAAAACACTTCTTTAGGTGAGACAGCATTCGTTATCCTCAGCGCTTCTTCCATCATTTCGGAATCTACTTGCATACGCCCGGCAGTGTCTATGATGACGACGTCTTTTGCGGAAGTTAACGCTTTGTCAATGCCATTTTTGGCTATCTCGTGTGGTGGTGTGCTTTTATCCATGGTGAAAAAGTCTACGCCGGCTTTTTCGCTCAGGATTTGCAGCTGCTTTTGCGCGGCAGGCCGATAAACGTCGCACGAAACCAGCAGAACCCTGCGGCCGCCTTTTTTTAAGAGGTGGGCAAGTTTACCCGCAGCGGTTGTTTTACCGGAACCCTGAAGCCCCAAAAGCACCACAGCCGCAGGCGGGTTGCCTGATAAATCTATGGGCCGGGCTTTTTCGCCCAACAAAGCGATAAGCTCTTGGTTGACCACTTTTATCACTTGTTGGGCCGGAGTAATGCTTTCAAGCACTTGGGCGCCAAGACAGCTTTCTTTGACAGCCGAAACAAATTCCCGGACAACTCTGAAATTCACATCAGCTTCCAGTAAGGAAAGCCTGACTTCTCTCAGGGCCTCATCCACATCACGTTCAGTAAGCTTTCCTTTTCCTCTAAGCCTTCTAAAAACCGCCGTCAAACGTGTTGATAGATTCTCAAACGCCATCTTTTCTTTCACCTCCGCTTCCAAAAAGACGTAGCTGCTTTAAGGCCTTATCCCTCATTGATTCCCAATTGGTGTGTGTCATACATTGCAGTGTCATTTTGATATCTTCGACAGTCTTAGCGTCTTGGCGGTTTTTGGATATTTGCCCTATCACACCTTCATAACGATACAATGCTTTTGCCCCTCGGCTGAGAGCGTCTAGGGCGGCTTGTCTCGTTATGTTCAAAACCTCGGCTATCTCGCCAAAGGACAGATCGTCTTGGGTTTTAAGATCCAAAACTTGCTTTTGTCTTAAAGAAAGAAGGTCCCCATAAACGTCCATAAAGATAC
Source organism: uncultured Eubacteriales bacterium (assembly GCA_964643285.1). Taxonomy (GTDB): domain Bacteria; phylum Bacillota; class Sulfobacillia; order Fermentithermobacillales; family Fermentithermobacillaceae; genus JAXGZG01. Next base: position 10,455 of record CAZXSP010000022.1, read on the forward strand.
CAAGAGTGTGCACCCTTTCGGGGGACCAGCCGCGGACTGTTTTCAATACATCGCCCCTACTGTAATGGTTAGAACCTTGACACCGTACTATCCTACAATAGGGTGGGGTTAAGAGTCAACGTTCCGATTCGAAAATCGCGCGGGAAAAAGCGGCCGAATCGAACTGCTTCAGATCGTCCACGCTCTCTCCTATGCCCACCAGTTTTACAGGAAGTTTTAGATCTTGAGCGATAGCCACGGCGATGCCGCCTTTGGACGAACCGTCAAGCTTTGTGAGGCATATCCCTGTGACACCGACGGCCTCCATAAACACCCGGGCTTGCGAAAGCCCGTTCTGCCCGGTAGTTCCGTCGATAACCAAAATAACTTCGTGCGGGGCGCCGGGAACCTCTCTGGAGATTATTCTCACGATCTTCTTGAGCTCTTCCAAAAGATTTTTCTTTGTATGGAGTCTGCCGGCGGTATCTACCAAAACATAATCTGCTTTGCGCGCAATGGCCGAGCGCATGGCATCGAACACTACCGCGCCGGGGTCAGACCCTTCTTGGTGGCTTATGATGGTTGCCCCGGTTCTTTTCGCCCAAACGGCCAGCTGCTCGCCGGCAGCGGCACGGAACGTGTCCCCCGCAGCTACGATCACGCTTTTATTTTTGTCTTGCAGGGTTTTCGCAAGTTTTCCTATGGTTGTGGTTTTGCCCGACCCGTTCACGCCTACCATAAGATAAACGGTAGGTCCTGTTTCTGCCACGTTTAAGGGTTTCTGTATTTCGTCAAATATGGTCTTGACCATGTCACCCATTACCCCAAACAGATCTTCTGTGGTAGAGATGGGGGTTCTACTGTTCTGCTCTTGCACTTTATCCCGAAGTAAACTCGCTGCCTGGACTCCAACATCCGCCTGTATAAGAACTTCCTCAAGATCGTCCAAAAAGTCGGGGCTGATTTTCCCCGGCTGAAAAACCCCCAGAATCTTCTCCCTTAGGCTCTTGGAAGTTTTCGCTAAACCCAGTTTCAAATTTTGAAAAAAGCTCACCATGACACCCCCGCTAGAAAGCCCCCGGAGTTTCCAGGCGCATGCCGAAGACTCTGGATACACCGGGTTCCTCCATGGTAACACCATAAAGCAGATCTGAAGATTCCATGGTCGCTTTTTGGTGTGTAATCACAAGAAATTGAGTATCTTTTGAATACCTTTTTAGAAACTGCCCAAAACGTATAACATTTCGGTCATCCAATGCCGTGTCCACTTCGTCCAGGACAATCAAAGGCGACGGTTTCACAGATAATATAGCCAGCACGAGCCCTATCCCGCAAAGAGACCTTTCTCCCCCCGAAAGAAGGCTGATGCTTTTTGGCTTTCTGCCCGGCGGCTCGGCAACCACCTCCACGCCCAGAGTGTCTTCGACTAAGGTTAATTCTCCCCGGCCGCCCCCGAAAAGATCTTTGAAAATCTCAGAAAAGCTGCGCGCGACGGAGGTGAATGTGTCCAAAAACCGTGCTTGAATTTCTTTCTCCACAAACTCGCGCGCTTTGTTTATTTCATCTATGGCGGACACAACATCTTCTTTTTCGGATTTTACCGTTTCTATTCTTTGAGAAAGAAGTTCGTACTCCTCTAGGGCCTTAAGATTCACATTGCCCATAGCCTTTAGCCGCAAATCGACAGCTTCCAGTTTGGTTATTCCTTGCGAGCGCGGGATTCTCAGGACATCAACTGTTTCGGGCGAAGAAACGCCAAACTCACTTTCCAGGTATTTGAGGGTTTCCCGGTGTAAGTCGTGGAGGGTATGTATTTCTTCGGAAGTTTCGCGGGTTTTACTTACAATTGTCTCGAGATCGCGCCGGGCTTTCTCGATATCCAGGACTATTTTGGAAACGTTTTCCGAGACGGACTTAAATTCGTTCTGATGTTGATTCAAGTCTTCAGTCAGCGCCCTAACTTGCTGTTCCAAAGATTGAATCTCCAAAACCAGAACCCGTTCTTTTTCTCGCGTCTCCTTCATAAGCGCCTCTTGCCTTGAGATTTCACGGGTCTCTTGCTCAAGGTTTTTCAGAAGCGACGCCCTTTCCCCCAAGATGCCCTCCAAACGCCGAGTAACGGAGGACATATCCCTGTCCAGCGCTTCTTTCGCGGAAGCCAGTGCTTTCACCCGCTTGGAAATCTCCCTGTCCTCTGACAAACAATTTTGCATTTGTTCCTCAAAGCCCCTGAGCTCCAGTTCTTTTTCGGACATTTCCTGCGACAAGGTGTTTTCCAATTCATCTGTCTCCTGAACCTTTACCAATAGTTCGGAGACCCGGGCCGCCAAGGCTTCCACTCTGCCGGAGCGCTCAGCTACCTGATGCTTCTTTTCAGACAAGGCCGAAACCAATCTATCCAAGGCTTCACTTACTCTGACAGCCTGCGCCTCTTTTCGATGGCTATCCGCACGGGCTTTCTCGAGTTCCCCTTGAACCTTTTGTGTTTCCCTTTCCAATTCCAGCCTTTGGTTAACCAATGATGCCAATTCCTTTTCCAGGGCCTTCAGTGAAGCAGCTACTGTAAGAACTTCTTGTTTTCTTCTGAAGATAGATTCCTGTCTGGGAGCGTCTCCCCCGGTTATGGCTCCTCCCGGCTGTAAGGATTCCCCTGACAAAGTCACTACCCTGGTAGCCCAGCCGGAGGCTTTCATAAACAGAAGAGCCGTATCAAGGGTGTCGGCTAAAACAATCGTACCCAGAACGTATTTCACGCAATTCGCGATTTCTTTTGGGTAAGACACAACGTCGAGAATGGGACACACACCCTGGGTTTTACGTGCGAGCGATTCTATTCTTGCGTTTAATTGTCTCGGGCGGACCAAATCAATGGGTAGGAAAGTCGCGCGTCCGCTTTTTTTCGATTTGAGGTATTCAATGGCGTTTCTGGCGGACTTTTCGTCGGATACTACTATGTTTTCCAACGCGCCAGAAATGGCAGCTGTAAGGGCTGCAATATACCGCGGCTCGCAATCTATCAATTCCCCTACCGAGCCTTGGATATTTGATAGGGCGCCTTTAGCTTTTGCCTCAAGAACAGTTTTCGGCCCCTTTGCATAACCTTCGAAAGACTGTTGGAGTTCCGTAAGAATTTTTGCCCTGGCTCTTTGGGCGGCTAATCTTGCGCCTACATCCTTTTCGGCCTCAACCTTCTTGTTAAGCCTGCCGCTGAGCTCGGTTTGCTTACTGTTTAGAGTATGAACCAAAGCCAACGCTTCCTTCGCCAAGAAATCCGCCGATTCTTTTTGGCGGGAAACCGATTCTAACCCCTCTTCTTGGGCCAATACCTCCTGAGACGCTGTATCGAGCCACCCCTTCAAATCCTGCAAGTTCTTGGACGCGCTTTCAAACTCTCTTCGTCGTTCAAGATTGGCTTTCTGATATTCCCTAAGTTTGGGGGACAGTTCCGAGATGCTCTTTCGCGCGGTGATGGCGTCAGCGCTGTACCGGCTAAAAACGATTTCGGATTCGGTTCTTTCATTTTGCGCTTCGTCTAGGGCACTGCGCGCTTCGGCCACTTGCACGCTTAGCGTTTCTGAGGATTGTTTAAGAGTATCCCTATCAGAAAGAGTTTTTTCCAACTCGACTTCAATAGCCCCTTGTCTAACGATTCGTGACTCCAATTCCCTGGTCAGAAGCTGTGTCTGACTTATAGCAGAGTCTCTTTGCCTTTGTAGCGTGACTAACTCTTTTAGGGCGGAATCTTTGTCTTTGGCAATATTCTCACACAACAAACGGCCTTTCTCAAAAACCGCCTCGAGCTCTTTCTCCTGTCCCGTGAGCTCGGGGATAAGGTTTCTCAGCGCTTCCATATCGACCTTGTATTTTTCCAATCGGCGCCTTAAAGAGGTCAGTTTCTGTTCCTCTTCTTCTGTTTGGTGCAGCCACATTGATAATTCGATACCGCGCCTTTGGGAGACAAGGTGAGTGTATTCTTTAGCGATATCTTTATCGCAAGATAGCTGCTCATGTCGTACTTCGAGCTCCAAAAGCAAGTCACAAAGCCTGGCCATATCGGTACGCGCCTTTTCAAGCCTGGATTCCATCTGTCTCTTGTCAATTTTGACTCTGGAAACACCTGACGCCTCTTCAATCCACTCCCGGCGCTCTTGGGGCCTGGCCAAGGCGAGATCTTGGACCATGCCCTGCCCTATGACCACGTAACCTGCGTGGGAAAGGCCGGTCCCCGAAAGGGCCTCTATAATATCTTTCCAACGGACTGTTTTGCCGTTAATTTTATACTCACTCGAACCGTCCCTTGTAAGGCGCCTGCTAATCTCGGTTTCGGTATCGTTTACGATACTCACCCCGTCGAAAAGCAGTTTGACCTCTGCCATACCCATGGCCTTTCTTCTTTCGGTCCCGACGAAGATCACGTCTTGTTGTTTGGAGGATCGGAGCACCCTGGGATTCTGCTCCCCCAGCACCCAGCGTAAGGCGTCGGCTATGTTAGATTTTCCGCAGCCGTTAGGGCCGACTATGGCAGTGATTCCCGGCCCTAATGATATTTCGGTTCTGTCACAAAATGATTTGAAACCATGTAACGAAAGTTTCCTCAGCACAGTACGAAACGTCCCCCTATACCTAACTTATGTACTCAAGTCTACCCGACCAAGGTAAAGGGATCTTTTGAGTTTGACATAAGTTCTATTTCGGTTCTGAATTCTTGGGAGTGATTCTGCATTGTCCATTGTAGATGACATGGCCAGACTTGTCCTTAATAATCCCAACATATC
>CAZXSP010000023.1:0-15116 GCA_964643285.1 uncultured Eubacteriales bacterium
TTTCAAGCCTTACGGTGCTAAAATTCAGCATGTTAAGGGAGGTCATGACACAAACGCTTCGGTATTCACCGTTTTTGTCCTGGAACACGAAATTTCCTCTTGATAGGTCATCCACATATCCGTAATGCTTGAGAACTTCAGCGCACCTTATGATTTCCATCAATTCGGTTTTGAGCATAGCTTCGTTTTCATGGGCGACGGTAGGGGCAAGGCTTTGGTATATTTCCTCCACGGCTGCGTCTCCGATACTTACAAGGCGCCACCCTATCACATCGGCATACTCACTTCCCGCCGCTACGACGTAGGTACCCTCTTTGAACTGATAGAGCTGAATGGGAAACCAGTGCACCGGCACAGTGAACTCCACGGAGGTATGGGGATCACCTATGCTTGCCACAAGCTTCACAAATTCAACGAATCGGCCCGTGTCGTCCAAGGCCGCCAAATCATCTTTCAGTTTTTGCGAATCGACCAGAAACTGTTCACGGGAAATGTTGTGGAACAGGTCTTTGTGTCGTTTTTCAAGCTCTCCGGTTAAATAGTCCAAATCCTCTTCCCACTTCTTCAGTTTGTCCTCCGGGGATGGCTCGTTTAACAGCCTGTTCCACCTGGTGATTATTTGGGAGGGAGAAAGCGTGTTGGTGCACGCAGAGGCCAACAGCACCAAGAGCAGGAGTGTCACAAACACAACCGGCGATTGGTCTTTCTTGTCGAATTTTGGCCGGCGAAACATCATTGTCGGTTCTCCTTCCTGCCCGCATTGTTAGTATTTTAACCCAAGACACCTATGAAAAGTAATCGCGAACCGCGGCCTCACACTGTTTGTTCTTGTCCAACGCGTTCGTGGTACAATAAAAATGAAACATTTCGGGTTCCGTTATTAGTTACTTTTAGGAGGGAACTATTGTGTTAAGAACTGATGTTTTTACTCCTTCACGGTTCACCGGCGAAGGAAATATCACTCTTCGCGGTGTCAAAATTCCGTACCACACCGTTTCAGAAGACAATGTTTTCTACGACGATGAAGGCAAGCCAATCGCTTCTTTGTTTTCTTACTCTTACTTCCGTTCAGACGTAAAAGACGCCAAATCACGTCCGGTTTTGTTTGGTTTTAACGGCGGCCCCGGTACCTCGTCCATGATGGTACACGTTGGCTTTTTGGGCACCAAAAGGGTCAAATATTCCGATGACATTGACGATGAAGGGGCACCGCTTCCCCCTTACGAGTCGTGCGACAACGAGCAATGCCTTTTGGATGTGGCAGACTTGGTGCTAATTGACCCGGTTGGAACCGGTTTTGGCCGTTTGCTTGACCCCGAAAAGAAAGATCTGTTTTACGGGATTGAGGCAGATGCCGAAGCGCTTCTCACTTTCATCCAAGGTTGGTTAGCTCGCTACAACCGTTGGGAAAGCCCCAAATATATGGTGGGGGAGAGCTATGGATGCACCCGCGCAAGCACTGTAGCGGGAAGAGGTTCCCTTGGTGCTTCAGACAGGGCGTTCAGCGTGCCGTTTGACGGCATCATCATGATTGGCAACACAGTGACAAACGGTAAGCATTTCGGCGACAAAAAACAGGCTTATCCCGCAGTGCTGGCATTCCCCACCTTGGCCGCCACCAACTGGTATCACAATCACCCTTCTACGCAGACTGTGGAAGAATTTGTGCGTGAAGCAAAGGAGTTTGCAGATACCGAGTACCTGCTGGCACTGTATAAGGGCGAGTCGCTGCAAGGCGAAGCCAGGGAACATATAATAGAAAAAGTTATGTATTACACAGGGGTATCTCGTGAGTATTTGGAAAAAAGAGCTTTGGCCGTGGACGAAGTGGAATTTCGCCGCGAGCTTCTTAAAGAAAAGGGTAAATCTGTGGCACGCCTCGACGGAAGGATTACTCGTCCACTGTACGAGCCTTTTATCGACGAAGAAAAATGGGGCGTGCGCGACGACCCGTCCCAAGGCAAATATGACCCGTTCTTCCAGTCAATTTTGTGCGGGGAAGTTTTCCCGATGCTTGGTATCAAGTGGGACCGCAACTTCGTAAACTCCGGAGGTTTGTATCCTATCTGGAATAACAACATAAAGGGTCAGAACACAGCTGAGAGCCTAAGCACCGCCATGCGGAGAGTGCCCGGCATGCGCACTTTCTTCGTGAACGGATGGTACGATATCTGCACTCAAATCGGTATTCTGTACTACACTTTGGATCACACAGATTTGCCTCGGGACCGTGTGTTCGTAAAAGGGTATAAAGCAGGTCATATGGCTTACTTGGGTGAAGACAATATTCAAGAGGTCACAGACGACATGCGCAAGTTCATTTTGGGGGAAAACCCCACCAAGTAGGGCGAAGTAAGAAGGCGCGGCCCACCGGTTACATGCGGCCGCGCTTTTTTTGTGAGGTTTCAGGTTGAGCTCTGGGGGCGGAGATATGGCTTCTAATAACAATAATAAGAATTCCACACGGGGGGCAGTGTTCGCCGCCGTTTACCAAATCGTTGAACAAATACCCCCGGGGCGAGTGACCACTTATGGCCGGATAGCTGAAATGATCGGCTACTTCGGCGGCGCGCGCACAGTGGGGTGGGCCATGAGCGCCGCCCCCAAAGGCCTGCCGTGTCACCGGGTGGTAAACGTCCAAGGCAGGACCGTGTGCGGTTGGTCCGGCCAGCGGGAAAAGCTTGAACAAGAGGGTGTTTCTTTCAAAAGTAACGGGTGCGTTGATCTAAGTAAACATCTGTGGTGAATGCCAAATATCTTCGTCGACATAATAGATGTAACGTGGTAATTTGTATGGCGTGCAGCTAAGGTAAAACCCCACCTGCGTCAATTGCGCCGAATACCTTTAGAAAGCTTATTAAGGCATCGGCACGCCATTCAAAGAAAGTAGGAGAACGAATGTCACGAGATAAACGCACCATTATTGACGCAATGTGCGATTACGCCCAAAGGAAGCCGGTAAGAATGCACATGCCCGGCCACAAGGGCAAAAGGGTCTTTTCATGCGGATCCGATGCGGTTCCTACGGCTGAATGGGCCAACAGCGTGCTGGACGACCTGAGGGCTATCGATATGACTGAATCACCCGGGCTGGATAATTTGCATTACCCGACGGGCTGCATAAGGGAAACTCAACGGCGTGCCGAGAAGCTTTACGATTCGGCCCGCACCTTCATGTTGGTCAATGGGGCCACCTCCGGTATTCAGGCGTCTTTATTGGCGGCAAGGATGACTTTGGGTGACGGGCGCATCGTTTTGCCAAGAAACGTGCACAAGTCTGTGGTTTCAGCCATGGCCATGTCGGGTTTGGAGCCCGTTTACGTTTGCCCCCAGTATCATGAAGGTTTCGGCGGATACTTTCCCCTTGACATCGACAGGATAAAAGGGGTTTTGGAAAAAGAAGCGTTCAAGAATTCTGATTGCCCTTTGAGGGCAGTATTGATACTTAACCCCACCTACAGTGGTTTTTCAAGAGATCTCACGCAAATTGCCGATTTGGTCCACTCATACGGCGCGATTTTGATAGTGGATGAGGCCCACGGCAGCCATTTCGGCCTTAGCCGGGACGTGCCCGTTTCTGCCATAAAAAGCGGGGCTGACCTTGTGGTACACGGTTGCCACAAAACAACGGTAGCTTTTACCCAGACGGCGTTCTTGCACGTTGGCAAGGAAACACCCGCGCGCTTTCCCGCGTTGGCGGCTTCTGTTGAAGAAGCGCTCAGGGCGGTGCAGACGACTTCGCCGTCCTACATTCTTCTGGCATCATTAGAGCAGGCTGTGACGTCTTTGGAAAAGGACGCGGGGAAATGGGTTGATATGGGTGTTAAGACGGCCAAAGAAGTATCCCACAGGCTTTCGCAAATACCCGGAATAAGTGTCGCCGGTTACGATCCCAACCTTCCCATACCCCAAGGGCTCAGCCATGACCCTGGTCGCATTCTTGTAAATGTAGGCGGACTCGGCATAACAGGGCCCGAGGCATGCAATTATTTGATAACCCGAAAAAACGTCGATCCGGAGATGGTCGGCCCCGATTTTCTTTTGCTTATATGGACCGGGGCAGACGATGAACATTCGGTGGATGCGGTGGAAGGCGCGTTCAAGGATTTGGCCATTGCCGTTAAAACCGGGGATATTCCATCCTGCACAGAGGGTGTAACCCCTGTTGTGCTGGGGGAGGCTCCTATACCAAAGAAAGCTATGCCTCTTAGGGAAGCGTTTCTGTCTGTTTTTGAACCGGTTCCCATCGAAGAAGCTTTAGGCAGGGTTTCCGCTGACACTATTGTGATTTATCCCCCGGGCTCACCGCTAGTTACGCCCGGTGAGGTTATAGATGAAAACGTAATCCAGTACATCCTACGAGCCAAAAAGTTCGGCCTCAATGTTCTGGGCAGAGGGGTCGACGACGGAAAAAAACCTGTAGAGGTGTATTGCGTGCGTTCTGCCAATGACGATACTTCTTATTGTATGGCGTCGTCCTAGGTAATTCACGAAAGGCGGGATGCATAATGCTGATAATAGACAGGTTCGAAGGGAAATGGGCGGTTTTGGAGTGGAATGGTGAAATCTTCAGGCTGCCCAGGGTATTCGTTCCATGCTGCGCAAAGGCGGGAGATGTTTTGAGCGTGGAGCTTAAAGTCGAAAAGGAAGCCACAGAAGCGCGTATAGACCATATACAAAAACTTGAGGAACGCCTGTTCAAGAAATAAGGATCCAATCAGGGTTTTAGGGGGCACCTATGAGTAAGAGTTTTCAAGTCCGTAAGATAGCGGCGGTTCTCTTAACCGTATGGCTTCTTTGTGCTGTTATAAGCGCGAGCGGCTGTGGATTTTTGGGAAACGAAAATGCACAAGGCGCCCATCATGCCGAAACGCCCGAACTGATTGTACGTTTCCTGGATGTGGGGCAGGGGGACTCGTGTCTCATAAGTCTCCCAACAGGCGAGACAATGCTAATAGACGCTGGTTCTAAACCGGCAGGCAAAACCGTCTCACAAGCTTTGGAAGATATAGGTGTCCAAGAAGTGGACTATTTCATACTTACACATCCCCACGAAGACCATATCGGGGGTGCGGTGAGTGTTTTGGAAGCGTTTGAAGTGGGCGAGATATTCATGCCTAGAACGTCTCACACGACCGTAACCTACGAAAAGCTTCTTAACGCCATTAACGATAAAGGGCTCTCCATTAACGAGGCCAAAAAAGGGGAAATAGTGATAGAGTCGCCGCTTGTTGGCCTTGAAGCCGGCTTTCTGGGGCCCCAAAAGCGCTACGATGATTTAAACGATATGTCGGCGGTACTCTTTTTGAAATACGACTCTACGACTTTCTTGTTTACAGGCGATATATGTGCCCCCGCGGAAAAGGACATGCTTGAGGCCGATTTGCTGTCAAAAGTGGACGTTCTCAAGGTAGCCCACCACGGCAGCAACGGTTCTACGGGGGCGGCTTTTCTTAAAGCTACCGCGCCTTCAATAGCCGTAATTTCTGTTGGAGAAGGCAATAGCTATGGTCATCCGGGTAAAGCCTTGCTTGAACGTTTGGATAAGGAAAACGTGAGGGTTTTCCGCACAGATATCATGGGGACAGTGGTCGTTACAAGTGACGGTAAAACCTTACAGGTGAGCCAAGAAGCCGGCGAATGATCCGCCTCAGAGTTTTATAAAAGGCCCCACGGGTTGTTTCCCGTGAGGCCTTTTTTGGGTAACGTTAGGTAACGTCTTCTAGTTAGCCCCTTGGCAAAAGGCTATCGAACCCTGTAAGGAATCGTTTCCTATCAGCTTCGCTAAGCTCGAGGAAAGCTTCGAAACTCTTTAAGCTTATACGGCTTACGGCGAAAAGAAGCTCGGTGAAAGATTTGTTGCTGTAACCATACTGCACCTGCAGATCTTCGATTCTTTTCATGCCGTAGTAGTAGGTGGTGAAGTATCCGGGGCCAAGCCCTTGAACCCCTACTTGCCCCAGCGCTTGACCGGCAGCGCTCTTTTCGCTGAAGTCCATTTCCTCCATGTATAGATCGACCGAATCCTTGAACGGCCGGTTATAGTAGTGGAGGTAAAGGTCGACTTTGATACGAGTCGCGCCGTGATGGCGCCTGTAGGCCACAAATAGCGGGTAGAAAGGATCTTCCGGGAACACGAACTCGAAAACGCGTTCTGTGCGTAGGCAAGTGCCTTCCTGGAGCGGAGTGGAGCGAGCCCCTTCGCGTACTGTCTCGGGTAGGGGATCAGAGTTCGCACGCAAGAACTGCACGTGGTGCCCGGGATAGCTTTCGTGCAAGGCGTTGATCTTTATCCAGCCGTCGGTAATAGCCGGGACGTTGTCGGGGTTCAGCACCATTTCCCCTGCTAAGGGAGTTCTTCTGGGACATCCGCCACGATAGCCGCCCCATGGGTTAACCGCGCGGCCTTCTTCTTCCATTGGTACTACTCTGACTATCTCTTCGGGCATATTAACATAGCCCCTGGTACCCTCTCTGCCGCGGGCAAGATAGGCGCGGCAACGCGCAAACATCTCATCGGCAGTTTTAGCAGGACCCGCGAATTCGTTGAGCGCATCTACTACGCCCTTAACCGTTCTTGGGATTTTGACGCCGGGAATTTTCTCCGCGATATCAAACATTTCTTCGCGTGTCTTAACCACTTCGTCTTCGCACCAGCTCAAAAGCTCATCGAGGCTTACGCCGTATTTGGTTTCAAGGGTTTCACGGTATTTGTCTATGTTAAAATCGACGGTAAATTGGTCAGTCTTATCTTTGTCTTCTCTGCCTTCCACGACTTTCTGTACTTCGGCCGACCATGCAGTCGCTTTTGCGGCCAAAGTGTCCAAAGAGGTCGCGATTTCGTCGAGTTGGGAATCCGGCAGCCCGGCAAAAAACTCGGGAATTTTGGGCTTATTGATACCGCAAATCTCAACCAGACTGTTGCAGGCGATGGCAAGCCCCTTAAGGTTTAGAGTTTTGGTTTGGGGGATAAGGGTTCGAACAGCATTCCAAAGCTCGTCGACCTGGCCAATTCTTCTAACCAGGATATGGGCACGCTCTTCGGCAAATCGCGAGTCTTTTCGCCCCATAAACCCGATGAAACGGGTAATGCCTCCTATAAAACCGCTGGGAGACTCGAAGCTTGCTTCAAAGGCCGCCTGTTTGCCACCTAGATACTCAATGAAGTGGGTTTTCAAGAGTGCATAGACATCATCAACTGCGGGAAGTTTCTGGGCTCTTTCCATCAAGTCGTTAAGTAGTTTCTGATGCTGTTCCCGTGCAACGTGTGTGGGAATGAACAGATACGGCTCGTATTCACGAGCGTTTCTGGTTTTGTCAGAAGCCCTTGCGCACTCGGCATCGAATAGTCTGTATAGCCTCGTCAGTTCTTTGTGGGTCATGGACATATTGCGTTACTTCCTCCTTTCGGATAGTTGCAAACGTTATAGTATTGTCTTCACCAAAGGTCGTATAATTCCTTGTTAAGCCAAGAATTTGTGCCAAGAATACAACGTATACCATAACAAAAAGCCTTCGACGATTCTTTCAAACCGTCGAAGGCTTTGTTTAGGCATCCTAAAGCTCAGGATAGGGCTTATGCTACACCGATCTTAAGCCAATCCTCGATTAGGAATTGGAGCCTTCCGAGAAGAACCGAAATACGGCTCATAACTGTGGATCCGAATGTCGCGCCGAAACAGATGAGCAAGAAAGATCTGCCCAAAGTAGTGACGCCCTTCATGGTCGTGCTCTTCAGAGACACCGTGAAGTAGAAATACGCGGTGACAGTTATGGTGGCCACTACGAAGATGATGTTGTTGATAGAGTTAAGCGACATAAAGGTCGCAGATATTTGGCTTATGAGCACGGCAGGCTGCCTTGTAAAAATGTAACCCGCACCGACACCGATCCAAAATCCCATTGGAATTCTGGAAACCCAAGCCAAGGGTGTGTAAAACCTGGTGTACATGAGTAGCCCCAAGATGATGGGGATAATCTGCAAGTACTTGTGGTTTTGAACGATATCTACGGCCACAGCAGGTTTTATATAGTTATGGTAGGTCAAAACGATACCGTTTGCAGCGGTAATGGCGACCATGATGGTCTCCGCAAAACGGAATATCTTGTTATCTTTGTAAAGCACCAAAGTGTAGATTGCCAAGGTGAAAAACGCTGCCAACCAAGTTTGAAGTACCGGGTTCATTAATTGTCACCTCCCAAATGAGGTCCGGAATCTTGTTTTCTTTCACCTAAGAAGTGACCGATGTTACCAACTGCAATCAGAAGAATAACAAGGATGTGAGCCGCGGACTGAGCGTCCATACCCATAAGGGCAGGTCCCGGGTTGCCGGTCAAGAACTCATATTCCGCTGCTCCCCTCAGCCCGGCCAAAAGACCTTGGTACTGTCTGGCAGAGTAGAAGGGCATTTCTGTTGGAGTCTGAATGGCGGTTGTACCAACTATAAAAGGCACGTTATGGGGCAATGCCACCATTTTGAGCCAGTTCTGCGCCGGGCTTGGGACAACTCCCAAAAAGTCGATAAGAAGGTCGGCTTGCTTAATGGAAGTAAAGCCCTGCATGATGGGTAGATTCTCAAAAGGTGTGCCGTTCATGTCAACGTATGCCGCACCCTCCCAGAAATTGTCCACCATTTTTTTCATGGTTACTTCGCCGCCGGGCTTGTAGCCCAAGTTAACCCAGTCCACACCGTAGGTTTTACCCATTTCTTCTCCTACTTTGCGGGTAATGGGTTCGGTCACGTTGGCGCCTTCATCAACGCCCGAGAACATGATAATCCGGATGTCTTTCGCAAAAGCTTGCTTGTACAAGGTGACCACTTGCGGGTTCATCTCGACTATGCAGTCACTGCGATAGTCGATAGACATGGCAATAATGCCCCCGTTGGGTACCGCTTCTACAGCGTCGAAAAAGTCTTGGGAGGTTCTGCCGGTCTTAACAGGCAATCCCCAAGGTTTAATGATAGGCAGAGCCACGACCAAAATGAGGATGATGTAGTAAATCCGCCTATCGATGTTGGACAATCTATCCCAGAAGTTCATGTCTCCACCTCCTATTCGCCAGCAGTCGCATAAGGCCTGTCAATGCCGAAGAACACCCTGATGGCCGTGATGAACGACCCGATGGTGGCTCCGAAAATGATAGCCCTCATGGCTGCGGTATTGGGTATATCCATAATCCATTGCGTCGCGGGTCCGAATCCGGGGTAAATAGCTTCGCCTATTGGGGCGTTACCCAAGAGTACTATGACACCGGCGATAAGAAGTATTGCCGCGTCGCGGGTCTTGGCCCTGAAAGCGCGATAAGCAGCAGATACGATGTAGAAAGCCAACAAAGAGTAGAACGTAGCGCCGAGAGGCTCGGCTGTAGCCCCGAATATCTGAAGATAAAGCGGGTGTGTCGCGCCTCCGAAAATACCCAAGGCAAGGTAGCCATAGGTCACAGTCAAAAGAATTATCGATAGATCCCAATCGTGGCCTCGCCGTGTCACGTTACGACTGTGAACCGAGGTTAGATTGATAAGGCCTACCAGACACACAAAAGCTGTGCTTAGAATGAACCATTTATCAATTTCTTCAGCGACTTTCGGCGCTACACCGAAAAAGACGCATATCATGATGACAATGGCTGATATGAACGTAAAAGCATAAGGAAGGGACCTTTTCACTAGTTCTCACTCCTTTCTTACTTTTTAAGGAATGTCCTCAAACCGTCTGCTTGACCCATCGTTTGAAGGACTGCCCCAACAATCAGAAGAGCTGTGACTACGAACTTTGCCCAGTCTTCAGCAACAAGTGTCGCGACTCGAATCGGGTCCTTCGTAAGATACGCTGCGGCAGCATATATCTCTTCACCGATCAAAGCGTAGTCGCAAGCAGCCACAAAGAACGGAACCTGGGTGGTGGCGGCTGTTCCGCCAACCTGAATGGCCCCGGCTTGGCTTGCGGCTTCGGCGTACATAAGAGCGTCGAAAGCGAACGAACCCAACATAAGGTTCGTAGCCACTTGTTCTTTGAACATCAGGCCCACAATGGCTATGGCGTAACCAAAATAGTGGTCTGAGAACCAACGGACATCGTCAGCCCTGAAGCTGTCGCTCTTACCCTGTGAAATATAGGATTGGCGGACGATCTCTTGGATAACTGGGTAAATAGACGATGCCGGAACGCAAACGATTAGCCTTGTATCATAGCGCGCCGTAAGTTTTGCAACTTCGGACAGAACAGCCATTGAAGCCAAAGTTTGCGGATCGGAGAAGCCACCGCTTCCCGGCAAATAGAAGACCGGTCTGTTCATCTCAGTCGCTCGGCCGATGCCCTCTTCGATGGCGTCCAGACCGGCGATTCTGCGTATTTCCCACTTTGCCTTTTTGTCCTTGGTTTGTTTCATGGCATAGGCAACTGCGGCCATAAGAAACGCAACCAAAAGGAAAGGCACAGTCATTCCCGGTGCAAACAAAATTTTCACCTCCGAAAGTTGTTGAAACGTCCGGTTACTGCCCGCCCTGCGGCGAGTCAGCTCAAAAACAGGATGTGTTGCTTACCACCCCCCTTAATGTTGAGCGCCTTATACTGGGGAAGAGACACCCATTGAGACGCTCGTATGATCGAAACAAGTGGCCGTGAAACAACATTCGGCAAAAACTTTGGCTGCCGATATCGAACAGGGGTCTACGTTCTGCTCGAGAAAAAAGAGCAACATTCCGCACCTTGTCAAAACTAACACTGCAACCGAGTTACGTTTCCGGCTAGAATTCGCTCTTAGCCCGCTATTTACGCCGGAATATGCATTAATCCCTTCAGAATAATATCACAAACTCCGTAGTGATTAGAACACAACGAAACAACAAACGCCACTGCAATTTCTGGAATCGATCAAATCAAAGGGTTTTTGATATCCTCGGTGAACTATATAATACCAGTTTGGGAGGTGGCGGCGTGAGGATAGCCATCGCCGGTTTTTCCGACGAAACGTGCACGTTTTGCAGAGAACTTACGACTGTAGATCTTTTTGAACCATATACCAAACGCGGCAGCAAAATATTAGAGGCCCACAAGGGAATTGGATCGTACATAAGCGGGTATGTGAAAGTGTTGGAGTCCATTGGGGCGGAAATCGTCCCTTTGGTAGACGCTTTCAGGGGAGCCGGCGGGTTCTACAGTTGGTTAACGATAGACTGTTTTGACAAATATGCCAATGAAATCGCCGACCGCATTAAAGCGGCCGGTCAACTGGATGGGGTCCTTCTTTCGTTGCACGGGGCCATGGCGGTGGATGGAGTGCCGCGGCCTGAGGCGGAAATAGTAAGGCGCGCAAGGGCGGCAGCGGGGGAAATCCCAATAATGGTGACTTTGGACCTTCACGCAAACGAAGATGAGGAACTGTGCAAAGTTGCCGATGCGGTGTTTGTGCTGAAAACCTATCCCCATTTGGATTCCGAACAAATCGGCATGACAGCGGCGAAATGTATGGTTCAGACAGTAAAAGGCGAGGTTCGGCCTACTATGGCTTTCCGTAAACCGGGTATTCTGTCAGCCAGCATATTTCAAGGATCAGATCATCATCCCATGAAAGATATTTATGAACGGTGCCGCGAATGGGAATCTAAACCGGGGGTTTTTTGCGTTTCGGTGGCGCCCGGTTACGCCTACGCCGATGTGGTTGATGCGGGCATGAGCGTGTTTGCGGTGACCGATGATGACAAAGAGTTAGCCGAAAGAATCGCACAAGATGTATCCGATTTTGCCTGGAGTTTGAAGGAATCGTTTGCTGCTCCGCTTCCCGACGCAGAACAATCAGTGAAACTGGCTATGGAGTCGGTGGCTCAAGGACAAAAACCTGTTGTCATGGCAGACGGAGCCGACCGCATCGGAGACAGTACTCATATCCTGAGGGAGCTTCTGAAACAAGGCGCTAAAAGCTGGGGGATTCCCGGAATTACAGACCCCAAGGCGGCGAAATGGCTTGAGGATAACGCCAAACCGGAAGAACAAGTTACCATCTCCATTGGCGGTTGGCATGATGAGTTTTCCGGGGAGCCCGTTGAAGTTACGGGAAGGGTGGAATTCATAGGAAGACCTGTGTACAAATTGGTGGGTCCAATGGGAAAAGGTGTTACGGTCAGAGATTCCCTTTCAGTAAGCCTCGATTTAGGCGACAACCGCCATGTGGTGGTATCAGAGGCAATGCGGGGAGCCAACGATTCATCGGGCTTTACGGCGGTGGATATAGATTACACCACATTAGATATCATCGTGCTCAAGGATAGGGTGCACCACAGAGCTTTTTGGGACGGAGTTTCAAAAAAGAACATCAAAACCGGCGTTCCGGGGCAAGGGCCTTCCGACATAAGCCTGCTTACTTACTGCAACGTACCCGATCATGTTTATCCCGTGGGGAAAAAATGGAGAGTTCCCATCACCTTCAACCACATTGGATTGATTGTGTCCGATATGAAACGTTCCATATCTTTTTATGAGGATGTTCTGGGCCTTGAACTTGTTGAACAATACCCTGATACCGGTTCGGGAATGACTATCGCGTTTATGGGCGACCGGCAGTCGGGAGGCGTGTTGGAGCTAATACATTACAGGGATGGTTCCAAAGCGCCGCCCAATGGGTGTTACGATCACGGAGCTTTCAGTGTTCCCGATATTGTGGCGAAAATGGAAGCCATGAAAGTTCACGGGGTGGAGTTTCATGAAAGTGAACCCAGGGTAGTTCTGGACGGGCGGATGATAGCTTTTTGCACAGGTCCAGACGGGGAAAGAATCGAACTCGTCCAAAAAGTTTCACCTTAACTGATTCGCTCGGGTTAATCGGATGCCCTATACCCGAAACGTCTGCTCCCGCCTGGGGCCAACTGAAACCCAGCGTACCGGCACTTGGGTTTGGTTTTCCACCAGTGCGACGTAGTCTTTGGCTTCTTGCGGCAGTTCCCCGAAAGACCTTACAGAAGAAACATCACATTTCCAGCCGGGTACGTTTTGAAACACAGGTTTTGCCTCGGACAAAAGTCTTGTCACAGGAAATTCGGTGATTTCTGCCCCAGCCAGGTCATAAGCCACGCAAACAGGGATTTCGTCCAGGTAGCCCAAAACGTCCAGAAGGGTCAAGGCGATGGAGGTAGCTCCTTGCACTTTGCAGCCATACCGAGTGGCCACAGCATCGAACCAGCCTACCCGGCGCGGGCGGCCCGTCTTGGCGCCGTACTCGCCTGAGTCGCCCCCCAATCTCCGAAGTTCCTCGGCTTTCGGCCCATCGAGCTCGGTAACAAAAGGCCCTGCGCCTACGCAAGATGAGTATGCTTTTACAACAGTGATGATCTCGTCTATAGCGTAAGGGGGAACCCCGGCTCCCACTGCGGCATACCCAGCCAAAGTTGAGGACGAAGTAGAATAGGGGTAGATGCCATGGTCGGGGTCTCGCAAAGCTCCAAGCTGCCCCTCCAAAAGAACCTTTTTGCCTTGAGAAACGGCATCGCGCAAAAACCCCGTGGTGTCCCCGACAAAAGGCTGGATTTGTTTGCCTTGTTCACACAGCAGCCCCACCAGTTGGTCCAAGTCCAAAAGCGGTTTTTTGTACAAATGCTTGAGCAAAACATTTTTGATGGAGATTACAGGGCCCAGTTGGCTCCGAAGCTCTGCTTCGTCAAAAAGCTGGTGCAACTGGACGCCGATTTTTGCGTGTTTATCTGAATAGAAGGGAGCGATCCCGGATTTGGTGGAACCAAATTGCCTTTCAGCCAGGCGTTCTTCTTCATATTCATCAAAAAGGCGGTGATACGGCAACATGACCTGCGCTCTTTCAGACACCAAAACTTTGGGAGGCGGCACGCCATTAGAAACGAGTCCTTCATACTCTTTCACAAATTCGGCAATGTCTACGGCTACGCCGGGCCCTAAAACGTTGGTTACCCGAGGATAAAATACTCCGGACGGCAGAAGGTGCAGAGCAAACTTTCCAAACTCATTTATTACCGTGTGGCCGGCATTGCTGCCCCCCTGAAACCTTACGACCACGTCAGAGGCTTCGGCCAAATAGTCGACCATTTTGCCTTTACCCTCATCGCCCCAATTGGCTCCTACCACAGCCGAGACTGCCATGTGAAATCCTCCTATACCAGAAATGTACCTGACTTTGGGCTTATAGCCCGGTCATTGTATCACGGATTGAGGCATGTAAGCATAGAGCGTGGGAAGGGCCGGTCTCTTTCAAATTGTGATAAACTGAATGCATTCTGTTTTGTTCGGGGGGAAACCATTCTGTCCACAGACCGTACCGGGGATACAGACCAAGATTCAAGACAGGACTTTACCCGGGGAAGCATACCAAAACACTTAATAGCTTTTTCAACGCCGCTTTTTCTGGGAAACGCGTTGCAAGCTTTGTACAACACTGTCGACAGTGTTTGGGTGGGCCAATATCTCGGTTCTCAGGGGCTTGCGGCTGTTTCCGTGAGCGGCCCGGTTATATTCTCTCTTGTCGCGCTTGTCATGGGAATCGGCATGGCTGCTACTGCGCTAATCGCTCAGTATTCCGGAGCCAAAGATCGAGTCATGGTTCAAAAGACTGTATCCAATTCCTTTGTACTGATGGTAGTCCTTGGCGGTTTTTCATCAGCTGCCGGGGTCATTTTTCAAAGGCCTCTCCTAAGGCTTATTAATACCCCCGAAGACATAATGGATATGGCTTCAGGGTATCTAAGCATCATCTTGGGCGGCCTTTTGACTATGTTTATCTACAACACGATTTCAGCTGTTATGAGGGGCTTGGGAGATTCCCGGACACCTCTTATCTTTCTGGCTTACGCTACTGTTCTTAACATGATACTCGACCCGATCTTAATATTTGGGATAGGCCCTTTCCCCAAAATGGGAGTGGCGGGCGCCGCTTTGGCTACCGTAATCGCTCAGGGTTTTTCAGGATTGTTGGGGCTTCGGCATATGACCAAGATTGGCCTGTTGAAATTCGAAAAAAAGGCGTTACGGCTGGATCTTGGTTTGACCGCAAGAATGTTCAGCATTGGGCTGCCGGCGGGTATCCAACAGATCGTGGTGTCCATGGGCATGCTGGCCATGACCTCTTTGGTCAACAAGTTCGGTTCAGGTGTGGT
>CAZXSP010000024.1:0-14777 GCA_964643285.1 uncultured Eubacteriales bacterium
TCCGTCAATGCTGTACTGCAAGTCGTCACCTGTAGCGGTAACGCCGTGAGGATAGCCGTCGTAGTATCCAACGTATGAGGTGACGGTTAGAGTCGGTTCTTCGGGCGGTTCCTCTTCATCTTCGATACTGACTGCCGGAATCGGGAAGTGCTTCAGTGCCTCTTCCTCGTTTGCGTTAATATAAGAAATGTATGTTGCTCCGTTGGTGTAGTGTTCTTGACCCGTTTCAGCCTCCGGCAAGATCTCCACAACGTAACTCAGACTCAGGACGGCTTCCGAAATCTCGGGAATATACCAATTGACAACGCGGTTGCCGTCAGAAGCCGATGCCGTCATACCTGTCAAATTGGGATCTAGAACAAGCATAGGCTCGTCGGTGACGAGAATGAACTGCTCTCCTATGTGGTCCGTGATATGGGCTTCTTTTGCTGCCAGCGAAGTAATGCTGCCGGCGATGGCCATGAAGTGGTTCAGTAGAGTATCCGACTGGGCCGGGTAGTAATTGTTGTCGCTTGAAATCTGCCTCAGGACCTGCTCACCCGAGCTGGATGGCTGTAAGCCCACGCAGTAGAATTGAACGCCACTGCTTTTTGCGAAAGCCGCTTCGGCCACGGCGCTGTTTCCGTGATGATAATAATAGGTGATTTTGGGGGAGCCAGTTGAACCGATTGAGGTGGTCAGGCTGCTACCGCCACCCGCCTCTTTCGAGCTGTACATGAACACTGATTCCGGGAGGTCATTGCGGGTGTACCTGCTTGACCCAATACCAGAGAAATATGTGTCATTCCAATTGGACGAATTCTTTATTCCAGTGATTTGATAGCTGTAGGTTGGTTCGCCGTCGCTCAGTAGTATTACGAACTTGTGCTCCGAAGAGCTGCCGCTTAGTATTTCACGGGCTTCCTTAATGCCTGCTTGGGTGTGGGTGCCACCGGTTGCTGACAAACCGTTAATCTTATTTAGCAGGGTTTGTTTTGATTCGGAACCAACAAGATCAGAGTGCTTTGTAGCACTTGTGGCAAACGAAACTAAACCTACCTTGATTCCTTGTATTCCCAACAACTTGTCTACCAGCCATGCGGCAGAGTCTTTGGCAGCCGTCATTCTCCCATGATCTTTCATGCTGCCTGAAGTATCAATCACGAGAACGACGTCTGCGTCCGCGTCTTCTTGAATCTCTACAGGTTCGCCGGTGACCGTAAGAGTAATTCTCCATTGACGTGTGCTGCCTTCAATGGGCTCTGCGATCTTTGTGAGTGCTATAGAACCGGGCCCGGACTCTATGTTGTTGCTTTCATTGGGCCATTCCGCACCACCGTTGGCACTAGCCACCATCAAAGGGGCTTGCCCTAAAACTAGACACATCACCACCAGTAATGCTACAAACTTTGATTTATGCTTTCCGCTCACGCTAATCCCTCCAAATAGTTTGGGATTCTTATTGCAAATAAACAAAACCGCCCGCGTCTTGCGGCCGGTTTCACCACTAGCTCCAAGCAAACATTAGGTGACCAATGTAGTCTGCTCTTCGTCGCTTCCGCATTTACCAACTAGTTGTTGACATGACTTAGTGTAACATCGCCCCCTAACTTTTCTGATAATGGTGTTTATTGGCACCGTGTTTTCTTAACATGATAATAATATGGAACGGGTACTGTTAGTCAAGCAAATAATAGCTCAGAGCATTTATAGGACTCCAGCCCCAGTCCGAAAACCGCCTCTGGTTTTGTCAAAACCGGTGCCGATTTGGCACGGGCAAAACCCCGTAACGCCGACTGAATCGACATGTCCATGCAGGTATTGTAAAGACTAATGACGAACTTTTGCCAGTGATACAAGTTATCTACATAACAGAAAGGGGACTTCTGTATTGGCAACAGACGACAGGACCAATTTGGTTGAAGTGTACCGGCAGTTCGACGGACGCTGCACCAAAGTGGGGGAAAGAATGGGCCACCGTTACGAGTACGAAAAGCAATCTTTCGTACCCAGCATGGCTGAAAAGGACCACATGGTCAAGGAATACCGCGCCCTTTTAGAAGAAGCCAAAGCGCTTCCAACCCCCGACCCGGTTTTCACCTTGCTAAACGTGCACTTTCAAGATTACCTAAACGCCCAGCTTTCAGGTTTGGAAACCACTTTTGTCCGACCCGGGCGGTTTGTAAGCGGTTTCACTAGGCTTATTGACTCCACAGCGAGACAAGATTCCAGGCCCGCCGAGCAAAGGCTGGACATCCTCACCACCCGTTTTGATGGTGCGGACAGCGTATGGAAAGGCGTCAAAGACCTGTTTGCCCACGCCGAAGACGACAAGCTGAAAGAAGTAGCAGAAGCAGCGGACATAGTGGGTCGCATGATTAGCCAGGCGAAAGCAAGAGCGGCCCAAGACTACGAAGGGCTGTCAAATGCCGCTTTCGAAAAGCTTGACAAAGCATACGGCGAAATGGGCAACAAGGTCGCCCAGTGGGCTAAGGAAGCAAGAGAAGTGTTAGCGCAAAGGCCCCAGGCTGCCAAAGTAAGCGATGAAGTGGGCAAGAAGCCGGATATTCCCAGGTTCAGGGCTCTTCTTCAAGACGAGCTTGGCGTTGACCTGGATGCCATACTGAGCTGGCACGAAGAAGAAATGAACAAAACAAGGGCCGAAGTGTTCGAGATTGCATCCAAGCTCGACATAGGCGCAACCCCCGAACCCAAGAACATGGCTGACATTTTTGCCATCCTCAATAAGTTCGAGGGCCCTTGCGATACGCCCGATGAAATGTTCGTAAGGATGCGCGGCTATTTAGACACTGCGCAGGCCGAATGCCGCAAATACATTAGGATGCCTGATGAGCACGTAAACGTGATTCCAACCCCTGAGCAACTGAAAGACAATTATCCTTGGGGTGGCTACTATGGCGGATGCGCCAGGCGTAGGCCCATGGTGGGTGAAACCATCCTCAACGTGGACAACTACAAGGCCGTGACAGATGGATGGATTCGTATGTGTGCCATCCACGAGTGTTACCCGGGTCACCACATGCAATGGGTGAGGGCGGTTATGGATCCGCTGCCCGACACAGTCAAGAGCGGCGCCAAGGGCGTGCCCCTTTTTGAAGGAACCGCCCACAGAAGCGAGAGGCTGTTCGAGCACATCTTCCCGGAAGACCCATTCTACCCGCTTTTTGTAGCTTACAGACGCCATCACACCTCCACCAGAATCAAAGCGGACCTGTGGCTTATGTATTTCGGCAGGCCCATTGAGGATATCGTTAAGCTGTATATGGACGAAATGGCTTTCGATCAGTGGACAGCGAGGGGCCAGGTAAAAGCTCAAGAGCTTATGGTCGGCTACTTTAACTGCTACTACTACGGTATGAAGCGGTTGGAGGACTTGGAAGCCAAGTACAATTTCGACAAGAAGACTTTTACCGAGTTTCTGTTCTCCATGCCCAGAGTCAGTTTGGAGACATTCGAACGGTTCCTAGACCTTAGCGCCGAGGAAAAGAGACATCTTCTCAACGATTTCCCAAGCGTTAATATAGGCAGAGATTAAGAACTAACGTCACAGTAGAAAAATCGCCGGAGGTCAGTTTCTTGGCCCCGGCGATTTTCTAACAGTGTTGGTTTAGTATTCGTATTTGATCTCGTAAGTGGTACTCTTTTTTATCGCTCTTCTCACGCCGCTGGTGATGGGGTAGGTTGGGTCGTAAAGCCTCCATTCCTCTCCATCGAAAACGCTGTTCCAGGCGTGATATGCCCGTTCCGGCCCCACATATCCGGTAACCAGCTTGGCAGGTATATTGAGGTATCGAAGCATTCCCGCCAGAACGCACGAGAAGTCGTAACATATACCGGTTTTCGTTTCCAGTATGTCGTCAATGTCCGGAAGGTAGCCGGCGGCCACTGTTCGCATTTTGGCGTAGTCGTATGTAAAATTCCTGCTGACATAGTGAAAAAGTGCCTGTATGCGCTGTTCGTCTGTTTCTAAATCTTTTGTCAGTCTTTCGCAAAGCGCGGGAAGCTTTTCCGAAGCCTCCCAGTTGACGTTTTGCACTGACGCAATATAAACATCGTTTTCATTTTCCATGTCCAAATTGACATGGACTCTCGAAATCTCACGGTACAAGTCGCCTACAGTGTTTTGCATGAGCATGATGCTGTAAGCGCCATTTCCCATTTGTAGAGGAAGGGGTTCGGCATCTTTATCCGGGCGGATGTCGTAGTTGTAACGTTCTGTGCCCTTTTGTACGACGGCTTTTACCTTACCGTACATCTCTCCGGGATGTCTTACAAGAACATAACCATCTTGTGCTGTAGAGACATCGATACTGCCGGTTGTGGCTTGGGCAACACCTGAAGTGTAGAGAGGGATGGGAATCGCAAGAGAGAAAACCAAAACTAGAACAGAACACAAAGCTATACGAGCGTGCATCTTCTGGCGCAAATAAAAACCCCCCATTCGGTAACTGGCTGCCTTGCCCTTTTTAGGTTTAGGCCCTTTAGTTTTGCGCCACCGCTTTTCAGCGGCTTTGCCTTTGTCGTGAGAGAAACCTCACCTAGCTATATCGACACTTAGCGACAATAATTTAGGGAGGAACAGATAAAAGTAGAGGTTTTTTAGCTAATCCCGCAAAAAAACACCATTTCACCTGATTCTCTATTAATAGGTACGTTTTCTTGCAAGCACCCTTGTTCGCGCACAATGGTAAAGCCTGCGGCTTTCAGTAGTAACCTCACTTCTTTGGGGAAAAAATAAGCGAGTTCCATTGTGGTCTCGTGTTTACGCTGCAAATCGCCGTCCACATATTCTTCTAAAACGATGTGATCCCTTTCTGTTTGGCACACAAAATCGTAATCGGCGGTGAATTGGTATGTGATCGAGGCGCCTGTGAGCGGATGTGTGAAGTCAAAAGTCTGGGTTTTGCCGTCGTACTTTGCCATATGGCGGATGTCGGGGATACTCAAGTCCAATACAAAAATCCCTTTGCCGTTCAGGTGATGTTTGGCGCGGCTTAGCACCTGGAGTGCGTGTGCTGTGGTCCGAAAATGATTTAGGAAATTACACGTCGCCAGCACCAAGTCAAACTTGGAATCTAACGAAAACGTTTGCGCGTCTGCCTGACACAGTTTTACCCTGGATTGAACGTCTGCGTTTTCAAAACCCAGCCGCATCTTGCATAAAGCCAGCATGTCAGGGGAGTTATCGATTCCGGTAACGTGAAATCCCTCGTGGGCCAAAGGAAGCAGAATTCTACCGGTGCCGCAACCCAATTCGAGTATATTCGTGTCCTCGGGTGCTCCGCAGTCTTTGGCATAATTGACGAAACACTCAACGTCATACAGTCCTGAATGCAAAATATCATAAAACTCAGCCAAGAAACCGCCATAACCGCCTGTATCGTTCAATGGAAACTCTCCTTTTTCGGCATGTCATTGTTCTACGTTTGGAACAAAGGTTCCTTCGCGTCGGTTTTGAAGCGGAAGATAGAATTGGGATATATTATTGTTGCTTGGGCGAATAGAAATCAAAGTTTTGGGAGGCAGCCATTGTGATAGAGAATCAAATGTACGACCTTTTGATCCAACTAGCCAAAATACCCAGCGTCTCACCGGGCCGTGAAGAAAAAGTTATCACCCAATTTATATACCGACACCTTTTAGAAAACCCCTATTTCAAAGCTAATACCGGCCTCCTGGAACTACTCCCCATCGAAAACGATCCCTTTCAGCGTGAGAGCGTATTCGCCATGGTTCGTGCTGTTCCCGAAACGCCCAAAACCATAATAGTCATGGGTCACCTTGATGTTGTGGAAACCAGTGAAGCCAGAGATTTGGCCGAGCTGGCTTTTGACCCCGAGGAATATACCAGACAATTGTCTCGGCTGAGCCTGCCCGAAGATGCCAAGGGCGATCTTGAATCGGGCGATTTTCTTTTTGGCAGGGGCGTTTTTGACATGAAGTGCGGTGTTGCGGCGGGAATAGAGCTGCTTCAAAAGGCCTCGTTGGACCCGGAGGCTTTAACAGCCAATCTCCTGTTGCTTCTGGTTTGTGACGAGGAAAACCAGTCTGCAGGGATGGTGTCGGCCGTAAAGCGCCTCCTGGAGCTTAAGGAGCAACAGGGTTTGGACTTTGTGGCGTGCGTCAATACCGAAGGCGAAACTACAAGGTATCACGGCGACCAAAACAAGTACGTTTCTTTGGGCACAATCGGCAAAATGATGCCTCTTTTCTATTGCGTTGGGCGCGAAAGCCACGTAGGTTCATACTACGAAGGGCTTAACGCCAACCTGTTAACATCCGCAGTCAATATGGCGCTTGAAGGCTCGGCAAAATGGGCCGACAGCGTCGGTTCCACGGTGTATCCGCCACCGGCTTCGTTGAAACAGCAAGATCTAAGGGATATTTATTCCGTCACTTTGCCGGCTAGAGCAGTAACATATTTCAACTATCTATTTGCCCACAAAACTCCGGCTGATGTTCTTCCCATGATGAAAAAAGTGGCGTACGAAGCTTTCGAACTTGCTCTCGAATGTCTTGGCCTCAGCGCAGATGAGGTTTCCGGCATATCCGGAGAAGAAATCGCTATTCCGTGGCAATCAAGAGTCATAACATACGAGGAATTGTTGGAAAGCGTGAAATCATCGGGTGCCGCGGGTTTTTCTCAAGACTACCTGGATGCCTTTTTCGAAAGCTTGCCCGAAGGAATGGATGACAGGGAAAAGTCAATCGCGATTGTCAGCGAGGTTTTGAGGTTTTACACAGACAAAGAGCCCGTCATAATAGTTGGCTTTTTGCCGCCTTTTTACCCGTCCAGAAGCAATCTGCGCGCGTCTACTAGGGAATTGGGCTTATTGAGGGCTGTAAGTGAACTGATAGGCGAAGCTAAAGAAAAGTATGGCGAAGTACTGGAGTGTGTTGAGCATTTCGCGGCCATAAGTGACCTGAGCTACATGGGCTTTCAAGGGGAACGTGACAGTCTTTTGCCTCTGGCTGCCAATACGCCCGGGTGGGGAGCAGTATACTCATTGCCGCTGGAAGCTTTGCTCAAGTTGGACGTGCCTGTAGTCAATTTGGGACCCGTGGGGCGCGATGCCCACAAATATACTGAAAGACTTGACCTGCGGTATTACTTGGGCGCATACCCCGTGTTGCTGGAATCCCTCATCAAGAAACTTTCAGTTTTGGACTGAGTTGAGAGCCTCTTAAATAAGAGGCTCTCCGGTAGGGGACTAACAACTCGTTCAGCTTTTGGTCTGCTTGTACTGAGGCTCCTGACCTTCAATCTCTCTCAGACGCGACTCCAAAGTATCAGCTATGGTTTTTGTCTGAGAAGCGGCCGACTGGAAAATCTGTTTGGCGGCCTGATTGTCGGTGTCAAGCGCAAAAGTCTCCAAAGACGAATTTGCGCTCTTCAGGCTCGCTATGCACTGCTTGACTTTTTGCGGAACGGTCATGCAAGTCACCTCCAAATATCATGTTGCACAAACCCGGCTGCGGAAATTCATCACCACCCCACGCGGTAACCACGAGCGTCAAGGTTACATAGGTTATTCCTGCAGGATACTCCACGAAGGCCAAGGTGTAGGCCTTAAGAGGGGGGCTTCTCCACGGCTTTGTCAACTAGGTTTTCAGTCATCATCTTTTGTCTCGCGTCTAGCCTGGATAATCTCGCTGTGGGGGTGGCCTATGGAATTGCCGGGGCCAAGATTCCCATCGCTCCAAATCTTACTATTGCTGCCGTGTCCGCCGTAGCAGGCGCGATATCCTTAGGGCTGGGGCGTTTGGCCGCCAGTACCGTGAATCAGAATTTAGCTGCCGCGGCCGGTGCTTTTGTTCTTGGCGGCATAGGGTTATGGATCATTCTAAAAGCGGTCTTGGAAAGCTATGCGCCGCCGGCGGATTGTCTGCCTCGCCCGATTTTTCATTTCAGGCTACCGTCTTTGGGCATAGTGTTTCACATATTGAAAGAGCCTTTGAAGGCGGATAAGGATAAATCAGGGACTATTGACATGAAAGAAGCCGTATCATTGGGTTTTGCTTTGGCGCTGAACAACGTGGCCAACGGAGTTCCCGCCGGGTTT
This sequence comes from uncultured Eubacteriales bacterium, assembly GCA_964643285.1. Taxonomy (GTDB): domain Bacteria; phylum Bacillota; class Sulfobacillia; order Fermentithermobacillales; family Fermentithermobacillaceae; genus JAXGZG01. The sequence continues at coordinate 8,064 of CAZXSP010000024.1, forward strand.
ATGGGTTTTCCTTTGATATCGACCTCCCTTTGTATGGGCCTATTCAGTTTTGTGTGTCTTGAGGCTGGTTGCCGCTTTGGACGCAAAGTGAGTTCCAAGATGGCAACACGCGCCGCGGGTATCGCGTCGGGCGCCGTGCTGTTGCTGGTGGCGCTTCTGAGTTTCTTCATGGGGTAAAAAGAAAACGCAGTTGCGTGGTTTTTCCGTGTTCCCTCGCAACTGCGCCATTTATGTCGTCATTTTTGCCAGCATGGTTCCAAGTCAGCTGCCGCTTACGTCTTGTTCCACCTGTTTCAGCATGTCGTAAATTGTGATTACGGTATCGTTTGACATGTAATCGTGGGCCATGGTTATGAGAATTTCATCAGTGTGGGCCACAATGCTAACTTCGTTCATCTCACTTTCGCCGAATCTCAGGGAGTCTTGGGCGCTTGCCCACCAAACACCCAAAGCTCCGTCGTCTGTTCTAACAGCGCCAATAACGCCGTCCTGAAAATATGGTTGGAACCTGGGAGTTTGCCACCAGCCATCTGTCAGTTTCCGCGGGCTGCCTTCTTTTGATATCTGCCACACGGAAGCGTTGTCCGGATACCCCAAGCTAAGCAGCATACCATGTCCTTCGGGTAGAGATAGGGAAGAGAAAATATAACTGATACTTTGGCTTTCTCCTTCTTGCATGTCGATAAGATCAGCGCACATTACGGGGTCATCGGAAGACTCAACATCGGCTATCCACGACTTCGCGTATTCAAGGGTTTTCACTTCTCCCCATTTCCCCAAAACCACATCAGCTGAAACGAAAGCTATATTCTTCGAATCGGCCAGCCATATATTCTGAAACAGAAACTGATCTGTGCCATCGTCTTTTGGGCCAAGGGCTATAGTTTTGACCACATTGCCTTGGGTGTCCGCTATAGTTATGTTTTGGGCCGCAGGCATCGGGCCGTCCTCGCCGGGCAAAAGCTTGTAAAGCTGGAGACCTTGCCCTGACGCATCAGGAAGCGCGTTTGCCGTGTAAGCGGCAACATATTTTCCATCAGGCGACCAAGTGGGGTAGAAGCTCAAAGTATCGCCCGCGGGCAGCAGGGGCTTTTCCTCGCCCGTTGCCAAATCCATGATGAAAACCCCAAGCTTATCGTCTTGGTTCAAATTGTAAACGGCGTAATCACCCTTGGGCGAAATGGCCAGATAGAAAAGTGTGCCGTAATCCGGGAAATCGTCCCTCAAAAGCGTTTTCTCACCCGATTCCACATCCACAGTCCATATGTCATTGGAGATCCTCAAGATGAGCTTGCCCGCGTCTGACAAGACCAGGTCGTCCACGGTTTTTCCTTGTACCGGGGATTCAATGAACGCAATTGGCGATGTCAAGTTTTGAGCCAAGTCACCAATCATGACGCAGGTTCCGCGTTCTCCTTGGTGTTCCCCTTGGTCAAACCAGCCGTGGACTACAAAAACACATTTTTCTTCAGACAGCCAGCCTACAGGCAGCCATTGAACAAGGTTATTTTTGGTCCAGCTCGTGTCAACGGAGTAAAAATTGATCGATTCACCCAGACTTGTGACGGGAGTTATGTTTTCGCCCTCGCTTCTGGCGGGAAGGGGTATTGCGGACATTGTTTCTGTCGCAGTACCTTGGATTGCCGCCAAGAGATATTTACCTGACGGGGAGACGCACTTACTTTTGTCTGTGGTGACCCACTGGCCTTTGAATTCGAGCAGGGCAAGCTCCGTGGGGTCAACCACGGTTACCATGTTTGGAGCCGCCGGCGTGCAACCAACAAGGCTAGTCAAGATTAGGGCCAATAAGCACACGGTGGCAGCTACTTTCGTTGAAAATACAGCCGTGAGGATTTTGGGCTTTGATAAGCGCATTGGAAACGGACCACCTTTTAGGAATTTGGACATTTGTATTGACGCATTTTAAACTGACAGTGTTCCTGGTATGGTTTGTGTGGCGGTACCAAAACCGGGGGCAAGGAGTTTTGTGAACGGCGGAGGAATTAGGTCTTTGAGTATTACAATAGCGTGTTAGGAGGCAGAGAAAATGGGGAAGCCACTTACAGATAAGGTAACTTGGGTTGGGAAAGTAGATTGGGAGCTCAAATCCTTTCACGGGCCTGAATTGTCAACGTGGCGGGGCTCTTCTTACAATTCGTATTTGGTGCGGGATAAAAAGAACGTTCTTATTGACACAGTTTGGGGCCCTTTCGACGACGAGTTTGTGGAAAGGCTCAGTCAGGAAATTGACTTGAAAGATATCCATTACATAGTCGCTAATCACGGCGAACCGGATCACAGCGGCGCTCTGCCTGCTCTCATGGAACGTATCCCTAATGTACCTATTTACTGCACTGCCAATGCCGTAAAATCCCTTAAAGGCCAGTATCATCAGGACTGGAATTTTGTAACTGTAAAAACCGGGGATACGCTCGATATCGGTGAAAGTAACCTGGTGTTCGTGGAAGCGCCTATGCTGCATTGGCCGGATTCCATGTTCACCTACATGACAGGCGACAATATTTTGTTTTCCAACGATGCCTTCGGCCAGCATTACGCCACCGAGTCTTTGTATAACGATGAAGTGGACCAAGGTGAGCTTTACGCGGAGGCCATCAAGTATTACGCCAACATACTCACGCCTTTCTCGGGTTTGGTGACGCGCAAGATTGAACAGGTGTTGGCCATGTCGCTTCCATTAAACATGATCTGTCCGAGCCACGGCGTTATCTGGAAACATAACCCTGCTCAGATTATAGAGCAGTATGCTAAGTGGGCAGACGCGTATAAAGAGAACCAGATAACTTTGGTTTATGACACCATGTGGCATGCCACCGGGAAAATGGCCGAGGCTATCGCCGAGGGGATTTCCCAAGAAGCACCCGGTACCGTGGTTAAGCTCATGAACGCATCCGTGGATGACAAGAACGATATAATCACCCAAGTGTTTCGCTCCAAAACTATCGTGGTGGGGTCGCCCACTATGAATAACGGCTTCATGCATTCAATCGGCGGGTTCCTGGACACTGTCCGAGGCCTGAAATTCAAAGGTAAGAATGCGGCTGCTTTCGGAAGCTACGGCTGGAGCGGGGAAGCGCCGGCCTTGATCAGCAAAAGACTGGAAGATTCCGGTTTTAAGGTTTTGGAAAAGGGACTTAAAGTATCTTGGGTACCTGATAAAGACTCTCGCGCACGCTGTGTAGAATACGGAAAAGCCATTGCGCGAGCTGAGTAGGCTTTAGTTTAGGTTTTAGAGTAATCATGGCTTTCTTTTGGCCATTAAAGGCTGTGAGAAAGCCATGATATTTGTGTAAACACTACAGTCTGTAAAAAAGGATTATCCCCATAAGCGATGACAAACCAAATAACGGCATGATGGAAAGCTTGCGGGTTTTGAGACAATACGCGGTAATGGCAAAAACCAGAATACCGCGTAGGTTGAACAGTTGGGTGAAATGGAGCGGGTTTAAAGCGGTTCCGTCAAAAAGGCATGTCTTAGCCACGTAAACCCCTGCCACAATAATGAGACCCGCCACTGCCGGCTTGACCCATAGAAAAGCCGAACGAATTGAACGGCTGTTGCCGTATTTCAAAAGAAACACCGAGGTCAACAAAACCACCAAAAGCGAAGGCATTACTATACCGAGCGTTGCGAACAGGCCGCCCAATATGCCTGCCACCCTATAGCCCACAAAAGTGGCGGTGTTCACAGACACCGAGCCGGGTGTAACTTCGGAGACCGCGATCAGGTTGCAAAATTCTTGGGAAGAAAGCCAACCCATAGAACCCAATTCGGCTTCCACAACGGGTATCATGGCGTAACCCCCGCCGAAACTTACTAAACCTATTTTGAAGAACATAATGAAAAGACGTAACAGAATCATTTTGACCTCGCTTCTCTCCCCGAACCGTAAAACGCTTTTTTTGTATTTGTCTTATCTGTTTCGTGGGACTCTACAGTTTTGTTTAGATGTTTTTCTTTCCAAGACCTAAAGAGCATAGCCGATACGCCTAACAGTGCCAAGAAAAGCACGAACAGTGCCGGGTTAACCGAGCTGAACATCATGACTATAAGTGTCAGTCCCAATATAGTTCTGGACAAAGGGTCTCTTACGACACTTTTAGCTATGCCAAACCCGGCATTCCAAATAAGGGCCACGACAGCGCATCGAACCCCCAGAAACGCCGCGTCTACCACCGGGTTTCCCTGAAACCTGTTGAAGAAGGCGGCGATGACAGTGATCGTAAAAAACGGCGGAAAGGCGGCTCCGGTAACTGCGCTTAAAGCCCCCGGTACTCTTGCTACTTCGTAACCGATAAGAATTGAGCTGTTAATTGTGAGAGAGCCCGGCAAAGACTGAGCAACCGCCAAAATCTCCACGAGTTTGTCTTCGTCAAGCCAGCCTCGTTTCTCGATCATTTCTTGTCTTATCAAAGGAATCATGGAAAATCCGCCGCCTACAGTTATGAACCCCATTTTGAGAAACAACTGGGCGATGTCCGCCATAAGGCCTATAGAAGCGCGTTTTCTGGTTCTCATTACAGATTTCTACCCTTCATGGCCGAAAGCAGTACCATAGCGGCGGCGCCGGCTGCGATAGTGTTGTGGCCCATCCTAGGCGTGGTGAACTGGTACTTTATTTGCCCGGGTTTATATACCATCTTTTCCGCTGTTTGTGCTGTCCAGTTAAAATAATCAGGATATCTGTCGGGTACCGTGCCCCCCAAAACTATTACCTGCGGGTGCAAAACATTGATGATGTTGGCGATAACCAAGCCCATGTGGGTTGCCGCGTCCCGGAAAACCTCAATACATAAGCCGTCCCCGCTTTTGGCGGCATCGGCGATGCTGTGAAACTGAATCTTGTCGATCCCCTTGGAAACTGGCAAGATCGACGGTTTCCCCATTCGAAGGCCTCTTTTCACCGCTTTAACGACGGCGGGAGTGGAGGTGTAGGCCTCAATGCAGCCGTGTTTGCCGCAATAGCAACTTCTGCCGCCCGGGACGATAATCAAATGGCCGAAAGCGCCCTCCATGTCGCCGTCGCCTGTAAGAAGCGCATCTTCGGAAATTACACCGCAACGGACGCTAACCCCGACGTTAAAGAAAATTAGGCTTTGGATGTCGTTTTTGGCGTATCTGACGTATTCGCACATAGCCCCCGCGCTGGCGCCGTTTGAGATGAACACGGGTACATGGAATCTTCGCTCGAACAATGAGCGAAGGTCTAAGTTGCTCCAGCCCGGGTTTGGGAAACTGGCTGCGTTTAGCATGATTCCCCGTTCCAAATCCAAAGGCCCTACAGAACCGATGCCAATTCCCAATAGCCGCTTATTATCCTGAACAATAGAGCTTAGGTTACTTTCCAAAGCTTCAAACAGCTTGGGAAAAACCTCTTCCGGCGTACTTCTGTCCATAATGGCAAAATCGGCAATCCACAATGGCTCTAACAGCGCGTCGCATATAAGTACGTGGATATTGGCATGGGAAAGCTCGATACCCACAGTGTAAAATGCATCGGTATTCATGCTGAAAATGGCTGACGGGCGGCCTCCCGTGGAGGTCTCATAGCCTTCTTGCTTGATGAGCTCCCGGTCCAGCAACTCTTTTATGCAGCGGTTCAGGGTTGTTCTGGGAATTTGGGTGAGCCCCATGAGGTTAGTAATGGTCATAGGGCCATTTTTCTGAATGTGCCCCAGTACCCACAAGGTGTTGTCGTCTAAATCTTTCAGTATTGTGTCTATCTTGGTTTCCTCAACCGGCAAATTCAAATGCTTTGCCTCCCTGCAAAACTACCTTATTGCCATTATGGTTATATCTTATGGGAAAATCAAGGGTTTGGTTGTCCGTTTTTTGCCTAAAAGATAGTGGTATGGTCACAAAAAGGGCCATTCGACGGCCGGTATGAGGCCCGGTCAGGTTATCGACTTATACCCGAAACGTTATATAATGGTGAAAGTTAGGCAATCTGGTTATGAGATATCACTGAAAGGGCGGGTTCACTTGAAAATCGCAATTCCCTCAGATGACAAAAACATGGATTCAGCAGTTTGCTTGTCTTTTGGGCGAGCGCCTTATTTTGTGTTTTACGATACTGATACCCAAGAAGTCGAGTATGTTGAGAACGACGCTGCTACCAAAAGGGGCGGGGCAGGAATCAGGGCAGCCCAGATGATCGCGGATAGTGGCGCCCAGGCTGTTCTTACCCCGCGTTGCGGCGAAAACGCCGGGGAAGTCTTGGGTGAGTCTAACGTAGCCATGTACAAATCCATAATGGCCAGTGTTAAAGAAAACATAGACGCTTTTGTGGAGGGTAGGCTGGAACTCCTACAGGGCACTCATCCGGGGTTTCACGGGCATGGGGAATAGCAATATCAAGATTGCTGTGTTGAGCGGAAAAGGCGGCACGGGTAAGACCCTGGTATCTGTTAATCTAGCTGCCGTATCCGGTGAGTGTACCTATATCGATTGCGATGTAGAGGAACCCAACGGCCATCTTTATTTCGTCCCCGACATAGTAAAAAGGGAAAATGTCACGGTCAAGATACCTTTTCCCGACATGAATTTGTGTACAGGCTGCCGGGTTTGTGTTGATTTCTGCAAGTTCAACGCCTTGGCTTTTCTTAAAGAAAGGCCGCACGTTTTTGAACAAGTGTGCCATTCTTGCGGCGGGTGCGTTTTGCTTTGCCCCGAAAAAGCCATGAAGGAAAAAG
>CAZXSP010000025.1:0-13518 GCA_964643285.1 uncultured Eubacteriales bacterium
GAAAGTTTCGTGAGAAAGTTGAGAGCAATCAAGTACCGCTTGAGGAATCTGTGAAAACTCTGTCATACGCCTCGGAACTAGTGGTGTTTAAGCTCCAGCGCTTGCTGCCTTCCGCGGAGCCCCAGTTTGGCCAAGATGAAGAACCGGAAGGGTTCTACGCTGATGAAGCCGCTTCCACTTATGTTCCGGTAATGGACAGTAACGAGTTGAAGCGGGCCGCGCTTTTTGTGAGCAAAACTTTCAAAATCTCCGCCGAAAAATACATAAGCGGCGCCATTGTTACTGCGGATATTCCGGTTCTAACCGCTGCCATCGATCCACAGAAGCTGGCTCATGCTATGCGCCTAATGAAAGCGGAATCGGAACCTACCCACCGGATCTTGACCATACCAAAGTTCTCTTTTGTAACGCACCTCAGAAGTTTTTGGTCTGAGGTGAGGCGCTTGGCTAAGCGGGGAGCTGTTTTGCAGTTTTCGCGGTTTATGGGCAAAACCAAAGCAGAGGCTGTGATGAGTTTCTTGGTTTTTTTGGAGCTCATAAAAAGGAGAAGGGTGTTCGCGCGGCAAAAAGAAGCTTTCGGCGAGATCATGTTTTCAACTACAGCGGATAAACTTAAACAAGCTGACGAGGTGCAAAATACGTGAACATTCCTGTCCCGGCGCTCATCGAAGCACTATTGTTTGCCTCCGATGAGCCTTTGTCTTTGGAGACCTTAGCCAGGGTTCTTGATTTAGGCGAGCTTGAAGTGCTATCGGGTATTACTGCGTTAACAAGACAGTATAAAGAGCGGGGTATCATGCTTGAACGGGTTGCCGGGGGATTTCTTATAAGAACCAGACCCGAGTGCTCACCGATTGTGCGGGATGCGTTGTCGAAAAGGGGGCCGGCTGAGTTATCAAAAGGGGCCACGGAAACTTTGGCGGTCATAGCGTACAATCAACCGGTAACCAGACAAGATATCGAGGCTGTAAGGGGCGTAAACCCCGAATCCAGCATTGAAACGCTTTTGGAAAAGGGTCTTATCAAAGAAGCGGGCAGAAAGAAAAGCCTCGGGCGGCCAAAACTTTACGCCACAACTCAAGAATTTCTCAAGAAAGCATCTTTGAACTCGCTTGAGGATTTGCCCCCATTGACCTCCCAGGGAAAAAGTTCTAAAGAACAACCCGGAAAACAAGTGCTTCCCCTCAAATAGTCCGTTGTGGCCGGTGAACTTAGCAGCATGATGTCCTCATTGGATTAAAAATATAGCCAAATGGCATTCTACAACTATGAGGAATCTTGCGGTTCTTATAGCTGTGTTCCTTCCGATTTTTGCGGCTTTTTTTCTGTTTCTGCCGCTCAAGTTCAGGTTAAAGCTTCTCGTCGCTCCAAATGAGCTGGATGAAGAAGTTTACATAAAGCCCCCTCTATCGCCTTGGTTTATCCCGCTTCCTATGCCAAAACGAAAGCTTAGGCAAAAGGCGGATGCACCGGGGCCAAAGCGCCCTAATGTAACAGGATTCAAGGTTAAGTCTGCTGTGAAATCCGCACAGGGGTTATTGGCTACGCTAAAAGAAATTTCGTCCGCGGCCACAAAAGTATTCTCAGTAGAACGTTTATGGGTTTTTGGAAAAATCGGAACGGGCGATGCCTTTGGCACGGCAATAGCCGCCGGCAGCCTCAGTTCGGCGTCCGGCGTAGCCCTCTCAGTACTTCGGCGAAAAGGGGTGAGTTTTTCGGCGAAACCAAGGGTCCGATTCGTTCCCGATTATACGGAACCGATTTTTCGCGTAACAGTGGACGCAATCATATCAGCTTCCGTTTGGAGTATGGCCAAAGTGGGATTTTCCCTCAGCCGAATCATTGGGCCGCAAATCCGTGCGGTAAGAAATGTGGCGCGAAATCAAGTCTCTAAAGAAACGGTGGAATACTAAAACGAGATTGCAGCGTTGAACCGAAAATGGAGGAGAACATGTCATGTCAGGACATCCCATCGAAAGTCTCATGAAAACTACCATGGAGAGCCTAAAATCCATGGTAGATGTCACCACGGTAGTCGGCTCGCCGGTTGAAACAAATGAAGGGGCAGTCATAATTCCTGTTTCCAGAGTTTCGTTTGGATTTGTTTCAGGCGGCGGAGATGAAGCACCTTTGGACTCGCAAGAAACCAAGACCGGTTCGGGAAATGATATGCAGCAAAACCAGATACCTTTCACCGGCGGCACAGGCGCCGGCGTAAGCGTAAAACCGGTAGGTTTTTTGGTTGTGGGGCCAAAGAAAGTCCGTTTTTTGCCTGTGGACTCAAGGGCCATCTACGACAGGGTATTGGACGAGGCGCCGGAGTTGCTGGACAAATTATCAAAAGTTTTCAAACCCAAAGATAAACCGGAAGAAATCATTCAAATGAAACAGTCTTTTCCTTAATAGATCCCAGGCGAACCTGGGTAACATAATGACGCTACCGCCCGATAGGAGGGATTCCTTCATTGGGAAGACGTCGCAAACGTCCTTTGAACTTGGCAGCCACACAAGCACTGGACAGTTTGAAGCACGAAATCGCCCAGGAGTTGGGGTACACCAAGGGTGGAAGTGAGGACGAACTCGAGGCCAATTTGGAACGCATGAAACACGAAGTGGCTTTTGAGCTGGGGCTTACCGATAAGATTCGCGCTGTGGGATGGCCTAATATGACTTCTCGCGAGTGCGGGCAAATCGGTGGCAGGCTCGGGGGCCCGATTGGCGGGCAGATGGTCAAGAGAATGATTAAGCACGCCGAAGCCCAAATGGCGGAAAACACCAAAAGACGGTAGCGAAAAAGGGCCTCCCAAAAGGGGGGCCCTAATAGATCGCGCTAGCAATTTGAGAATTGACACCCCGCATTTCATCATAGGTTCTAAGGCAGGGCAGTTTTCTAAGGGAAGTGATATTCGTGGACACGGTCTGGCTTATTCTTATAGTCTTGGGCTGCGTTACAGCACTTCTTACGGGCAACATCGATGCTATGATGACTTCTGTGATGAACGGGGCTCATGAAGCGGTGCAATTAGCCATAGGCCTCGCGGGCATATATTGTCTTTGGTCGGGTATAGAAAGGCTGGCTAGTCAGTCAGGTCTGGTAGACCATTTGGCTTCTATTACAAGGCCCGTTCTCAGCAGGATTTTTCCAAAGGTCAAAAGCAAAGGACGCGCCTTGGGGACTATTTCTGCGACTGTGATTTCAAATCTGCTGGGGTTGAGTTCCGCCACCCCGCTTGGATTAAAAGCCATGAACGATATAAAACAGGAATCAAAAAGCCAGGGCGATTGCATGGACTCGATGATCCGGTTAGTAGTGCTTGGAGCAGGCGGCTTCTGTCTTTTTCCGTCTACGGTGATCGCGATTAGGGCCGCTTTGGGGTCACAAAATCCCGCTTTGATTGTAGGACCCACAGCTATCGCCGGCCTCGCTGCAACCATGGGCGGGCTTTATGCCCACAAAGTCTTATCGAAACGGCGCCTTAAATGACCAAGCCTGGCTAAGAAGGAGGGCTTCTTCGCGTGGAGATTCTGGCCCGCATAGGCATGTATTCCTTTCCCCTGTTGCTTTTAGGTGTACCTGTTTACGCTTGGTATAAAGGGATCAGGGTTTATGAGACATTTGTTGAAGGCGCCGAAGAAGGGCTAAAAATCGTGGTAACTACCTTGCCGTATCTTGTGGCGATTTTTGTGGGTGTTTCGTGCCTCCGCGGCTCCGGCGCACTAGATGTTATTTCGCGTTTTTTGGCGGTAATCCTAAAACCCTTGGGGATACCTGCCGACATTTTGCCTTTAGTTGTAATCCGCCCCATCAGCGGCAGCGGCGCTCTCGCCATCACGGGCGAATTGCTCCGGCACTACGGCCCCGATTCCCCTTTTGGACTTCTGGCGTCTATACTCCAAGGGGCTACGGATACGTCTTTCTATGTAGTCACCCTTTATTTCGGAGCAGCTAAAATCCGAAAGCCGGGGCATGCTTTGACGGCGTGCTTGTTCGGTGACGTTTGCGGGTTTGTGGCAGGTTATTTGGTTTGGCGAATGCTTGGGCTTTGATTTGTACCCTTTGGGCCAACGGGATATTATTGGGTTACCAAAAGCGTAAGGCTGGCGGAAACACTTTTTCCGGGAGGGAAAGTTTTGAAGGTTGAAGAAAGGCTCAAAGAAATCGGTATCGATATCCCCGAGGTTGTAAAGCCTGTGGCCGCTTATGTTCCCGCTTTAAGGGTAGGTAACTGGGTTTATGTATCCGGTCAAATGCCCGCGAGGCAAGGCAAGATCACAAGGACCGGAAAAGTCGGGTCTGACATCACCACAGAAGAAGCTTATGACGAAGCAAAACAGTGCGCTGTCAACTGTATAGCGGCCATTAAAAGCGTTGTCGGGGAAGAATTGGACAAAGTGAGAATCGTGAAAGTCACAGGTTTTGTGGCCTCGGCCGCCGGGTACAACGATCAGCCCAAAGTCGTTAACGGGGCTTCGGAGTTGTTTGCCAAAGCTTTTGGCGACGCCGGGCAACACGCCAGGGCAGCTGTGGGCGTAGCCGAACTGCCTTTGAACGTGTGCTGCGAAGTGGAACTTGTGGCCTTTGTAGGTTAATGAGGGTTTCCAGGTACTTGGCGCAAACGGGGATTTGCTCCCGCCGGGGCGCTGATGTTCTCATTTCCCAAGGGGTAGTTACAGTTAATGGCCGTCCTGTCGGTTTGGGGGCGGTCATAGAACCCCACAAAGATGTGGTACGAGTTTATGGGAAAGTAGTAGAGGGCGGCAGTTCAAAAGTTTATGTTTTGCTGAACAAGCCGCCCGGGTACTTGTCATCGTGCGCAGATCCTTTCGGCAGAAAGACCGTAATAGATTTGGTGAAAGATATCGACTGCCGGGTGTTTCCTGTGGGGCGGCTGGACTACGACTCTGACGGGCTTTTGCTCATGACCAATGACGGCGATTTGGCCTATATTCTGACCCATCCCAAGTTTAAGGTGGTAAAGGAATACTTGGTTTCGGTTTCGGGGGCCAAAGATCCAAAGAAAATCGCGGACATCAAAAAAGGCGTAGTACTTGATGGCAAGAAAATTGATGTTGATTATGTTCAACTGGTTTCCAACCCTTCTACGAATTTGTCCCAAATACGCATTGGGCTGCACGAAGGGGAGAAGCACGTGGTTAAACGTATTTGTCAGGCTGTGGGTTACAGGGTACTAAAACTCACCAGAACCAAAATTGGGCGGCTTTCTTTGGGCAGGCTCAATTCCGGCAAGTGGAGGCATCTGACCGCTAATGAAGTAAAGTCTCTTTACGCCCACGGTTCAGCTGTTTCTTCCGCGAGGCCAAAAAATAACCCCGTAAATCCCAAAAGCAATAAAACCCATAGAAACCATTTTTATAAAACCCGATAAAACATCCAGAAAAGCTGTGTTCAAACTGGATCTGGCGAGAATTATCGGGGTAGGCGCTTTCGCCGGTATACTGTTGAAAAAGGAACAAGCTATTGCAGACAGAAGGAAAATAAGGAATGATGTAAAGGTAATGATCCAAGCAAGATCTTTGTCGCGTTCGTATCGCATTGGGGAATCCTCCACTTAGGTGCTAAGAAGAGTATTCCTTAGGATGGTTTGAGTTAAACGAACAATCGAATATGGAAGCGTTTGGGTGCCGATTGGAGAATAGGGAAGTCCGGTGAAGCGCATGTCGCAAATCCGGCGCGGTGCCGCCACTGTAACCGAGGAGCCGCCCTAAAAGTCACTGAAAGTTTTTACAATTTCGGGAAGACACGGGCGCCAAGATCCGGGAGCCAGGAGACCTGCCCAAACGCGCGTAACCTAGCCTTCGTGCAAAAGGGGGGACGTGGATAGTTGTGGAATACCCCGGCCCCGTGCCGGGTTTTTTGATGTAAAGGTGACGACGGGAGGCGCCTGCATGAACACGAAAAAAACAGCATTGTCTCGGTTGGTCTGTATCATGGCTATTCTGGCAGTTTTGCTCCTATCAGGGTGCAAACCGCAGAAACACGAATTCCAAGATAGCTTGGGAAATGACATAGTGTTGGATAAAATCCCCGAAACCTTGGTATCTTTGTCGCCCGCGCTTACAGAAACAGTGTTTGCCCTGGGCGCAGGGGACCGCCTGGTGGGGGTGACCGAATACTGCAATCGTCCGGAAGAAGCGCAGCAAATCGAAAAAGTCGGCGACGCCTTTAATGTCAACATGGAAAAACTGGTTTCACTGAAACCCGATTTGGTTTTGGCAGCAGGAAACCGCGATTTTGAATCACAAAGCGAGAAAGATGTAAAACGGCTTGAAATACCGGTTTACGCTTCGGGCCCTTCTTCGGTAGAAGAGGTATTCTTGGACATTGAAGCTTTATCCAAGGTGTTAGGTTTGGAAGCACAGGGGAAAGAGCTGGCTGACAAGCTCAGGGAAGAAGTTGAACAGATCGCGAGTCAAGCCGAACTCCGGGCACAATCAAGTCCCACTGTATTTGTGGCCATAGATGAGACTTTATGGACTGTGGGCCCGGGTTCGTTTGTGGACGAAGTTGTGAAATTGGCTGGGGGAAAGAACGTAGTTGACGACGTTACAGAACAATATGTGCAGATAAGTATGGAAGACCTTTTGCAGAAAGACCCCGATGTTATCTTGGTGGCCATCCCGGAGGAATACGCGGCTCCGCTGTTGGAAATCCCGGGTTGGGATCACCTCACAGCTGTAAAAGAACAACGGATTTTCTTTGTAGATCCCGACTTGGTGTCGCGCCCAAGCCCCGCAGTGGTTTTGGGTATAAAAGAAGTGTATTCGTTCTTGTATCCCTAGGGTGTGGATGCTATGGCCAAACTAACCCTTGATACACAATCCAAAAGGCACTGGTTTCTGGCAGTCTTGGGCGGGCTTTCAGCATTGTCCCTCATATTTGGATTCGCCTTGGGTTCGGTGCGTATACCTCTTAAAGGGGTTGTAGGGACCATTCTTCTGGGGCCGAACCCCGGCCTTTTAGACGAACCGCAAGCTACATGGCATGTTATAGTGTGGACTTTGCGGCTGCCCAGGGTTCTTTTGGCTTTTGTGGTTGGGGCTAGTTTGTCGGTAGCGGGTGCCGTGATGCAAGGGCTTTTCAGAAACCCTATGGCGGACCCTTTTGTACTGGGTGTATCTTCAGGCGCGTCTTTGGGAGCTGTTTTTGGCATAGCGCTCGGTTTGGGCAGGGCCCTTGGTTTGTGGGCCTTGCCCTTCGTTGCTTTTCTGGGCGCCTTGGCTACCACGGCGATTGTTTATACCTTGTCGACCCATAGGGGTCGCACGGATACGTGGACTCTTCTTCTATCAGGCATTGCCGTATCCAGTTTTGTCTCATCCATAATTGCCCTGGTTATGGTGCTTTCCAGAGAGAGAATGGAAGAGATAGTGTTTTGGACTTTAGGCGCCTTAACTAGGGCTACATGGAAATCGGTGGCGGCGAGCCTAGTCTACATAATTCCGGGGATATTTGTTCTTTGGCGAGCCTCGGGTGCGCTCAACGCTTTATCCATAGGCGATGAACCGGCATTTCACTTGGGGGTGCCCGTTGAAAAAGCTAAACGCGCTTTCATTTGGATTGCGTCCTTGATAACTGCGGGCGGCGTTGCCTTTACGGGACCCGTCGGTTTTGTAGGGCTCATAGTGCCGCACGCTGTAAGATTGATAGCAGGTCCCGACCACAAATGGTTATTGCCTTTATCAGCCTTTTTGGGAGGCAATGTTTTGATTCTTTCAGACCTTTTGGCACGTACTGTGTCGCCCCCCAAGGAAATACCTGTGGGAGTAATCACCGCCCTGGCCGGGGCGCCGTTCTTTCTCTACCTTCTTTACAAGGCAAGGAGGGGAAGAAGGTGATTTCTGTGGAAGTCAGGAATCTTGTGTTTTCTTATTCGGACAAGACTCTTGCCGATTCGGTGCTCAAAGGTTTGAATTTCTCTATACCTTCAGGCGCTTTGGTGGCCATCGTAGGGCCCAACGGGTCGGGCAAAAGTACGCTTTTAAAGGTCATGTCCGGGTTTTTGTCGCCTACCGATGGCAGTGTTTCCATACAAGGGCAAGGGATTCACGGGGTCTCAGCCAAAGTACGAAGCAGGTTGGTAACATATTACGGGGATGAGCCTGAACCCGCATTTGATTTCACAGTAGAAGAAATCGTCCGCATGGGCAGGTTCTCCTACCAGGACGGAGGGGACGATAGCGGCCCCGAAAGAATGACGGAAGCGTTGGAAAAAGCCGACGTCTCGCATTTGCGCTATAGGCCTGTAACCCAAATATCCTCTGGGGAAAGGCAACGAGTATATTTGGCGCGGGCATTGTATCAAGATCCGCAAGTGCTTCTAATGGACGAACCTACCTCACATTTGGATATGGCTTACGAACTCAAGGTTATGGATACCGTGAAGAAAATGGCGTCTCGAGATAAAAAGACTGTTGTGACTGTCCTCCACGATTTGAACCTGGCTCTACGCTACACATCGCTCATTCTATTTTTAAAAGACGGCAGAATAGTGTTCGCGGCCGAGCCCGGTAATGTTACGGAAAGTATGATAGAGGTCGTATACGGGCTTCGCGTGAAGATTCTGAAAGAGCCTTCCCTAGGTTATCCAGTAGTTTTGCCGCTATGTCCTATCAGCCAAAACGAACCTAACTTGGGCGCCCGGCCGTAGCTGGCCGGCTTGGGGCAGATGCTTTGAAACTACGCAGCCAAGACGCGTGTATCCCCCTGTGGTTTGAGCGTCGCAAAGGAGCAGAACAGGCTTACCGTCGGATGTGACTTGGATTACGCCCGGTACCACTGCTGACGACAGGATATCGGCCGGTGCTTCCGAAACTCTTGGCCCGTCAAGGCGCAGGCCCATACGATCCGATTCGGGGCGCACCGTGTATGTGGAGCCGCACAGGGTTTTTAACGCTTCAGCGGTTGCCTCGGGCCCCGGGTAAATGTATAGCGATACAGGCGATGAGTTTGATAGGTCCGGCGCACTTACTTGTAGGTTCTGTGGTTTTTGCGCGCGGCCGGGCCACGGATTTTGATGCAGCACGTCCCCGGACTTTACCGGCCGGCCCAGTAATCCGCCAAATCCTCCTTTTATGTAGGTGGAAAAGGAACCCAATACCGAAAGAACGCTGAAACCTCCCGCTACTGCCAAATAGCTGCGGCAACCGATACTCATGGGGCCTATCTGTATGGTGTTGCCTTCTTTAACGGCAATGGGTTCGTTAGGTTTCATTTCCTTGCCGTCAACAGTGATCTGGGGGTTTGAACCCGACACAGCTACGGTAGTGTCACATAAAGCCCGCAATGTGCATCCCCACAGGGTCATCTCCAAGGCGGCAGTCCCGGAGCGATTTCCTGCGGCTCTGTTGGCCAAACCGTAGGATACCGTGTCGGCCGCCCCCGATACAGGCACTCCGATTTTTCTGTATCCAAACCTGCCCGAATCCACGATCAAAGAGAAAAACCCGGGATGTTCAACCAAAAAGGTAGGTACGCCAAGCCCGTGGGATGTACCTGTTGGCGGGGGTTCCCGTTGCGGTTTTTGGGGTATGGCATGCTCGGAAACCGGCACAAATCTCACAGTATCGCCGGCTTTTATGAAAGACGGGTCGTTTCTTTGGGCATCGAACAGTTTTATTGGGGTTCTGCCAAGTAATCTCCATCCTCCCGGGGTATCCCACGGGTACACGCCGGTTTGGCTCCCGGCGATACCTACAGAGCCCGCGGGGACGGTTTTGCGAGGTTCCTCCAGCCTAGGCAAAGCTATCGATTCATCCATGCCGCCCAAATAGGGAAATCCCGGGGTGAAGCCTATCATGTAAACTCTGTAGTTTCGCGCCGAGTGGCGCCGAACTATTTCTTCCGGACTCATGCCAAGGTGTTCGCCGGCCCAAAGAAGGTCGGGACCGAAATCTCCCCCGTACTTGACAGGAATCTCCACCAACCTGCCCGGCTGTTGGGAAGAATAGGGTATCGAAAGATTGGCTTTATACTTACCGAGCAGCATCTTTATGAAGCTTTTAAGGTACGCTTCAGCCACCACGGCGGGGTCAAAGTGCAGGCATAATGCTCCGTATGTGGGTTGCGCTTCTTCCAACCCGGGAACATGGCTTTGTTCTATGTCATGGGAAAGCCGAAGCACCAAGTCATTGGCTTCTTCCGATATTTGCCGGGAAAAGGTAGCCAAAAGGGCTCTGTCGTTAAGCGCGTGGAATATCGGTTCCATGTTGTTAAGCCCCCAAACTAAACAGTCAGCGGTTTTATTGCGATCTTGGCGTCATTCAACGCATCCCTCACTGTTTTGGCGATCTCCAAGGAGCCGGGTGTATCGCTGTGTAAACAGATGGTATGCACATTAAAATCTAGCGGAACACCTAGGTGAGATAAAATTTTTCCGCTTTGAGCCATAGCTACAGCCCTTTGCGCCACGGTTTCGGGATCGTGCAGCACAGCGCCGGGTTTATCTCTCTTCATAAGCGTGCCGTCATTTTCGTAGCCTCTGTCACAAAAACCTTCCGCAGCCCAAGGTATTCCTGCCTTCCGGGCGGCGTCCAAGCTCAAAGAACCGGCAAGTCCCACCAAAATCAATGGTTTTCGCATAGAACTCATCCTTGCCACTGCGCGGGCCACCGAAACGGCTATCTCCATATCGACTGCGGCCATATTGTACAATGCTCCGTGGGGCTTCACGTGGCTTACTTCTCGGCCAAAAGACCCGGTAAAAGCGCCAAGGGCCCCTATTTGGTACATAACATAAGCTTCTATTTCTTTGGGGGTCATGCCTATGTTGCGTCTGCCAAAGCCTTGGAGGTCCGGAAACCCGGGATGGGCGCCCACGGCCACGTGTTTTTCCGCGCAGGTTTTTACAATGTGATCCATTATCAAAGGGTCGCCTGCGTGCATACCGCAAGCTATATTGGCTGAAGAGACAAACGACAAAAGTTGGTTGTCGTCACCTATAGACCATTTGCCGAACCCTTCGCCTATATCTGTGTTGATATCGATATGTACCACGTCCGTCATACCCCCCGGCTGTTTCGCATTTGTTTCAAATCCCTTTCTAAGGTGGATTATACATTATGGAAGCCGTGAAAAAGACCGCGGCAGGGAAATGGGCTCCATATAACGAAGGTACTGCATTGGGATGAATACTGAGTTGTATGGGAAAAAGCGCATAAACATAGCTATAGACGGGCCGGCTGCCGCCGGAAAAAGCACAGTGGCCGTGCTTTTGGCCGGGGAAATGGGGTACACATACCTTAACACCGGGGCTATGTACAGGGCCTTAGCCATAGTAGCTTTAGATCGAAATATCGCCTTGGATGATTTGGAAGCTTTAGGCGACATGGCAAGGTCAGTTTGTCTTACAGTGAAAGATGACAAGGGTTTATTCCGGGTGTGGGCGGATGGCGCCGAGGTAACCGACAGGCTGAAAGAGCCGGGAACCGACAAAGCCGTCAAACTGTTGGCCATGATTAGGCCTGTGCGGGAAGTGCTTGTTTCACTTTTTCGTCGAACTGCCAAGCGCGGCGGAGTCATCATGGAGGGACGCGACATAGGAAGTGTCGTTATACCTGACGCCGAGGTAAAGATATTTCTCACGGCTACGCTCGAAGAGCGCGCCACACGCCGTTTCAGAGAGCTCCAACAGAAAGGTATAAACCTTTCTTGGGAGGAAGTTTTGGAAGAAATGAAACAAAGGGATCAAAAAGATCTTGAACGCCCGTGGGGAAAGCTTGTTCAAGTGGACGGTTCCCTTTATGTGGACAGCACCAAAATGACGATTTCCCAAGTATACGCCGCTATAAAGGCGTTTTGTGAGGCGAAAATGCCAAATGTATAAGCTGCTGAGGATTATCTGCAAAACCATCGTAGCTATTTGCTTTAAACTCGAAGCCTCCGGCATTTCTCGTTTTCCCCAAAAAGGGGCTTTTGTTTTGTGCTCAAACCACACTTCTTGGTGGGATCCCGTAATTCTGGCAGCTTTATGTCCCAGGGAAATCCATTTCATAGCTAAGGTGGAGCTATTCAAAAATCCCTTTCTGAACTGGCTTTTTAGAAAGCTGCACGCGTTTCCCGTGAATAGGGGCAAAGCAGATATCCGTGCTGTTCGAGAAGCCCTGGCGAGGCTTAAAAACGGAAACGTTTTAGGTGTTTTTCCCGAAGGCACCAGAAATAAAGGGGATAGCAGGGTTTTAGGAAAAATGCACGGCGGGGCCGCCTTGTTTGCCATAAAAGGGCAGGTTCCCATAGTACCGGTTTTGATTTTGGGGCCTTACGAATTCAGAAAGACCCTAAAAGTTGCGGTAGGTAACCCATTGATTGTGGGTCCCGGTACCGGAAAGGTTTCCCGGGATATAGAACATGGGTCGCAACAGGTCACTGAAGCTCTAAACGAGCTTTTTTTGAGTTTTGAGACAAAGGGGGCAGCTTAAGTCGGAGATTATAATAGCAACTCACCGAGGGTATTGTTTCGGGGTCAAACGAGCCATTGAAATGGTGGAAAAAGCAATAGCTCAAGGACCCGCTCCGATTTTTACCTTGGGCCCCATAATACATAACCCCACAGTGGTGGATGGGTTTTCTAAACGGGGCGTAAAACCCGTAGATTCTCCCCTTGAA
Organism: uncultured Eubacteriales bacterium; assembly: GCA_964643285.1. Classification (GTDB taxonomy): domain Bacteria; phylum Bacillota; class Sulfobacillia; order Fermentithermobacillales; family Fermentithermobacillaceae; genus JAXGZG01. The sequence continues at coordinate 12,623 of CAZXSP010000025.1, forward strand.
GTTTCCCGCGGTACCATCATTCAACGGAGTCATGGCACAGAAAAAGAAGTCCAATCCCAGATTAAGCCGGGCGTTAACGTATTAGACGCTACCTGCCCGTTTGTAAAAAGGGCACAAAATGAGGCCCAACAATTTACCCGAAAAGGCATTCAAGTCATATTGGTGGGTGACGAAAACCATCCCGAAACAAAAGCCATAATGTCTTACACTGATGGCAAGGGAAAAGTAGTGAAGGCGGTTCAAGATTTAGAGCAGATCTTGCCTGGGTTGGGAGATAATGTGGCCGTTTTGGCCCAAACCACTTCGAGGCCCCAAGAAGTCGAAATAATCGCGGAAACATTGAAAAAAGCAGGTATTTCGGTGCAATGCTCGAATACTATCTGCACTGCGACCCACGAACGGCAAGATGCCACAATAGCGCTGGCGAAAACTTGCGACATAGTCATAGTGGTCGGGGGACGGACAAGCGCCAACACCCGGCAGCTTTTGTTGGTAGCAAAAGACGCCGGCGCCGAGGCGTATCTGGTTGAAGGCGCAGACCAGATCGAACCCCAATGGTTTGCGGGTAAGGGCAGGGTCGGGATCGCCGCAGGCGCATCAACTCCCGACCGGGTTATAAAGGAGGTTGTAGGCAAAGTGGAGGAAATTGATAAATCCAACTTGGAAGTTGAACCCGAGAATACCGAGGGTGAAGAGGGTAAGGTCGAGGAAGCTCTGAGTCCAGAAGAATCCCCCCAAGCCGAAAGCACACAGGAAACCGAGCCCCAAGATGTTTCAGAGCCTATCGATGGGCCTATCGATGTGCCCCAAGAAGAGCCAGAGGAACCGGGGCAGGACTCCCAGGCAGAGACCGTGCACGATATGTATGCCCAATCTTTCAAAGTGTTGGAAGAAGG
>CAZXSP010000025.1:13618-14684 GCA_964643285.1 uncultured Eubacteriales bacterium
AGGCAGAGACCGTGCACGATATGTATGCCCAATCTTTCAAAGTGTTGGAAGAAGGACAAATAGTGCCCGGCAAAGTGGTCTCGGTTGATGAAAACGGTGCGCTTGTGGATGTCGGAGCTAAATCGGAAGGGCTTATTCCCGCTTCTGAATTTCAGCGCAGAGGCGGACATACTTTGGAGCCTCTTACGCCCGGCGATGAAATCATGGTTTACGTTCAAAGCTCTGACTCGGGCGAGGGTAGCCTACGACTTTCTAAACGCAAGGCCGACGAAGAAGTGGCTTGGCAGAAACTTGGTGAAGTCTTCGAGCAGGGTGGAATTCTGGAAGCCCCTGTTACCCAAGAGGTTAAAGGCGGTCTGGTGGTAGATGTAGGGTTGAGAGGGTTTGTGCCCGCTTCCCAGGTTGAAAGAGGGTACGTAAACGATTTGTCCAAGTATGTGGGCAAAACTCTCCGTCTCAAAGTCGTAGAGCTCGACCGAGGTAAAAACCGCGTAGTGTTGTCTCAAAGGGTTGTCCTGGAAGAAGAGCACGAAACGCTTTGCGAGGAAACTTGGGCAAGCATAGCCGAGGGCCAAGTTAGAAGCGGAATAGTAAAAGGTATCACCGATTTTGGCGTGTTCGTTGACCTGGGCGGGGTTGATGGTTTGCTTCACATCTCAGAGCTCGCTTGGGGAAGGGTAAAGCATCCTTCCGAAGTGGTCCGGGAAGGCGAAAAAATAGACGTGAAAGTGCTTAGGGTAGATCAAGAAAAAGGCAAGATATCTCTGGGCCGAAAACAAGTTTTGCCCGACCCTTGGGGCGATGTGGAAGAAAAGTATCCTGTGGGGGTTGTGCTGGACGGGGAAGTTACCCGCACGGCGCCTTTTGGGGCATTTGTTCAGATAGAGCCCGGCGTGGAAGGCCTTGTTCACATATCCGAAGTGTCTGACAGGCACATCACCAAGCCCGAGGACGAAGTGGGCTCGGGCGATAAGGTAAGAGTGAAGGTTCTTCGGGTTCGCGGGGAAGACAGGCGAATCAGTTTGTCCATAAGGCAAGCCGACCAAATAGTTTTTGACGAGGAGCC
>CAZXSP010000026.1:0-14188 GCA_964643285.1 uncultured Eubacteriales bacterium
GTTCCCGCAAGGTTTCCGCCCAAGGTGATTTTGCCTTGCACGCTATGGTCAGCCACCCTGGCACAAGCGGCCCCCAAAGCCGGGAACTTCTTCGATTCGTCGATATCTGTAAGAGTGAGCCCGGCGCCCACAAACAAGTTATCACCGTCCAATCCCAGTCTGACGCAATCTTGGATGCCTTTTAGGTCCACCACTGCCCCACACGATAAAGAACCGGCTCTGCACATAGTGATAATCTCCGTGCCCCCTCCGTAATAAATAGGCTTTTTACCGGAAGATTCGAGATCCAAGTAGGTTTCCACGGCTTCGTTGAGAGAATCGGGTCTGTAATACTCAAAATCGTCGGCAATCATGACCTCGCCGCCCTTCTTTTTTGCCATATTGTCTCGGGGCTAATGGGGCGGGAATTCAGCTCAACCTCGGCCGCCTTAGACAACGCGTTGGCCAAAGCCGCCGGCATCCCCACTATGCCGTGTTCGCCCAGCGCCCTGGCCCCAAAAGGTCCGTCAACTTGGGGTGTCTCGATGAAGTCCACGGTATAAACCGGCTGGCCGCCGAATCTGAGCATTTTGTATGTGCGAAGGCTTGTATCCAAAATTTCGCCTTTGGGGGAATAAGTGAACGCTTCCCTGCTGGCAAGGCTAAGTCCCATGGACATCCCCCCCATTACAACGCCTTTGGCCGTCTTGGGGTTTATGACTTTACCAACATCCATCACTGTAGCCGCCCTAAGTATCCTGTAAGTGCAGTCTTTAGGGTCAAACTCGACTTCCACAGCTTGGGTTCCCACCGTCCAGGTTGGCGTGGTTCGCCCTCGCCCTGTTTTTTGGTCCGTGGCGCTCAAATGCCGCATGATGTAGCTGCCCTGCGCCATTATTTGGCCGCCTACCGCGTTGCCATCGGAGTACTTGTAACCCATAACCAAATCCTTAAAATCCACCGACATTGTCGGCATATCTTTGAGGTAAACTTTTTCGTCGGCTACATCCAGATCCCCGGGGTCACAATGCAATGCAAGCGATCCCACAGTTTTCAGCTGATGAATCAATTTTCCGCAAGCGTCTAGGGCGGCGTTTCCTACCATAAACGTAGTCATGCTAGCTACAGTTTTCCAGTGCAAAGGAGCGACTTCCGTGTCGACGGATTCGGTTACGTGCACCCTATCCACGTTCATTTTGAGCTTTTCCGCTACTATTTGGGCTATTGTGGTTTTCATGCCGGGTCCTATTTCAACGGCGCCGAAATTGAGATTTATGGAACCGTCGCCATTACAAGTGATTATTACCCCTGACGACGCGTCTGTCGGAGGATTAGGGGCCTTCCAAAAACACGCTACCCCTTTGGATAAAACCTTTCCATCCGCACTCAGCCTCGCTTTTCCATCGCCCCAATCAAATACTTCTTTCATCTTTTGGATGCATTTATCGATGCACCCGAGGTTACTTACTGTAAGCGCTTCTTGCGTGGGGGATGTATCGCCGTCTTTTACCGCGTTCATGGCCCTTAGTTCAAGTGGTTCTATGCCCAAAGCATAAGCCAGCTTATCCACTGTTCGTTCAATACAGAAGGTAAGCTCAAGGTGACTAAATCCCCTAAACGAAGTGGCAAAAGGGTGATTTGTGTAGACGCAGAGGGAGTCGCACCAAACATTGTCGATGGCGTAAGGCCCGGTGCAATCGCAGGCCGCAGAGCGTGCCTCCCCTACCCCGGTGTCGGAGTAGGCGCCGGTATCTACCAGAAATGTGATTTGGGCGGCTTTCATCTTGCCGTCTTTGGTTGCACCCAGCTTTACGTGGGCTTCCAAACCCATCTCGCAAGGGGATGTTACAAGATCGTTTTCCCTGGTGTTGGCCATTTCCACTGGGCGTCCGCCTGAAGCTTGGGTAGCTAAGGCGGCCAGAAAATCTGGTTGAGCGCTGACTTTGCCGCCAAATCCTCCGCCAACCCACGGCGTTCGCACCACCACCATACCTTGGTCTTTATCGAAGTAGGTGGCGATAGATTTCCGAACACCATAGGGCGCCTGAGTGGCGGACCACAACAGAATCTGTCCATCAGGCGGCATTTCCGCTCGCGAATTTCTGGGTTCCATGGGAGCGTGGCTGGATTGGGGTAAAGAGAAATCCGACTCCACTACTACATCGCATTGTGCCCAAGCGGTCTCTGCGTCGCCCTTTCGGATTTGGATACGGGTGGCAATGTTGGTACCCGGTTCAGGATAGACGCCCGCAACCGCCACGTCGTAGCTGCCAAGCTCGGGGTGAACCAAAGGCGCTCCCGGTGCTAGCGCCTGGGACGGAGAATTCACTACCGGCAAGGGCTCGTACTCCACCTTGATTTGCCTTAGAGTCTTTTCCGCGTCAGCCTCGGTGTGGGCTACAGCCATGGCGACAGGTTCCCCGAAATATCGCACTTTGCCTTTGGCCAATGGAGGCCTGTCACATATGGTAGGACCGCACAGCTTGGTAGTATGCTCACCCGTTAGCACGGCCACATGGGGTACCTGGTTGCATTTTGAGGTGTCAATCGACTTTATGAGAGCGTGGGCGTAAGGGCTTGTGAGTAGCCTGGCGTGAAGCATCCCCGGAATCTTGTAGTCACCGTTATACTTGGCCCGGCCTGTAACTTTGTCCCACGATTCTTTCCGAGGAATGGAACTACCGATACCTCCGGTGGCCTTGGCCCCTTTGCCTCCGAAACCATCGGGGCTCACGCTTCGTCGCGCCGGTCCGTCTGTGTACGCCTCGAAAGCCGGCTTGGCAACAAAAGTCTGACAGCATGATTCCTCCCTTTTACATATCGGTGTAGCCTCAACTGCCGTAAAAGACGATAAACTAGGCTTTTGACCCTGGGATTTGGCCCACGAATCCGAAGTGATCAGAATTTCGGTGGCATCGCAAATATTGCCCTCTGTCCAATAGTGGCAGTTTTTGACGCCGCACGATACTTTTTGCGCTGACACTGTGGTGTGCCCCTTTCAGTAGCTTCAAAACGCGTTTTGAACCCCAAATCTTATTTTGCTTCTAAGGGAACTAACGTCTAGGGCGGGTTCTTCGCCACAAACGTGGCGCAACAACTGCCGTCTTTTGAGGAAACCGGTGACAGCGGCGCGCTGTTCATGGCCGCTTCATCCGCTTCTTCCAACCACGCGCCTGCCACAATGTCGGACGTCACCAGTATGTGTTGTGCGGAACAGTAATTACCTTTCTGCCAATAGATACAGTTTTGAACGCTGCAGCGGACTATTGTGCCCGTATCGGCATCCGCATCGGTAGCCGCATTTGCAACCATATGGCACCCCCCGAAAAAAGCCTTCCCTAGTAGGCATGACGGTTATACGAAAGGGTTAGGTACGGTCAAGGCCGTTGGACACCGTGTTTTTGGGCGGTTATGATTTTGGTGTAAGATTTCTGTAGGATAAGGCTTACGGCCGATCTGCAAAACGAAATCCATGGAGGGTTCAAAATGAATATTATTACGGGACAGTCCACGGGAAAGGTATCCATATGCCGACTGCCTGTGGGATCTGACCTTTTGGAAGGCATAAACCTTGTAGCCGCAAAGGCAGGCTTCAAGACCGCCACTGTCCAGTTTATTGGCGCCGTGCGTAAGGCCGTCGTTCAGGCTTACGATGAACGTGTGGGTGAGTATATCAGTACCCACTTGGAGGGCCCTTTGGAGATCCTGTCAGGCTCCGGAAACATTAGTCTTAAAGACGGAGAGCCCTTCGCCCACATCCATGTTGTGTTGGGAGATCTGGCCGGTAAGTGTTTCGGCGGCCACCTGGCTGCGGGAGCCGAAGTGTTCATAGCTGAGGTAATCTTAACCGAAATCGCGGCCGATTCGCCGCTTGAAAGAAAACAGGACGACCAAACCGGGCTTGCGGTGTGGCCATAGGCCCGAGCGGCATTTACATACAAAAAGACTAATCGTGCAGAAACACTTTGATCTCAATTTTCAGCCACTTGCCCCGCATTTCCTTTTCTGTGATCCGGGCAAATAGCAGTTTGCCGGCGTCCATAAGCCGGGAAAAAATCGCGTTATCTGCCTGTGGGACATAACCGATCTTTACGCCGTTGGCGTTTTTTATCACGATGGCCTTCGGATCGTGATAATTTTCGGGTTCCCGGAAAAAGTCGAGCTTATCGTCTATGTTCAAATGGGGCTCCAGTTCTTGGATGCCTTCCACAAAACTGGTTCCGGCAACGTGAGTATCGAACAAAAACACATCGCGCTCGAATGGTTTTGATACGGCCAGATTTCCGCCTTTTCCGTGAAACAAACCGATTACCCCGGCGTCTTTCTTATCAATCATGCCGTCCATTTCATCACCCCAGCATTTCATCGATTTTTCGCCGATACATGGACAAAACCTCGTTCAAAGATTGAATACTTTCCTGAAGCTGAGATTTCCTTGTCTGTATTTTTTCGGGACTTTGTACGAACGACTTCATTATGTAAGGGAACTCCGTTTTGATCTCGCTAATGGTGTCTCTTACTTTTTGCAGTAACCCAGCCAGGCGATCTCTCTCTTTTTTTAGAGATACAAACCCTTGATGCATGTTATCCGGCAAGACGGATTCGGCGATCATCGCGCTAATGATGCTGAGTGTTTCCACATCGCCGTGCTCGTAGGCTTCTACAGAGTTGTAAAACAGCATCAACTTGTCGTTGTCCAGATCTGGGTGCAGATCCGGGTGAAGCGCTTTGACAATGGCGCGGTACAGTTTTTTGAGTTCCTGGGTTTCGGCCGGGCTCAGGGGTTTTCCTTTGCTCCACCGGAAAGCCGCGTTCATCTTTTTGAGCTGTTCGTGAAGCTTTGCTTCATAGTCTGCGAATTCGGAATCCAGTGCGGTCTCGATTTCCGAAATGATGACCTTTTGCTGTCTGTTCTTTTTGGCTTGTATCAATTCGATCTTTCTTTTCAATCGCAAAATAGCGCACTCAATCTCGTAGGCTTTGTATTCCAGAGCCCCCACGGAAAGCATGTACGCCGCTTCGATGTTTTTGCATTCTTGGTAGATGAGATTGTCCCTTTCCAAAACCAGCATAGATAATTCGGTACGTAATCTTTCGACCTCGGTTTTGAGGTTTTCAAAATCAGGGTGAATTGCGATGACTTTGTTTGACGGTTCATTCATTGGCTTACCACCCACGTCTCGGTGCCCCGCCGGGTTTGGCGGGTCAACTTCTTCATCCGATAATTCCGGCGAAGCCCGGCCGGATTCCTGCTTTGGTTGCTTTGGCTGCTTTGGTTGCCGTGCCTACTGTAGTTGCTGTGCCTACTTTACCTGATTCTACCATACTCCGTCGGCCATTTTCCGGACGGTTGCAGGCGACCTTGGAAGGGAGGAAATACATTGCTGCAAGCGGAATTGTCCCAACGGGAGTCCCCGGGGCAGGTTCTGCGCACCGGGAAAACCCTAAACCAGACTGATGAAAAGGAAGTGTCACTTGTGGACCTTTTCGAAACCATGAGGAACAGAAGATCCATCCGCTCCTACATACAAAAACCTATACCTGCTGAGACCCTCGATAAACTACTTGAGGCCGCTAGGATTGCGCCGTCAGCTGCCAACCGTCAAGAAAGTAAATTTGTAGTGGTTACGGACAGGGCGCTAATCGAGGCACTGGTTCGCGCGTGCAATAACCAGGAATTCATCGGGCAAGCTGGCGCTGTCATAGCGGCGTGCGCTACAAATCCCGAAAGACGTTTCCACGCTGTTGACGTCGCCATTGCCGTTGACCACATGACCTTGGCGGCACACGCTTTGGGCCTGGGGACGTGCTGGATCGGTGCATTCTCGGAAGATAAAGTCAAGGAACTTCTAGATATCCCGGGCGACTTCAAAGTTATCGTCATGCTGCCTATCGGCTTTCCTGCCGAGGAAGGTGTGGCGAAACCTAGAAAGACCGCGGATGAGTTGTTTCTTTGGAACCTGGGGGACTAAAACAACCGCTTCAGTGGTGATTATCTAAACTGCCCGGATTGCTTGGGATGCTAGGCGATTCGGGCTTTCTTGGCTATCCGAGCTTTTTTGGCGGTCCGAGCTTTCCTGACTATCCAAGCTTTCCTGGCCACCCGGGCTTTCTAGCATGCATCTGGCGACTTCCCGCAGGTTCTAGGTGGTACTCCGAGGGTTCTCCGGAGGTGCTGGCGTCAGACAGGGCTTTTTCCCCTACTGCGTGTTACTCCCGGGGAGTTTTTACCTAAGTGCATCTAGCACACACGGGGATTTCCCCCTAGCACCAAACGCAACCTCGGGGTTTTCCCCCTAGGTAGCCGAGTCACTTCGGGGTTTTCCCCCCAGATACCGCTGCCACCTAGGGGTTTTCTCCCCAGATACCCCCGCCACCTCGGGGATTTCTCCCTAGGCAGCCGGACCACTTCCGGAATTTCTCCTGACTCCTGTAGTACCTTGCGTAACGAAGCGTAAGTTCCACAACGTTTGTCCGTAATGTCGAAATTTAATTTATTCGATTCGCCATATAATACTGTATTTCGACATAATAATTATTAAGGTAAAAATACGTCATAATATATGTTTTTCGTAATGAAAATATGGTAAGATATGGGTGCAACTTTTGGGAGGTGGCTACTCTCGCAGATTATAACGCCTATAATTCTTTCGCTTAGCGCAGATAGAACACTCACACCTGCACAGAGGGCAATTTATATTACCGTGATGGGGCGTCAACCGAAAAGTTTGAGCGAACTCGCCAAAATCCTGAATGTGGAGTATAAGACTCTCAAAAATCACTGCTTTGACTTAGCGGCCAAGGGTTGGTTGACGCTGAGCAAGAAAGGTAAATGCATTATTCCTCGCGATACGCTACCAACGGCGGAGGAAGCGAAAGTCGCGGAGTTTGTTCGCAGAACAATCGAAGCAATGCCGTATAAAGGCGAAGCCGTTGCCAAAGCCATAGTAGTCTGGCTTGTGGCCGCTAACGTCCCGATCTTGTTCAACGTCCGCCCCGCTCTGTTGAAGAATGCTTCAACCAAGCAAGCACTAGAATATGACATTTTTATTCCCGAGTGGAACTGGGCAGGAGAGTACCAGGGCGACCAACATTATGGCACTACCGATTTATTCCCCAGCGCAGATGAATTCGTTTTGAGATTCCAGAGGGACCGCGAAAAAGCGATTCTGAGCAGAAAGCATGAAATTCAGCTTGCCGTAATCTCCAAGGATGAGCTTACACCGACCAGAATTGATGCCAAGATACCCAAAGAAATACCCCGCCGAAATTACGACCCGAAAGGACCTGTTTCAAAATTACTTGTTCAGACAGGCAGGAGCATCGCTTCCTCAAAAAACTATTGGGATCGTGATTGAAGCTCACCATTGACTTCGCGAATGGACTATTCGAAACAGGAGGAGCCGAGATTACCACAACAGAAATGGTCCGCAAAAGATGACTATTGCTTTTTTCCCATCGGACGCCTTCAGCAAAATTCTAGTCCGACTATTGTGCCATAAATAGTAGTATGCTAATATCGTATCATTGACTATTCTTCAATACACAATAGGAGGCTACAATGATGAACCGTGAACGGTTCTTGAAGGAATTAGAGGAGTCCCTAGCCGGACGGTTGCCCGAAAATGAAATCGCAGATATCTTGGCCGATCACGCCGAATTCTTCGATGTCGGTCTTGCCGAAGGCGCCACCGAAAAGGAAGTGGCAGAAAGACTGGGTGAACCCGCAAAAATAGCTTTGTCACTGCTGCGGAAAGAACCGCTAGGTTCCGAGCCCAAGGCGGGGCAGCTCGCTTTTCTCCCCAAAGCCCCCGTGCATGAACGGATCATTGCTTTGTCTGTTGATGTATTGATATCAACTTTTCCTTTTGTCTGGCTGTCACCCCGTTTGGCAATAGTCGGTTTTTTCGTGCCGCAGTGGGTTCTGCATTTTACTCCCTCTTATTTGTCTACAATCAGGATTTCAAATCACTGGTGGATAGCGGCTGCCAGACCTTTTTGGGTAGTAGGATTGTTTAGCTCGTGCCTTTGGTTTTTGTTGATAAACCCTGCAGTTTTGTTGTTTTTGAAAGGCCAAACTCTTGGCAAACGGCTTCTTGGCCTGAAAGTGGTTGACAAATCCGGGACCCCCGCATCACGCACACAGCTTATTACGCGCGAGCTTTTCGGAAAATTGGGGCTGAACGCCTTGACGAGCGCAATTTGGTTGCCTTTAAGTCCAATTGTGTCTTTGGCGTCGCTTGTTTGGTCAATTGTGTCCCCGGAGGGCCTTACCCTCTGGGATTCTATGGCGAACACTCGTGTCACCAAAACGCAGATCCGGCGTAAGAGGGCTTAGCCATGGACGCCCAAATGAAGAAGGGTGTATTGGAAATGTGTGTCCTACACCTTTTATCCGGCGAGCCCGTGTACGGGTATGAAGTCATGAAAGCGGTTCAGGACGTTTTCCCCGATGTGTATGACGGTTCAGTTTACGCCATTTTGCGCCGCCTTCATTCTGACGGTTGTACTGAGACGTTCTTGGGCGAGTCATCGGGAGGCCCCCCAAGAAAGTACTACACGCTCACCCCCATTGGCCGAAAAAGGCTGGACGATGCACTCAAAGAATGGAGGTCTGTGGTTGGCTCCGTGAATAGGCTGGGCTTGCTGTAACCAAGGTCGGTTTCCGGCGACTGGCAAACGGCGATTCGCTGGTAGGTCCGGCGGCTTTCGTATCAGGTGCTGAGGCCATCGGGTGGTTTTTGTACTAAGTGCAGATGTCACCTAGTCAGGTTTCCCCTAGATGACTTGGCTTGCTAGGGATTATTCCCCTGGGTGACTAGGCTCGCTGGGGGTTTTCCCCTAGATGACTTGGCTGACTAGGGGTTTTTCCCCTAGATGACTGGGCTTGCTAGGGGTTTTTCCCCTAGGTGACTTGGCTAGCTAGGGGTATTCCCCCCAGGTGGCTTGGAGTGCCAGACTGTGGCAGGATCACCGTTGAGCGAAGGACTAACCACCCAAATCCATGAAAGTAACAAGGCGGTTAGCCGTAAACAGCCACCGCCTTCAAATAGACTAAATTCCGAAAGTACGCTAGCGGTTCAACTATCAGCAGACGAAAAATCTAGACGTACTCCAAAGTCAGTTGGCTTGAAGTTAGCCGAACAGGACCTGTCTTCGTCACCAATACCGTCTCCTCCAACCGAACACCGCCCCAACCGGGGATATAGATCCCGGGCTCGATGGCTACCACGGAATTCTCCCGAAGAACACCCGCACCAAGCCGGAGATTCTCGTGTATAGATAGACCGACCCCATGCCCGCCGGGCTCGGCGCCGATTATGGCCGCTTCGACTTCCCTATCCAAGGCGGTTTTCACTTGCGTGTATATGTCAGTAAGCTTGTCGGGAGCGCTGCCAAAACAGATGGTTCTCGTCATATCGGCACTGTAGCCGTTAACAATTGCACCCATATCAATTACAACTGATTCACCCGGTAGAATTTTTCTTTCAATCGGCACATGGTGCGGGACAGCGGCATATTCACCGGCACCCACAATCGTGTCAAACCCCAAACCGTCCGCTCCGTGTTCCCTTACAGCCTTTTCTAACTCCCAAGCCAGCTGTTTTTCGGTGATCCCGGCGCGAACCCTGCTCATGACGGAATCAAAAGCTTTGGAAGTAATCTCCGCGGCCTGTTTTAAGCAACAAATTTCCCATTCATCCTTAGCATTTCTTAGATCTTCAACCAAGCCCATCATTGGGGACAAAGTGTTCGCCTGATTACCAAGCCCCGTCACGATTTCGTCGTGCCACCTCATGCTCAAAGCGTCTTCGTCCACACCCACTCGTCCCCAACCGTTTTCTTTAATAAGTTTAGCCGCTATTACCGCATACTTTCTGGCCGAGGGCGCTTCCATACAAATAGAATCCAAGTGCACCGCCTGTTCTTTCCACTCTTCGTAGTGGGCGCTGCTAAAAAGCCCGTACGCTTGCGAAGCGCCTATCAACAGCCAACCGGCACTCTCACCTATCTGAGTATCGTTAGCATACACCCCACCTATGTAATACCTGTTCGCGGGGTGATTAATAAGTACTGCGTCGAACCCTTTAGCTTTCATCTGTCCCCGGAGATTCTCAAGACGTTTCAACAAGTTGCTTTGAGAGACAATAGCCATTCAAATCGCCTCCATGAAAATTTAAGTCTTTCCGTCTGCTCCAAACATTTCCGCCGCGGCCACGACCTCAAACATTTTTTCATTGACTATCACCAAATTCATGGTATCCGTATGAAGCATAACCTGTCCCGTCTGATTTTGTGAAGAAGTGCGCACCGACGATGCCACCTAGGTGGTTTTTCCCGGACTATTGCGCTGTCTTAGGGGTTATTCCCCTAGACTGTACACTTACTTGGGGGTTTTTCCCCCAGACAGTGCACCCACCTGGGGGTTTTTGTGCTATATGCAGACGCCACCTAGGTGGTTTTTCCCCGAGCACAGGCACCGCACTGGGGGATTTTCCACAGTTACAACCGGCGGGAATGTTTCATCAAACAAAAAACCGCCATCGGCGGCTTTCTTCATGGGGGACACAGAATTCGAACCGGCAGCTCATTGACTCATTGACAGCCACGCTGAAAACTGCAATTACTCCGCCAGTTCGGTAACCAGGGAATGAAATTGCAGCCAGTCGTTGTTGAAAATTCGGTGACCTTGAACGTGCCTGTTGTACGGTCTATCCATGACAACTTTAATCCCGCCAAACCGGGCAAGAATTTCGGGAGAATCGTCAAAAAGCAGGTCTGCTTCTATCAGATACTTTCGGGAGGTCACAACGAAATCATGTGCGGGCAGAAACGGGAGGTACCTTGCAATCCACGCTGCCTTGTCCGCGGCCACATTGTTGTCCCCTTTGGCGTCTGTCGCCACCACGACGTGGTGACCCCCACCGCAAAGATTCCGCAGCGTGTTTATGGCGTTGGGGAAAGGCTTCAACTCAGTGAAAAAACCGGGGCTGAGAAATATCCTCTTCCCCACCTCGCCGACAAAAGGTGTCAAATCGTACTGTACTAGTTGGGCAGGATGCAGCTCTGTACCCAGAAGGCTATTGTATCTGGTACACAATTCGCCGAGGAAATCACATATGACTTCGTCCATATCCACCAGAATTTTCATCGCGGCCACCCCCGGAATCACCCCCAATAACTCTATGCTCCCACTGTCACAAAGTCTCAGGAAGTCGCACAATAATTTGAACAAACTCCTCAGCGACGCTCATGGCCTTTCGGCAGAAATCATCGGTAAGCACAATAATTCCACTTGGCTCGAATAATAGATTGGGAACACGGTGCAAGGGAGTATTGCTCCTTCTTTGTGGGCGGCCGCCATCGTGGACTACACAGTTGCGAACCCTTCGCAAATCACGAAGAGCACGAATATAACTCCCAGAAATCAAGTGCAACGAGCCGTATTTCGACGCGAGTGTCTCGAGCCGACCCTCAATCGTATCTTTTTTGTCCTTCTTGACCGCAATCGCGACGTCCGGGTTTGCGGCCAGTAATGGCCTAAGCTGGTCCTCAAGGAATGAAACGCAGGCCATTATGAAGGCATAGCGTTGCCATCTTGGGACCACCGCCCGGTCAACAAATACACGATCGATGTTGTGTGGGTCCAACGAAAGATCTGCCGGTGAAAGCAGGGCCTTTTCGAAGAACGTCTGCAACCCTCTCAGTTCGAACTTGGCGTGCACAGCAAGAGTCTCTTTGTCCGTGGAGGACGGGGATTCCATGCCCTTGGGCATACTGCTTTCGTCCACCCACGGAAGATGCTTTTTTAGCCTTTCTCTAACCCACTGAAACTCAGGCTCCGCGCCTTTGGGAAAGTCGGCGCAAATGGTTTCAACACCAAAGAGCGTCTGTTCCAGACAACTCCCTGGTTTTAGTTCTATCTGAAATAGCTTTTTCACAAGCGGCTTACCCAGGATAACTATCAGACTTGGGCAGAGTTCTCGTGCCTCATTGCGGACATATTTGTCGAAGCACCGGCTTGATACCTGACTCATGTCAGGCACAGGTTTGCCTACCGCCCGCGGCATGTAGCACTTGTGGTAGTGGGTCCAGTAGATCGAATTCAAGAATACTTCGCTGGGGCTGCTGGTCCCCAATTTCGGGGCCGGACCCCCCAGAGCAAGGAAAACCTGTCGGAAGAACCGAGTAGAAGCGAGTTGGCGGTACACTGCCTGGTAGCTGGGGACATAAGTGAGCAACATGACTTTTTGTTGTTTCATATCAAAGTAGAAAGGATTAGTATCCGGCAAACGGTCGCAGCAATCGCACCCCACCAACCCGTCCAGGACCCCCATTGCATAACCCGCCTTTCAATCACGGTTTCAAGACACTGCCGTATCAAAACGAAACACCTTGTAAGCCAAAACACAACGGCTAAGACTTGACTGAAAAATAACCGCCCCCTTGGCTGATTAACGGAGTGTCGAAACGATCTTTTTCCTTAGACAGGCTTGCGGCGGCGTTTTTGGCGGTGTAATATCCCGGAAAGATACCCGGGTGAAGACGCTTCATCTCATCTGCGATGACAGTGTAGTGGGTCTGGCCGTTTTTGCGAAGGTACTCGAGGATAAGCGCTATCTTGGATTTCGGATTTCTGGTTGCCTGCCAAAATGCACTGTACCGATCGCGTTGGTCACTCCCAGGGGAATCTCCCCGTGACGAAGTCAGAGTAAGATCGTAATCCGCACGTGCCTGGGGGTCTGACAAAACATGATAGGCTTCGTTAATCTTTTTGAATTCGGCTTCAGCCCAAACTCTTCTGTCAGGCGCCACCACATCCGGGTGCAGTCTTCTGGCCTTGGCCCTGTAGGCCGCCGCTATAACCTCCGTACTCGCGGTCTGCATCACTTCGAGCGTTTCGTAGTAATTCACAGTACTCCCCCCGTGCCTGCCACTAAAGGGGGATTTCACTCGAGGCACAGTAAAGTCCTTCCAATTATCCTAACTTGGATGACTTGATCTGTCACTTCGTGAGGATTTAGACAGGTGCGGATTAGCCGGTAAAGCTCACCCATACCCTTTATTCATCGTGAATCTCTATGATCCCGATACCTTCTTCGACCACTTCGCCTGTATCCGGGTTGCGGGGTGAATGTATATTGTAGATATAACCGTTTTTACCGTACCTCCCAAGTACGTTATGGTCGTATCGGTCGCTGTCCATACTGATGTGGACGGCTTTTAACGCAATGACCGTATTATTACTGTTTTCAAAGTTACTTTGTTCCCATAAAAACTCACATTCGATATTCAAGAAACATTCGGCAATTCGCGGTGCGTCGATGCGCACAGCATTTTCTGCCGTCAGCCCCGATGCTGTTATTTCATCAGTATCAAATTGGTTATTACCAATAGTTTTGTGACATTTATCGAAAATATCGGCGGACGGGAAATTGAGGACGCAACACCCTGTTTCCTTTAATGATTGATACATGTGGCCTTTTTTTGATGCGTGACCGAGGATACACACAAATTCGCCGGCATCGCTTACAAAGGTTGCCCAAGATTGCAGACAAGCATTTTCTTTACCATTTGATTTCCAACCGGTAACAACGAGCAACGGCGTTGGGATCGCAGCAACAAAATCTATCCACGAAAATATATCAAGCTCTCCCGGCCACAGTTCGGTCACTCTTTCAGGTTTTGCTGATATTTCCTTTTTCATATGTAGAGCTACCTCTTTTTCTTCCACTCTACCACAATAAACACGGCAGAAATACGCCGTTTTTGTATCTCGATAAAATATTTTCGGCTGCAGGTTTTACTGCGTCAGCTATTTCCGTTGGCTCCAGAACCTTGGGCTTGCCTCCGATACCAAACAACTAGCTTTTTATGTGATCGTAGTTGGAGGGCAACTGGCTATCTCGCCAACAAAGCAAAATGACACACACAACCACGAACCCTTATGTGTGTTTCAAAGATGTTGTTCGACCTGTGGAGTTCTCTGGTGGGGGAGACGGGACTTGAACCCGGGACCTCTTGCATGTCAAGCAAGCGCTCTAACCAACTGAGCTACTCCCCCGTGAATCTTGTGGAGGCGAGACCCGGAATCGAACCGGGGATGAGGGTTTTGCAGACCCCTGCCTTACCGCTTGGCTATCTCGCCATAATAATGGAGCGGAAGACGGGATTCGAACCCGCGGCCCTCGCCTTGGCAAGGCGATGC
>CAZXSP010000027.1:0-9496 GCA_964643285.1 uncultured Eubacteriales bacterium
ACAAAGCTACGGCGAAGGCACCGCTAGAACCGCCAACACTTCTAACATCCTGAAGCTCGGTTATTTGCGACGGTGAACTTCGTGATACAGTGTCACCGAGACCCAATTCACCGTTACCGTTGAAGCCCCAAGACCACAAAGTCCCATCGTTTTCTACGGCATAGCTGCAACCATTACCGGTTCCAACATATTTCACATATTCGATGTCGGCTTTTACGGGGTCAGCTTCGGGGGTATCGTATGAAGTGGTTGTACCGGTTCCAAGCTGCCCCGACGAGTTGTCACCCCAACCCCAAACCGTACCGTCAGAACACAAAGCTACTGTAAAACCAGAGGCCGGCGCCGCCATTACCACAGTTGGCAATGTTTCTGCGTGTACCGGTAATGCCTCCAAAAGATTGCCGAGAATCAAAATGAGGCTCAAGAGTAAGCCAAAAGTCCTTTTTGAGAACTTCATGTGCTTTTACTACCTCCTTCGGGGGCATTTGATGGTCCCAACCGGATAGGGGCTATTGTTGTACAGCAATTTGTTCGCAGTAAGCCAATCAGCACTGTCACCTTGCTTTATGCAGTGTTTTTGGTTTTTTCATAGGTCCCCGCTTAATCCTACTGGGTTTAGGAAAAGAAGATAATGCACAGTTGCTTAAGACCGTGTTCACAAATGTTGGTCTAAGTCAGCTTGAGGATTCACATAGCGTGTAAGCGAGTTCACAGCAAACCCTTTTGCCCGCGTTTAGGTGCGGAAAAGGTCTTTTGGGGAAAGAAAAACGGTGGAACCACAGAACACTGGGGGAAACACATGGCGGCGAAATGTACAGGCGCACATTTCGCCGCTACGCCACTATTTGTACTCTACTGAGGCCTTTGACCTTAGCCCATTGAGCCATTGCGGAAGGGCTTCGTCGATTCTTTCATCTTCATACCGTGCCCGCACTTCTTCTTTGACTTCCTCAAACACGGCTGGCTTTGCTTCTTTACGCCCGGTAACCTCTATGACGACCCATCCATCTTTGGTTTCCACGGGTGGGCTCAGCTTGCCCTCTTCCAGTTGGAAAGCTATCTGTCGCAACTCTTCGTCGAGTCCGTCTTCAAACACCCAGCCCATATCGCCGCCAAGATCGCGGGTTTGGGCATCGATAGATTTCTCTTTAGCGATTTCCGCAAAATCGCCGCCCTGACCTATCTCGTCCACTACAGACAAAGCGTCAGCTTCGCTTACGGATACTATGCGCCTCAGAGACACCAGTGCTTCTTCGTCGAAATCGGTTTTGTACGCGTCAAAGTAAGCCAAAAGGTCGGCTTCTGTGATTTCCATGTCTGCCAAAAGCACCTTCTTGGCGCTGAAATACACTTTCCACTCGTCTTCAGCCTGTTTACGGGTCAACCCGTAGTATGAAAGCACTTCATCGAATTGTTCCTGGGAGCCGTATTGTTCCACGATAAAGCGGTCAACCTCAGTTTTAAGCTCGGCGCTACTCAGTGTCAGGTTTTTCATGGATGCTTCTTGCATGATAAGCGCGGAGTCGATGAGGTTACTGAGAGCTTCCTGACCGACTCGTTTGTACATTTCGTCGTACAACATGGCTTTTGTAATCCTGTATCCGTCTACAACGGCAACTGTACCGCGCAGCGGCTTAACATAAGTGACTACCGCTAAACCAACCACAACTACGCATGCGATCAAAACCCACAGCGTGCTGTTTGATTTAGACACACCGGTGACTGATCTTGGCATATAAAAAATCCCCTCTCCGCTAATGCCCTACAACCGCTATTGATACGGGACCTTGGGAGCATCGCCCCAAAGCCTTTCCAGCCCGTAAAAAGAGCGTTCCTGGTCTTCAAACACATGTACCACGACATCTCCGTAATCCAGGAGAATCCAACGGGCCTGGGGGTAGCCCTCCACGTGGTTTGGCGCGCGCGCGGAAGTTCCGTCTTTCTCTAGACGGTCAACCAATGCCTTTACATGCCTTTGGCTCGTGCCTGAAGCGATGACGAAATAATCAGCTATGACTGTCATGTCGTGCACATCCAGAACAACTATCCTCGACCCTTTTCCTTCTTCCAAGGATGAAGCTATATGAAGCGCCAACTGTTTTGCGGCTTGGCGCTGCTGCGCGCCATCTTCAACATTGCCGGCTGACTTGTTGGAGTTATCTATCAGTCTCGCCCCCATTTATCACTTGTCAAAACTTCGGCTACAAACCCGGCCCTACGATAGGCATCTTGAAATCTTTACCGATAATCACAAGCACATCGGCTTCTTCCGGCATATCTTTGTCTTTGGCCTTCAACCCTTGCGCCTGTGAACAAATAGATTTAATGCCCCGATGAACAAGCACCAAATCGCCTTTCTTCTCGGAAACCGCCATCACATCCGTGACAAGATAATCCTGTCGTTTAGCGTTCCCTACGGATACCACCTGGAACCCTTCGTTCCTCAGCACGGTTGCAAGTTTATCAGCTGCCCCGGTGATACCGCACCCATTTTCAACTGCCACTCTTATGAAGGCGTTTCTCTCAAGATCGATCCCGTTTATAAGCCGGTCCACCATTTTCTCGCTGCCGGACGAATCGTGAATCCAATAGCTTACTTTGGTTTCTCCTTCAAGCCTGTCTTCAGGCGTACCCGGCAAAAGACCCATTTTTATATCATCCGGCTCCATCTTCATGGCGACGCTCGACAAATAGAGCAGATCTTGCGTTGTCAGGCTTGTAGAAAAATACGGCTGCATATCTGCTATTAAGTCCGGTATTTTGAAAACGTTTCTAAGCTTGACTGCTTTTTGGATGAGAGCCTTGAGGAAAAGTTCCTGTGCCTTTATACGGTCAATATCCCCCATGTCGTACTCTCTGTACCGGACAAACCCCAGGGCTGTCTTACCGTCTAGATGCTGCGGCCCTTTTGGTATATTTATGAGCAAATCCTGGAACGGATCTTTGTAATACATGTCGCCCGGGACATCGATATCGATCCCATCAAGCCTGTCGATGACGGCCACGAAGCCTTCAAAATCTACGCGAACATAGTGATGTATCGGTATCTTCAGAAGCATCTCCACTGTATCGATGGCTAACTGCGCTCCGCCGTAAGCGTGAGCATGTCCGATTTTTTGATAATCGCTTATTTCTTTGGGAATGAACGCCCTGGTATCTCTGGGTATGGAGAGAACCCCCACTTCCTGCAGGTCAGGGTCTACGCTTAACACCATTAATACATCCGAACGCTTCCCGTCAGGAGATGATTTTGACCCTCCGTTTACCCCGCCGTCTATTCCCATAACAAGAATATTGATTCTCCCCTGGAACTCGTCTTGGATTTCCGGAGGAATGAGGACGTCGGAAGGGTGGGTGGCGAATCTCATAAAGCCAATAATGGCGCCGCCGCCAAACAACAATACCGCCAATATAACCGCCCCAAGCACATATAACCACTGCCTGCGGCCGGGCAGCTGCACTTCTTCCCTTTGAAACACCTTGGTTTCTTCAACCTCGTTTGCTGCTTCTGTTCTTTGGACATTTCTTTTCGGTCTTCGATCTTTGCGAGATCTCATGGCGTATCCCCACCATTTCAGGATAAACCGCTTACGTATTTTTGCGACTTCTCTCGATTATACCGTGACACGGTATCCCGGGCAAAACATTCAACGTTTGAACACCCGATGTAAAACCGTCCAATACGCCCAATACCTGGGGTAGCGGTAAGGTTATTAGTTCTTATGCCTTAGACGGCCCCAAGCCCCGCCGGTTCCGCCGCAATAGAAAAGCCTCCACGCCCTGTGACCAGAGAAAGGAGGCAAGTGATTCTGCCTTTTACATGCAGAACGATCAATATTTGGGTTGCCGGGGCCTAGCCTCGTTCACGATAACTTGCCGACCCCCCAAAACGGTGCCGTTTACGGCCTCGACGGCCCTTTCTACGTCAGCATCGTTTACTTCTACAAAGCCGAACCCGCGGGACCTTCCGGTCGCCCGGTCAGTGATAATGCGACAGCTCACCACTTCCACGAACTGACTAAAAGCCTCAGCAAGTTCTTCATCAGTTGTGCTCCAAGGCAAATTGCCCACGTATAATGTTTTCATTTTCAGGTTCACCTCCCCCCGGAGATCCTTCGTCTGCAGAAACCCTTGACGGCACCCGACCGCGAACATAAATCAGACAAGCCAAAAAGGCCCTACCCTAATTATCAGGACGTTTTTAGGGAACTGGCAGATAAAGACGCTCCTTTTCTATGTAATTCATGACTCGAGCCGGCACCAAATACCGTATAGATTCGCCACACCGCACCATTCTTCTTATCTCTGTGGAAGCTATGGCAAGGAGGGTTGTGGAAAAGACGTGGATTTTGGAGAAAACATTGTCGCCTAACGTCCTTCGAAGATCACTAAGGACGCTTGGGTCGTTACCCGGCCTTGAAACTGCGACAAATTCAGAAAGCTTGAAAAGCTTTGAGGGGTCTTTCCAAGTGGAAATTTTCGCGATGGCGTCTAGGCCAACTATATAATAGAAGGTTGTGAAAGCACCGTATTGTTGCCGGAGTTGTGACAACGTGTCAACGGTGTAGGATAATCCTTCCCTTTCGATTTCAATGGCTGATACTTCGAAGTTTGGGTTGGAACTCACGGCAAGCTCTGTCATTCGCAGGCGGTGTGTTGCAGAAGATACGTTGTCAGATAATTTGTGAGGAGGTATACCTGTAGGTATAAATATAACCTTCTCAAGCCCAAAACCCATGAGTACTTCTTCCGCAGCCCTGAGATGCCCGAAATGGATGGGGTCAAAGGTACCGCCCATTAGCCCAATCGCAGTCACTCATACGCCTCCAAGACACCAACTACCGTTAAATTGCGTGGTCGTGTTCTTAATATTCGCCGCTTTTTCCAAAACTCCTTCTATTTACCACCTATTTCCGGAATGTTGTCGGCGACAATCTCAAACAACCGTTTGACCAGCTCTTGGATTCCTGTGCCATTCTGCGCTGACACGGCTAATGTTTGGGCTTCTGCGACCTGTTCAATTGTTTGAACAAGGCTCGCCACTTTTTCAGGAGATTCCACTAAATCTACTTTGTTCAAGGCGACAAGGCTTTTCTTCCGGCGCATGTTTTCACTGTAAGACATGACCTCTTGACGCACGTCCACCAAATCCCGCACGGGGTCACCATGGTAGCTTGCGGCGTCCACCACGTACAAAAGGACCGATGTCCTTTCTATGTGTCTCAGAAACCGATGCCCCAAACCTTTGCCTTCACTTGCCCCTTGAACCAGGCCCGGAATGTCAGCCACCACGAATCTGTTTTCGGGGTTTTGGGGCATTTCTACGACACCCAAATGAGGCGTCAAAGTCGTGAAAGGGTAAGGTCCTACTTCCGGCGTTGCTTGTGATATGGCGCGCAAAAGTGTGGACTTGCCCGCGTTGGGCAAACCGACCAAGCCGACATCGGCAATGGATTTAAGCTCGAGGTAAACGGTTTGTTCTTCGCCGGGCGTACCTTCTTCGAAACGCCTGGGCGCCCTATTAGTGGAAGTCGCAAAATGGCAGTTACCGCGCCCGCCGCGCCCGCCTTTCGCGATAATCACCTTATCCCCGTGTTGCGTCAAATCGGCCACAACTTCGCCGGTTTCCGCGTTTTTAACCACGGTGCCCGGGGGAACTTTGACTACCAAATCTTCGCCTTTTCTGCCTGCCATTTTGTCGCCTTGACCGGGCCTGCCATTTTCGGCTTTCAAGTGCGGATGATAGCGGAAATCGTACAAAGTGTTAAGCCCGGTATCGGCAAGAAGCGTAACGCTTCCTCCATGGCCGCCGTCACCGCCTGCCGGCCCGCCTCGGGGAACGTATTTTTCGCGGCGAAACGCCATGCAACCGTTACCGCCGTCCCCGGCTTTGGCGAAAATCTTGACGCTGTCAATAAAACGTGATGGCACTTAGAACTTAATCCCCCTTGAAAACACGAACTTTTAAGCTACGGCAAAAAGCGGCGGAAACCCTCCGCCGCACCATCTCCCGGTAAATTCCAAATCTTTTTCTAGTCGGCGCTGTCCGCCACTGCTGAAACTTCCATTGGAGTCTCGGTGAGAACCGAAACTATCTTGCCTGCCTTGCCCTTGCGATGAAACGCCACAAAACCATCAGTTCTAGCAAAAATGGTGTGATCGCGCCCAAGGCCTACATTTTGGCCGGGGTGAATTCTGGTACCGCGCTGTCGCACAATGATGCTCCCGGCTGAAACGAATTCACCGTCGTGGCTTTTTACGCCCAACATCTTGGGCTTGGAATCTCTTCCGTTTCTGGAGCTCCCTACACCTTTCTTGCGGGCAAACAGTTGGAGATCGATATTAAGCACATCGTTCCCCTCCTTCCAAAACACGTTTATGATCCGTAATCTACATTAACAAAATCGGGGTGGGTTTTGGCTATGGATGAAAGCCCCAATTCCACAACTCTTAAGATAGACGCAACCCCGGGCTGTACAGCGTTATCGTAATCAACGGCTACCGTCAAGCAGCCTTCCTTTAGTTCAGCCTTAACATTATCTTCTA
Organism: uncultured Eubacteriales bacterium; assembly: GCA_964643285.1. Classification (GTDB taxonomy): domain Bacteria; phylum Bacillota; class Sulfobacillia; order Fermentithermobacillales; family Fermentithermobacillaceae; genus JAXGZG01. The sequence continues at coordinate 6,547 of CAZXSP010000027.1, forward strand.
AAATATCTTGGAGACCCATTAACCCGGCCTGCGCGATAGCTGACACACCTGCGCATACGATATCTTGCCCTCTTTGGGCGTAGCCCGCATGCCCCTTCACGGTGTAGCCTACTAAGGTTTGCCCGGATTTCTGAATTTTGACTTTGATCACGTCGCGCTGCCTTGAAGAAACCAAAGCTACGAGCCGATTGACTCGATCCGAACCTCAGTGAAACATTGCCTGTGACCCATCCGCCGCCTGTAATTGGCCTTGGGTTTATACTTGAAAACCAGAATCTTGCGGGCCTTCCCCTGGCGAACGATGGTTCCGCTCACTTTGGTACCTTCTAGGTAAGGGCTTCCGACTTTTACTCCCTCTTCATCGGAAAGGGCTAACACTTTGTCAAAAACGCAAGCGTCACCGCGCTCGCCTTGGAGTTTTTCAACCCTGACAATAGCCCCAGGGGATACTCTGTATTGTTTTCCGCCAGTCTCTAAAATTGCGAACAACTCGGAAACCTCCTACTCTCATGGCAACTAACCGTAACAGTCTAGCATGGCAGCCAAAAACGTGTCAAGAATCTATGATTTTGGCCTTCGCGAACGTTTTGTGACAGGCCAAGATTTCCGCATTCACTTTCTGACCCACCTTGGCGGCCCCGCCCTGAATATTCAAAACGTACCCTTGAAGCCGGGCTATTCCGTCACCGGGGCTTTGATCGTGAACTTCTTCGATCATTACTTCCACTTTATCTCCTACTTTAACCGGAATAGCTCTGGTTGAAATCTCCTCTTTTGTGCCGAGAGCTTTCACGTTCATTTCCTCCAAATGAAGAGTTTCGGCCCCCCGCACAAAGATGCTTCTGCCCGTTTCTTTCTCAAGTTGTTTTAAGGTTGAACCGCCCGGGCCTATCAAATACGAAGCTACGCCGGGGTTTACCTCGACCAAAATCGCCTCGCAATGCGAGTTTCCCAATGTGCGGCGGATTTCCCTCCTGACCCTTGCGGCCACGGTTTCCTCTGAAAGAACCACACCTTTGCCCCCGCAATAGGGACACATGCGGGTCATGAGAGCGTCTATGCTTTGACGCACTTTCTTCCTAGTCATCTCCAGTAACCCCAAGCCTGTCATGCCCACTATCACGGTTTTGGTGTGATCGTATTTGAGCTGGTTTTCCAATTCTTGTACCAAAAGCTCCCTATGGCCCGGGCTTTCCATATCGATAAAATCAACTACAATTATCCCGCCGATATCTCTTAACCTGAGTTGCCTGGATATTTCTTTACATGCTTCCATGTTGATCTTGAAAACAGTATCCGCAAGATTTTTGTTCCCCACAAACCTACCCGTATTGACGTCTATAACTGTAAGAGCTTCGGTCTTGTCGATTACAATGTAACCGCCCGATTTCAGCCAAACCTGTCTTTGCAGGGCTTTGTCTATTGCGGCTTCGACGCCATACAGGCTGAACAGGGGAAATTCCCTATCCCTGTAATACATAACCCTGTCTTTCATCTCGGGAGAAGCTGTATCCAAAAGCTCCAGAATTTTTCCGTAGGTATTCACATCGTCCACAAGCATGCGTGTGGTGTCTTTGTTTAGCTCGTCCCTTACGACCCTAAAAACTAACCCCAAATCTTTGTGCACCAGTGAAGGCGCTTTTGCGGTTTTCGCCTTGGATTGAACCCTATCCCATATTTTGGCCAGAAAGTCGAAATCGACTTGCAGCTCCTTTTCCGATTTGTGCTCGGCTACCGTCCTGATGATAACGCCCATATTTTTGGGCTTTATGGATTTTGCCGCTTTTCGCAAGCGCTGTCTTTCTTCTTCATCTGTTATCCTTCTTGAGACGCCCACATAACTCACTGTGGGCATAAGTACCAAGTACCTCCCGGGAAACGTGACGTGTCTTGTAACCCTGGCCCCTTTTGTACCTATCGCTTCTTTAACCACCTGAACCAAAACTTCTTCCCCGGGTTTCACCAGTTCACTGATGGGGCGTTTTTTCTTTCGCCCTAAAGAAACCAAGTGGTTTGAATCTTCGAGGTTCGGAGGCAAGAGGGCATCATCCACGTACAAGAAGGCGTTCTTTTCTTCGCCGATGTCAACGAAAGCCGCCTGCATGCCCGGAAGCACGTTAATAACTTTGCCCAAAAAAATGCTGCCGGCTATCTTTTGGCTTGTGGGCCTTTCCGAGTAATACTCCACAACGGCGCCGTCTTCCACGACGGCAACCCTTGTTTCATCTTGGTTTGCGTTCACGAGAATTTCTTTGTTAACTGCGGGGGGCGAGGATACAGCTTCCTGCAGCCGGGCCCTTTTCCGTGTTTTGGGCGTTCTTCGCCTTGGTTTTCTTTTGTGCGCTTTTGGGGCTTTTATAGTAGCCGCCGTGTCTTCTGTATTAGTCAAATAATATCTTCCTTCTATCAATAATAACTTCCATAGGGTCTATTAAGACCCCGTATTTGCCCAACGCCGATATCACCCACTGGGGCCTTACAGTTCGGCCTTGCGCGTGTTTTACGGTCATGGCCGCAAGATGGCTTGAGCATGATTCTACATAAAATTCGGTCACGTATTCTCGCAAATCAAAGACCCTTTTTCCTTTGGGCCGCAAAATCTCAAAAGGAACAGTATCTTCCTGCAAAAACTTTTGTACGGCCGGGTCGAGATCCGGCATATGCACACTTTCAAAATCCAAAAGATATTGGGAGGCTGCGATCTTACCCTCTAACGAGTCATCCCCCGGGGGAATTTGGAATACTTCACGAAGGCCGAAACCTTGTGCCAGGGACTTGGTCAAAGATTTGGCCAAATCCTCCGGGTTGGTTCCGTCTTCAAGGAATGCGTCGAAGTATTCTTCCTGTCCTGCCGTTCCCACGGGCAGCGGCGAATAAAAAGCTACCCTCGGTTTTGGAGAAAAGCCTTGTGACATTTTAAGCGGCCACCGGGCTTTTGCCAAAGACATTA